>NZ_JAKPBV010000014.1:0-461975 GCF_022662515.1 Lysobacter sp. M15 | reverse complement strand
CAGGTGGTGACCTGCGTGCTGGCGGCCGGTGCCGCGGTGGGCTCGCACGCCTTCGCGTACAGCGCGACGGTGGACGCCGACGCGACCGGTTCGGTCGGCAACGTGGTGGTGCCGACCACGCCACCGGGCGGCGACCCGGACCCCGGCTGCACGAGCTGCGAGACCGAGCATCCGCTGACGCCTGAAACCGCGGTGACGAAGACGTCGAACCCGGGAACGGGCGCGACGGTGAGCCCGGGCGACACCATCGCCTACACGCTGACGGTGACAGTGGTGAATGCGGCCACGACCGAGGCGATCACGCTGACCGACACGCTCGGCGACGGCCTGACGCTCGCCGGCACGGTCCCTGCAGGCTGCACGGCGAATGGCCAGGTGGTGACCTGCGTGCTGGCGGCCGGTGCCGCGGTGGGCTCGCACGCCTTCGCGTACAGCGCGACGGTGGACGCCGACGCGACCGGTTCGGTCGGCAACGTGGTGGTGCCGACCACGCCACCGGGCGGCGACCCGGACCCCGGCTGCACGAGCTGCGAGACCGAGCATCCGCTGACGCCTGAAACCGCGGTGACGAAGACGTCGAACCCGGGAACGGGCGCGACGGTGAGCCCGGGCGACACCATCGCCTACACGCTGACGGTGGCGGTGGCGAACGCCCCCACGACCGAGGCGATCACGCTGACCGACACGCTCGGCGACGGCCTGACGCTTGCCGGCGCGCTGCCGGCCGGCTGCACGGCCAGCGGCCAGGTGGTGACCTGCGTGCTGGCGGCCGGTGCCGCGGTGGGTCCGCATGCCTTCGCGTACAGCGCCACGGTGGATGCCGATGCAACCGGTTCGGTGGGCAACATGGTGGTGCCATCGACGCCGCCGGGCGGCGATCCGGACCCAGATTGCACGTCGTGCACGACCGAGCACGAACTGGACGAAACCTCGATCGCGGTAGTCAAAAGCGCCGACCCCGCGCCGGGCAGCGAGGTGTCGCCGGGCGACACGCTGACCTACACGCTGATGGTGACGGTGGCCAACTCGGCGACGACCGAGGCGGTGACCCTGGCCGACACGCTGGGCGAAGGCCTGACCTTCGGCGAAGTGACGAACGCGGGCGCGTTCACCTGCACCGGCACGCTGACCTGCACGCTGCCCGTGGGCACGGTGCCGGGCACATACCCGGTGAGCTACACCGCGACGGTCGATGCGGACGCCGCCGGCACGCTGCGCAACGCGGTGACGGCGAGCAATCCGCCGGGCGGCGATCCGGATCCGGAGTGCACCACCTGCACGACCGAACACGTCGTGGTGGCGCCGGTGATCAGGGTGGCGAAGTCCTCCAACCCGGGCAGCGGCACCGAAGTGCGCGCGGGCGACACCATCGTCTACACGCTGACCGTGACGGTCGGGAACTCGGCGACGATCGACACGCTGACCTTGAGCGACACCCCGGGCGAGGGCCTGACCTTCGCCGAAGTGACCAGCGCCGGCGCGTTCGCCTGCACGGGCGCGCTGACCTGCACGCTGCCCGCGGGCACGGTGCCGGGCACGTACCCGCTGAACTACACCGCCACGGTGGATCCCGATGCAGCGCGCATCGTGAGCAACGTGGTCGCCGCCACCGGCGGCACCGGTACCGGCGGTCAGCCGCCGGCGTGCACGACCTGCAGCACGGAACATCAGCTGGTTTCCCCGCGTGTGGTCCTCGCCAAGAGCGCCACTCCGGGCGAGGACCAGGAGGTCGCCGTCGGCGACACCATCGAGTACACGCTGACCGCGACGATCGAGAACTCGGCGACGCTGGTGGACGTGCGCCTGATCGACACGCCCGGACCGGGCCTGGCCGTGGGCGCGCTGCCTGCCGGCTGCACGGCCGAAGGCGCGAACGTGGTCTGCGTGCTGCCGGCCGGCTCGGTGCCGGGCGCCTATATCTTCGCCTACCCGGCGACGGTGACCGCCGCGGCTTCGGGCACGGTCGAGAACGTGGTGATCGGCCAGTCCGATGGCGGGCAGGGCCAGCCGCCGCCGGAGTGCAGCGACTGCGACACCCGCCATGAGCTGTCCGACGACGTGCAGCTGCGCATCGTCAAGACCGTCGGCGTGCGCGACGTCGCCATCGGCGACCTGGTCCGCTACACGCTGACGGTGGAGAACGTGGGCGCGGTGAACGTGACCGGCGCCGTCGTCGTCGATACGCCGCCGGCCGGCTTCAGCTACGTCGAAGGATCGATGGCGGTCGCCGACGGCGACGGCGGCTTCGCGCTGGACGGCAAGCATCCGCTGCGCATCGGCGGGCTCGACATCGACGCTGGTGCACACGCGACCATCGTCTACCTGCTGCGCGTGGGCGCCGGCGTGCGCGCGGGCGTGCACGTCAACGAGGCGGTGGCCGTGGACGAGTCGGGCGATCCGGTCTCCAACGTCGCCACCGCGCAGGTCGCGCTCGACACCGATCCGCTGCTCGACGACAGCTTGATCTTCGGCACGGTGTTCGACGACCGCGACGGCGACGGCTGGCAGGATCGCGCCGACCTGGTCGACGTGCGCGTGCAGGGCGGCTTCGCGCCGGGCGCCTACATCGCCGGCTCGACCACGATCGACCGCGGCGACGGCCCGCAGCCGCTGGCCGACGCCAGCGCGCCGCTGCTGCACGGCGTCGACGTGGGCGCGATCTCCGCCCGCCAGTCCGAAGCCGATCCGGTGCAGGCGCATCGCATCACGCTCCGCCAGCGCCTGACCTCGGCCGAGTTCACCGACGACTTCGTGCTGACCAGCGCCCAGGGCGTCACCGTGCGCATGGATGCCGCAGGCAACACGAGGGTGGAGCGCGCAGGCGAAGCCGCCAAGGGCCTGACCGTGGCCGAGCCGACAGTGGAGCGCACGGTGTCCGCGGTGGAGGGCGGCTTCGAGGTGGCCTATGTCATCTCGAACCAGGGTATCGACGAGCGCGGCATCCCCGGCGTGCGCATCGCCTCGGTGGAAGGCCTGCTGATCGAGACCGACCAGTACGGCCGCTACCACCTGGCCGACGTCTGGGGTGGCGACTGGGGCCACGGCCGCAACTTCATCCTCAAGGTCGATCCGGCCACGCTGCCTCCGGGCACGGTGTTCACCACCGAGAACCCGCGCCTGCGTCGCGTGACCCCGGGCATCCCGGTGCGCTTCGACTTCGGCGTGCGGCTGCCGGTGCAGGTGCTGGAAGGCGGCGAGCGCAAGGTGGAACTGGAGCTGGGCGAGGTGATCTTCGCCCCGGGCAGCGCCGAGGTGCGCGAAGCCTACCTGCCCGCGATTGAGCGGATGGCCGAAAAGGTCGATGCGTACCGCGGCGGCGAAGTGGTGATCACCGCCGATGGCGACAGCGAAGCCCTAGCCTTCGCGCGTGCCGCGGCGGTGCGCGACGCGCTCAAGGCGCAAGTGGACGCACAGGCGCAGGCCAGGCTGAGCGTAGTCCTGCGCACCGAGGTGAACGACCCGCACAGCCTGGTCGCGGGCGTGGACGCCGGCGGCGCATTGCTAGGCACGGTGCTGTTCGACACAGACAAATCGGACATCCGGCCCGAGTTCGAGGGTCTGCTCGACGCGGTCGCACAGCGGCTCGAAACGCTCGGTGGCGGCGTGGTGGCGATCGTCGGCCACACCGACGTGCGCGGCTCGCACGCCTACAACGCCGCGCTCGGCCTGCGCCGGGCCACCGCCGTGCAGCAGGCGCTGGTGCAGCGGCTCGGCCCGGAAGTGGCCGCCAAGGTGCGCGTCGAGGCAAACAGCGATCCGACGGCCCCCGTCGCTACGGAACGCAAGTGAGGGGGATCCGGATCATGAAGATGAAACTGCTCGACACCACCCTGATCGGCATCCTGGCCGGCATGAGCGCCACCGCATCGGCGCAGGACGCCGCGCCGATGCAGAACACCGTGCCAGCGCAGCCGGGTGCGCCGATCGAATGCGCAGGCGACGCCTGCAGCGACAGCAACGGCGAGCTGGTGTTCCGCGTGCGCACGCGCAGCTACGACCAGCCGGCCACCACCGGCACCAGCGCGGGCTCGTCGTCACAGGCGCTGCAGCCGGACCGCCGCGTCTCGGTCGCGCTCGAACAGCCGGGCCGCGCGCAGGCCCAAGGCACATTCTCGGCGCAGTTGCCGGGCGGCGGCGCGGTCTGGGCCACCGAGGACCCGGGCTTGGGCGCGCCGGAACTCACCATCACCGCGCCGGCGATGGTCGCCTTCGACGGCGGCCGCATCGCCGAGCCGGTGCGCTTCTTCGTGCGCAGCAACTACGTGGCGTTCGTGAAGCGCTACGAGCTGAGCGTGTACCGCGGCAACGACGCAGACCTGATCGCGCCGGTCATGCAGCTTTCGCTGCCGGTGCAGGCCGCCGCGCAGGCAGAATGGGACGGCGCGCTGCCGGCCAGACTGCAGGTGCGCGACGGCGACGAGCTGGTGTACGTGCTGCGCGCCTACGACGACAAGGGCAACTTCGACGAGACTGCGCCGCGCAAGCTGCAGCTGGTGCGCCCCGACGAGGTCGAGCGCGGACGCACCCAACTGCGCGAGGGCGCCGAGCGCGCGCTCGGCACCGCGCTGAGCGCCGACCAGGCGCTGACCCGGCAACTGGTGGAGGACGCGTTCGCAGGCAACGGCCTGCGCCAGCAGAACATCCCGATCTACGGCTCGCGCGTGCGCGTGCAGGGCCGCAACCTGCCCGAAGGCTACGGGCTGCGCATCAACGGCGAGAACTACCCGGTCGACCTGGAACGCAAGTTCGTCGCCGAATACCTGATGCCCGTGGGCCGGCACCGGTTCGAGATCGGCCTGCAAGGCGCCCAAGGCACGCCGCCGATCACGCAAGCGCTCGACGTGGACGTCAGCGGCCGCTACTTCTTCGGCGTGGCGCTGGCCGACATCACCGTGTACGAGAACAGCGCCAGCGGCACCGGCCAGTCGCTGGCACTGGCCGGGCGCGAGGACGACATCCTCAGCGACGGCCGCCTGGCCTTCTACGGCAAGGCCAAGCTGGGCGGCAAATACCTGTTCACCGCCCAGGCGGATACGCAGAACCGTCCGCTCGAGGATCTGTTCGACGGCTTCACCTCGGCCGACCCGCAGGACGTGTTCCGCCGCCTCGATCCGGACCTGTATTACCCGACCTACGGCGACGACTCCAACGTCTGGCGCGATGTCGACACCATGGGCCGGTTCTACGCGCGCGTGGACTGGGACAAGAACGAGGCCCTGTGGGGCAACTTCGCCACCGGCCTCACCGGCACCGAGTACGGCCAGTATGTGCGCTCGCTGTACGGCGCCGCGTTCAACTGGCGCTCGCGCATGGCCAACGCCTGGGGCGATCCGGCCACGCAACTGCGCGCGTTTGCATCCGAAGCGGAAACCGCGCCCGGGCACAGCGAGTTCCTCGGCACCGGCGGCAGCCTGTACTACCTGCGCCACACCGACCTCCTGCCCGGTTCCGACCGCGTGGTGCTGGAGGTGCGCGACCGCACCACCGGCCGCGTCGAGCAGCGCGTGGAACTGCTGCGCGGCGCCGACTACGAGATCGACGAACTGCAGGGCCGCGTGCTGCTGACCCGGCCGCTGGCCCAGGTCACCCGCGAAAACATCCCGACCCTAACCCGCGACGCGCCGCTGGACGGTTTCGAGCAGCGCCTGATCGTCGACTACGAATGGCTGCCCAGCGACTTCAACGCCGACGAGGTCACCGCCGGTGTGCGCGGCAAGCACTGGTTCGGCGACCACCTCGGCGTCGGCCTGACCTACGTGGACGAGAACCGCGCGGGCGAGGACTACACCCTGATGGGCGCCGACGTGACCCTGCAGGCCGGCAAGGGCACCTACCTCAAGCTCGAGCACAGCCGCACCGAGTCCACCGGCGCGCCGGTGTTCTTCTCCGACAACGGCGGCCTGAGCTTCACCCGCCTCAACCCGGAAGGCGTGCGCGAGGGCGAGGCCACCGCGGTCGAGGCGCGCGCCAACTTCGAGGAGCTGGGCTGGACCGCGCAGCCGTGGAGCGCCGGCGCGTGGTGGCGGCAGGTGGATGCCGGCTATTCGATCTCGCGCTTCGACACCGGCGCCGACATCGAAGAGTACGGCGCCGAGGTGCTCGGCCAGTTCGGGCCGGACGTGGGCGTGTTCGCGCGCTACAGCCGCGCCGAGCGCGCGGGCGACGTGCTGACCCAGGCCCAGGCGAACGCCGAGTGGCGGATCGGCGACTTCGACGCGCTGGCCTTCGAGCTGCGCCGGGTCGAGGAGCAGCGCGCCGCGCTCGACGCTGCCGGCCTGCTTGGCGCCGCGCGCTACACCCATCGCTTCGGCACCGCGTTCGACCTGTACGGCACTGCCCAGCTCACGCTCGACGACGACGGCGGCCGCTACGCCGACAACGACGCCTTCTCCCTGGGCGGCCGCTACAACTTCGCCAACCTGTCCACGCTCGGCGCCGAGATGACCACCGGGGACCGCGGCGACGCGGCCCAGGTCAGCGGCGAATGGCGGCGTTCGGCGCAGCACAGCTATTACGGCAGCTACACCTATTCCACCGACCGCAGCGACTACGACCCGCTATTCAACCCCAATGCGCAGAACGGCTGGACGCTGGGCCAGCGCTGGCGGCTGTCGAACCAGGTCAACCTGTTCAACGAGAGCCAGTTCCTGAAGAGCCGGCGCGAGAGCGGCCTGGCGCACACCTTCGGCATGGACTTCTACCCGGTGCAGGGCTGGAACGTCGGCTTCACCCTGAGCGAGGGCGATCTGACCAACGCCGGCGGCGGCGATGTCGACCGACGCGCGATCAGCGTCAGCGGCGGTCACACCTCCAGCGACACCGCCTGGCAGAGCAAGCTGGAGCTGCGCGAGGACACCGGCGCCGAACGCGTCACCCAGTGGGTGAGCACCAACCGGCTGACCCACAAGTTCGACGAGAGCTGGCGGATCGCCGCACGCCTGAACTACGCCGATACCCAGGACGACATCAACCCGGAGGCGAGCGCGAAGTTCATCGAGGGCAACTTCGGTTTCGCCTACCGGCCGTGGAACAGCACGCGCTGGGGCCTGTTCGGCCGCTACACCTATCTCTATGACCTGGCCACGCTGGGCCAGGTCGGCGGCGCGCAGGTCGACCAGAAGTCCCAGGTGCTGTCGTTCGAGGGCGTGTACCGCCACGACCGGCACTGGGAGTTCGCCGGCAAGCTGGCGCGGCGCGAGGGCGAGGTGCGCTTCGGCCGCGGCACCGGCGACTGGTTCGATTCGGCCACCACCTTCGCCGCGGCGCAGGTGCGCTACGAACTGGTGTACCGCTGGCACGCGTTGGCCGAGTACCGCTGGCTGGACGTCGACGATGGCGGCACCCGCCAGGGCTGGCTGGTCGGCGTGGACCGCGACCTTGGCCGCAACTTCCGCGTCGGCGTCGGCTACAACTTCACCGACTTCAGCGACGACCTGACCGACTTCGACTACGACCACAAGGGTTGGTTCGTCAACTTCGTGGGGAGCTACTAATGGCCAGACAAGCCGGGAAACCACGCTTCGGCGCATACACGATCACCGCAGGGGCGGCAATCATGGATTTCGCATCACGCCGGATCCGCCGACGCGGCGGCAGCGCCGCCGGTTCCTTCCCCCGCGCCCTGCTGGCGTTGCTCCTGCTGCTGGGCGCGGTGCCCATGGCCTCAGCCAACGAATGCCGCCTTGCCGATCCGAACTCGAACGGCCTGTACGTCGGCACCATCTGCTGGTTCCAGTTTGGTGCGATCGATGAGGACCTGCCGAGCGGAACGAGCAATGCGCCGCTCGAGTTCGATCTGCCAGACGGCTCCAGGATCCAGCTCAATGTCAGCGTCAGCGGCGGTAGCGCTGCGAACCCGCGCCTGACAGTGCGCCAGGCGCCGACCTGGACGGGTTCGAACTTCAGCGGCAACTCCGGCTTCTACACCATCCTCACGCCGAACGCAGCGGCGCTGCATTCGCCGGACGGGCGCGGCAACAACGCCGTGCTGACGCTGGCCGACATCCGTCTGTACGCCCCGGACGGATCCGAGGTGACCGATCTGCCGTTCGAGATCGTGGTGGCCGACGCCGAGCGTCTGAACGCCAACCCCGAGTACCTGGACTTCGGCGTGGTCTCAGGCGGATCGCCCTGGAGCGTGCTGGAGTGGCTGGGTAACGCGCCGGCTTCGGCCGTGCAGCAGGGCACGCCGGCCACGCTCGATCCAGGAGTGGCTTCCGCCTGCCTGGGCAGCTACGTCGACTGTCTTCGCTTCAAGGGCATGACCGCCGGCAGCGATGCCAATGCCGTGGTGCTGGCGTCACAGAAGGCGGTGGGCAGCGCGCAGCCGTTCACGGTGATGGGACAGATCCACTCCGCCGCCGGGCAAGGCATCGCGGTCGGCGTGCGCTGCTGCGCGATGCGCCTGCGCAAGGTGCTGCCTGAAGGCCGCGTCGACGCTTCGGACCAGTTCATCTATCGCATTGTCAACGTCGACGGCCTGACGGTCGCTTCTGGCACCACCAGCGGTGCGGCGACCGGCGCCTATCCGTACATCGGCACCATGGCGATGTCGGGCAATGCGCTGACCCTGGTCGAGGAGATGGCGCCCGGCAGCGCGTCGACGCTGGATTCCTACGCGCGGCGCGTCGTCTGCGTCAATACCGGTAGCGGACAGACCGTGCTCGACGACGAGTACGACCCCGCCTCGCCGCCGGTGCTGAATATTCTGGAGATGGGCGACGTGGTGGATTGCGATCTGATCAACACGCCGCTGCCGCAGACCGACCTGTCGATTGTGAAGACAGCCGATCCGGCGACGGTCCCGTCCGGCGGTCAGATCGTTTACACCCTGACGGTGGCCAACGCTGGTCCCGCGGCTGGGGACGGAGCGGTGCTGCGCGATCCCGCCGTGGCCGGGCTGGACTGCAGCGCCGGGCCGCTGACCTGCAGCGCCAGCGGTGGCGCGGTGTGTCCCGCGACGCCGACCGTGGTGGACTTGCAATCGTCTTCCGGCATAGCGATTCCCACCCTGCCAGCGGGCGGGCAGGCGAGCTTCGCATTGACCTGCACTGTGACCGCCAGCGGAACGCCGTGAGAGCGGGCGCGATGGCGGCCGTTGCAAGGAGACCGTTTTAAGATGCGCGCCGACGCCCGATCGACCGCATCATCTGCCGAACCTGCATCTGCATTGAACGATACGGCTTCACGCGCGGCGGGATCTGCGCGCATGGATCGGGTTCCCCGACGGGGTTGGGTATAACCTAGCGCCGTACCGGTCAGAATCCAGACACCACTGCTGCGATCGCTCATCGAGCGTGGCCGACGCCTGATGACCGCCTTTTAGGCCCTGTCGCATGTTGGCATCCCTTCGAATGCGCGAGTTCTCGTTGCACGATACGTCTTTGCGGTTATCCGTCGCCCCGATGATGGACTGGACCGACAGTCACTGCCGCGTGTTCCACCGGCTGCTGGCTCCGCATGCGCGCCTGTACACGGAAATGGTGCACGCGAATGCGGTGATCCATGGCGACCGCACCAGATTGCTGGCGATGGATCCAGTCGAACATCCGGTCGCGCTGCAGCTGGGCGGCAGCGAGCCGGCGCTCTTGGCGCAGGCCGCACGGATCGGGCAGGCGCACGGCTTCGACGAGATCAACCTCAACTGCGGCTGCCCCTCCGATCGCGTGCAGGCCGGCCGCTTCGGGGCTTGCCTGATGCGCGAACCGCAGCTCGTGGCCGACAGCGTGGCGGCGATGATCGCTGCGGTCTCGATACCCGTGACGGTCAAGTGCCGGCTCGGCGTCGACGACGACCACGACTTCGGCCGCTTCCTCGCTTTCGTCGATGCCGTCGCCGCCGCGGGTTGCGGCATGTTCGTGGTGCATGCGCGCAACGCATGGCTCAAGGGGCTCTCGCCGAAGGAGAACCGCGAGGTGCCACCGCTGCGCTACGACTGGGCATGGCGGCTCAAGCGCGAGCGTCCGCAGCTCCAGGTCGTGGTCAATGGAGGCATCGCCGATGCGGCGGAAGCCGCTGCGCACCTGGCGCATGCCGACGGTGCCATGCTGGGGCGCGCGGCGTATCACGATCCCTATCTGCTGCATCGGATCGATGTCGCCTGGTTTGGCGAAGCATTGCGTACGCGCGGCGAGCTGCTGCGCACGCTCCGGCCCTACGTGGAGGCGCACCTCGCGCGCGGCGTGCCGCTCAACCGCATGAGCCGCCACTGGCTGGGGCTGTTCGCGGGCGAGCGCGGCGGGCGCGCCTTCCGGCAGGTGCTCAGCGAAGGCGCGCACCGCCCGGGCGCGGGCTGGGCGCTGGTGGAGCAGGCGCTCGCCCTGACTGCATCCGGCGAGTGCGCCGCGGCATGAGCGCGCACAGATGCTGACGCGCGATATCGATGCCTTCGTGAACCGTGCCCGTACCTTGCGCACGGACTTCGGATCGCCGACGGCCAGGGCCGCATTCCTGGTGGCGCCGGAAGGATTTGCGCTGGCGACGGAATCGGCGCGCGACAATCGCTACATGGCCTCCGCCGCCGATTTCGAGCCGGCGCGTGCCATGGCGCAGCACCGACAGCTGCACCGTGCGCTTTCGGCCCAGCTCCCGGTCGTTGGATTCGCCGGTGATCCCGATGCGCCCGACGGGCTGTTTCCAAACAATGTGTTCGCCACCGCGCCCGGCAGGCTGATCGTTGGGCGGATGCGGCACCCGGTGCGCCAGCGGGAGGCCGGGCGCGAGGACATCCGCGGCTTCTTCCAACAGGTGCTCGGCTACGAAACAGTGGACCTGTCGCGGCAGCCGCACACTTGCGAGCTGACCGGTGCGCTGGTCATCGACCGCCTGCGCGGCATCGGTTTCTGCGGTTTGTCGGAGCGCTGCGATGCCGAGGGCGCGGCGCTGATGCACGCCGCGTTCGGCCTGCGTGCGACCCTGCTGTTCGACCTGGCGCCGGGCGAATACCACACCAACGTCGTGCTCGCGGTGCTGGCCGGTCGCGCGGCCCTGCTGAGCCCGGCGGGTTTCGCCGATCCGGCGGTTGCCGACGCGATCTGTGCGCTGTACGAGCATGGGCTGCGCGTTGGCCCAGCGGCCCACGCCGCATTCGCCTGCAATGCGATCGCCCTGACTTCAGACGCGGCATGGATGAGTGAGGGCGCGGCGGGCGCGTTGGGCGAGGAGGTGGAGGCGGGGCTGGCGGACGCCGGCTTCGCGTTGCGCGCCGTGGCGCTGGACGCAATCGAGGCCGCGGGCGGCTCGCTCCGGTGTTGCGTCGCAGAAATCTTTTGAAAACAACCGCTTGCCCGCTATAGGCAGGTCTTTGAATTGCTGCCGTTCAGCAAATTAAGGACGGATTCACTGCTTCCTTTCGACAATCCGCATCCACCTGGAGCCGGCTGCATGCTGGCCCGCAGGCCCAGGGGGCCTGCCTTTTGGCCCATGCTGTCGTCGTCTACTGTGGAAACACCGAGTTCTCCGATGCCCCGTTCGCCTGCCCTGGTCCTCGTGCTGACCGCCCTGCTGATGCTGGGGATGGGCGCCGCGTGGGCGCAAGGTCGCGGCCGCGGCGGTCCACCGGCGCCGCAGTTTCCGCCGCAGCCGCAACGCGACCGGCACGACACGCTTTCCGACAGCGTGCGCCGGGTCGAGCGGGATACGCGTGGGCAGGTGTTGAGTGCCGAACGCGTGCCGTTCGACGGCCGCGAAATGCACCGGGTCAAGGTCCTCGACGACCGGGGTCGCGTGCGCGTGTACATGGACGATCCCCAGCGGCGTCGCAGCGAAGAGCGACGCGCCGAACGGCGTCCGCCTACACGCGACGACGACGATTGAGTCATCACGCTGTCGCAACGAGAAGCGTTTGACCGCTTCATCGCAATGCCCGTCGCGCTGAGGGCGGTCCAATTCCGGAGAATCGTATGCGAATCCTGCTGGTCGAAGACGAAGCGCCGTTGCGCGAGACCCTGGCCGCGCGCCTCAAGCGCGAAGGCTTCGCTGTGGATGCGGCGCAGGACGGCGAAGAAGGCCTGTACATGGGGCGCGAGGTTCCATTCGACGTGGGCATCATCGATCTGGGCCTGCCCAAGATGTCGGGCATGGAACTGATCAAGGCGCTGCGCGACGAGGGCAAGCAGTTTCCGGTTCTGATCCTGACCGCGCGGTCGAGCTGGCAGGACAAGGTCGACGGGCTCAAGCAGGGCGCGGACGACTATCTGGTCAAGCCTTTCCACGTCGAGGAACTGCTCGCGCGCATCAATGCGCTGGTGCGCCGCGCGGCGGGCTGGAGCAAGCCGACGCTTGAGTGCGGACCGGTGGTGCTGGATCTCGCCGCGCAGACGGTGAGCGTCAACGGCAGCAACGTCGACCTGACCAGCTACGAGTACAAGGTGCTCGAGTATCTGATGATGCATGCTGGCGAACTGGTGTCGAAGGCCGACCTGACCGAGCACATCTACCAGCAGGATTTCGATCGCGACTCCAACGTGCTCGAGGTGTTCATCGGCCGCCTGCGCAAGAAGCTCGATCCGGAAAGCACGCTCAAGCCGATCGAGACCGTGCGCGGCCGTGGCTATCGTTTCGCCATCCCGCGCAGCAACGAAGGCTGATCCCGCGCGCATCGCCGTCCCGCGGGAATTGCATCCATGATGAGCGCGCGCGCGCCTGGCTTCGGATGGCGGCCGCGCTCCCTGCAATCGCGCCAGCTGTGGGCCGCAAGCCTGGGGCTGGTGGCGTTTCTCGCCCTGACCGGCTATGCGCTGGATCGCGCCTTCATCGACGTTGCCGGCCATGGCCTTCGCGACCGGTTGAAGGGCTACGCGCTGGCCTATGCGCAGAGCATCGAGTTCGCACGCGACGGCAGTCTGATTCCGCCCGAACTCCCACCCGATGCGCGCTTCGACCGGCCCGGTGCCGGCTTGTACGCCGAAGTGGTGCTGCCCAGCGGGCGCTGGGTCTCCAATTCGGCGCAGGGTCCGACCCTGCCGCAGGGCGAGATGCTGGCGCCGCGCGAGGAACAGTTCAGCGAAGCGCTGCCGATCACGCGCAGCAACGGCATGAGCGGTGAGGTCTATCGCTATGGCATCGGGCTGGTGGATGCGACGCGCGGGGATGCGGCTGAATTCCCCTACACGATCTACGTGATGGAGGACGCCGGCAACCTGCCGCTGCAGGTGCAGATCTATCGCCAGGCCCTGTGGGGCTACCTCGGCATCGCGGCGGTGATCCTGCTGCTGCTGCAGGCATTGATCCTGCGCTGGAGCCTGCTGCCGCTGCGCCGCGTGGTGTCGGAACTGGCGCGCGTGCAGCGCGGGCAGGCCTATCGCATGAGCGAGCGCCACCCGCGCGAACTCGAGCCGCTCACCGAAAGCATCAACGCCCTGATCGAGAGCGAGCGCGAGCATCTGGACCGGCAGCGCAACACCCTGGCCGACCTGGCGCACAGTCTCAAGACTCCGTTGGCGGTCCTGCGCACGCGCCTGGACAGCGGTGCGAGCGAGGCCGAGCTGCGCGAGGACCTGGATACCCAGCTGCGGCGCATGAACGACATGGTCGGCTACCAGCTCAGCCGCGCCGCGTCGGGCGGGCACAAGCTGTTCGCTGCGCCGGTGGAAGTCGAGGGCCACGCCGAACAGATCGTGCAGGGGCTGGAAAAGATCCACGCCTCGCGCGGGGTGCTGTGCGAATTCGATGTCGACCCGGCCGCGCGTTTCCACGGCGAGCCCGGCGACCTGCAGGAATTGCTGGGTAACCTGCTGGAGAATGCGTTCAAGTGGGCCAGGTCACGGGTGCTGTTCACCGCGCGCACCGGGCAGACCGCACCCAACCGCCGACCTGGCCTGCGCATCGTGGTCGAGGACGACGGTCCCGGCATTCCGCCCGAACGCATCGCACATGTATTGCAACGTGGCGTGCGCGGCGACGAGCGCGTGCAGGGCCATGGCATCGGCCTGGCGATCGTGCAGGACATCGTGCACGGCTATCGCGGCGAGCTGCACGTGGGCGCGTCGGAGGAACTGGGCGGCGCGCGCTTCGAAGTGGTCCTGCCGCCAGGGCTGTAGGGCGGGGCCGGGCCCGCCATCGTGGAATCCGGACACACCGAAGGCGGGCCTAGGCGCGCCCTGCGTCAGCCAAAGGGGGATGGTCCGTAAAAGCGCCGCAGATGCGTTGCGACCGAGGGCATCGTTTCGTGCAGCAGGGCCGGGTCGCTGAAGTGGTATTCGCTGCAGACCGCGAAGAATTCCTCAGGTGCCTCGGCCGCGTAAGCGTCGATGGCCGTTTCGCGCCCGCCGTCGACCTGGGCTGCGAAATCGTCATACGCGCTCTGGAAGTCGCGCGCCCATTCGCGCTGCCAGTCGCGCGGCAGCGGCGGGGTGCCATCGAGCAGACCGTCGAGCGCATCGAGCTTGTGCGCCATCTCGTGCACCGCCACGCAATAGCCGGCGTCGGGTTCTTCGAGATCGGCGCACACGTCCGCCCACGACAGCACCAGCGGACCCTGCTCCCAGGCCTCGCCGATGAGCTCGTCTTCCCATTCGTGCATCACTCCGGCGGCGTCGACATGGCTCCGGTGCGCACGAAAGGCGTCCGGATATACCAGGACCTGCGACCAGCCATGCAGGCCCTCCGCTCCGAACTCGAGCAGGGGCAGGCAACACAGCGCGGCGAGCAGCACGCGATCGCCGTCCGAAAGCGTGAGCCCGGCGAGCGGCGTGATCGCCTTGCGTTGCAGAAACGTCGCGCTCAGTACGCCCAGCCGTACGTCCCGCGCATTATCCAGTCGCGCGAGCCACGGCAGGCGGCGTTGTGTGTCGCGCCAGAGCTTCGGATCGATCGGTTCGGGGCGGCGCTGCAGAAAGCGCAGCAGCGATCGCGGCATCCCAGGCAGACGCTAGCTGCGCGATGTCAGCGGAACATGCCCGGCAGCACGCTATGCCAGCGCGGCCGCGCCGCACTGTCGCCGCTGCTGCGTACCATCGGCATGGACTTGGTCTTTTCCCGGATAGGCTGGCGCTTGGAAGCAACCGGTGCCGGGGCTTCGGTCTCGATCGTCGCGTCGGGACAGGTGCCGCCTTCGCCGTTGGGCCCGTGCATGCGTCCATCGCGGGCGCTTGCGCCGACGGAGACTGTCAGCAACGCGCCGAGGAGCAGCGCACGTGCGGTCCGGGTACGGAAGAGGTCGGTCATGGCGGCGGCCCTGGTGGCTCGTCCAGCGGACGGGCGTCGTGAACTATAGCTTGGATGCGGCGGCGGCGCAGAAGGTTGCATGTTGCGGCGCAATAGCTACCGATCGGTCGAATTCCGGATCGGCAAGCGAGCTGGCGGATAATCCGGTTTCCTTTCCCGGGCGGGCTGCATGAACGAACACGACCTGCTGCAGCAGCTGATCGCAGGTCCGGCGTCGGGCGATGCGCTCGCCGGCCGCTTCGGAGTGACTCGGGCGGCCGTATGGAAGCGGGTGCAGAGCCTGCGCGAGGCCGGCGTTGCCATCTCCGCGGTCGCAGGGCGGGGTTATGCCCTCGCCCAGCCGCTGGACCTGCTCGATGTTGCCGGCATCCGCGCGGCGCTTTCCCCATCTGCTGCGGGGGCGCTGGCCCGGCTGGAAGTGGCGTGGTCGCTGGATTCGACCAATGCCGAGCTGCTGCGCCGCGAACCTCCGGCAGAGGGGGCGGAAGTGCTGTTGGCTGAGCGTCAGACCGCCGGCCGCGGACGCCGGGGTCGCATATGGTCGTCGCCGCTCGCAGCGAACATCTACTTGTCGCTCTCGCGGCGCTACGCGGGCGGGCTCGCGCGGCTGGGTGGCCTGAGTCTGGCGTCCGGAGTGGCGGTGGCGGACGCACTCAATGCCCTGGGTGCCACCGATGTGCAATTGAAGTGGCCCAACGACATCGTCGCGGACGGGCGCAAGCTCGGCGGACTGCTGGTGGAAGGGAGCGGCGAACCGGCGGGAGTTGCCCGCGCCGTCGTTGGTCTGGGCCTCAATGTCTACATGCCGCCAGGACGGGCGGGGGGCATCGACCAGCCGTGGACCGACCTGGCCAGCCTGCTCGGCGTCGTCCCACCACGCAGCGCCCTTGTCGCGCACCTGCTCGAGTACCTGTTGCCGGCCCTGGATCTGTTCGATCGCGAGGGGCTGGCGCCGTTCCTGCCGGGTTATGCCCGGCATGACGCGCTGTACGGGCGCACGGTGTCGGTGCTGGCAGGCGACGGCAGCGCCCGGGCAGGCACCGCTCTGGGGGTGGCCGAAGACGGCGCCTTGCGCGTGGAGATGGAGGGCACGGAACGGCGCCTGCATTCGGGCGAAGTCAGCGTGCGTACCTCGTGAGGGTGCAGGCGACTGGCGAATGGCTGTTCGACCTGGGCAATACCCGGCTCAAGTTCGCGCCCGTGCTGTCAGGAGGCGAGATCGGCGAGACCGTGGCGCTGGCGCATGTCGATGGCGATATCGCTGCACTTGCGCTCCCCCAGGGCGCAGTGGCGCATGTGGCCAGCGTGGCGTCGGCGGCGACAACGGTCGGCTTGCTCGACGGGCTTGCCCGGCGTTTCGGGCGGATCCAGATCGCGCGGACCCAGGCGCACTGCGGGCCATTGCGCATCGCCTACGCCCAGCCGGCACGGCTCGGCGTCGATCGCTTCCTGGCGCTGTTGGCCGCCGCGCATAGCCGCAATGCGACGGGGGTGCTGCTGGTCGCCGTGGGCACTGCGCTCACCATCGACCTGCTGGACGCAGGAGGCCTGCATCGGGGTGGCCGTATCGCGCCTTCGCCGGCGCTGATGCGCGAGGCACTGCACGCCCGCGCGGCGCAGCTGCCGGCAACCGGCGGCCGGCTGGTCGAGTTCGCTGCCGATACCGACGATGCGCTGGCCTCCGGCTGCGAGGGCGCGGCGCTGGCGCTGGTCGAACGCAGCCTGGTCGAGGCGCGGCGCCTGGTCGGCGCAACCCCGGCGTTGTGGCTGCACGGCGGCGGCATGGCCGCGCTGCTGCCGCATCTGCCGCAGGCGATCCCGGTACCGGGTCTGGTGCTCGAAGGTCTGGCGCGATGGGCACGCATCGGGGTGACCTAGAATCGGCCGCATGTTCGCGCGTGCGCTGATCGTATTGCTGGTGATCCTCAATCTGGGCGTGGCCGCCTGGTGGCTGCTGCGTGCCGATCCGCCTGCACCGGCACCGACGCCGCACCCCCGCGGCGTGCCTCGGCTGCAGCTGGTGTCGGAAACGGCCGCTGGAGCATCGGCCCAGGTTGCGGTTCCGCAGGCCGGCGAACCTCCGTTCACGCCAGCACCGCCGCCGGCAGGTCCAGCGCCGGATGCGCCGGCACCGGCCATCGACGAAACCGGGCAGCCGCTGGCGACCGCTGCGCGGTGTTTCAGCTTCGGACCGTTCCCGGATGCGGCGACCGCCTCCGGGGCGCAGGCGAAGCTGCCGGAAGGCGCCCGCAGTGCACGCATCCGCAGCGAGACCCTCCGCCGCGGCGGTGCCTGGACCGTATTGATGCCGCCGCAACCCGATCGCGCCGCTGCGCAGGCGTTGGCCCAACGGATCGACGCGGCTGGCTTCAAGGACTATTACGTCATCGGCGAAGGCGCATCCATCAATGGCATCGCCCTTGGACGGTTCGGCGCGGAGGAAGCCGCCCGCCGCCATCAGGCCGCGCTGCAGGCTGCCGGTTTCCAGGCGCAGCTTCAGGCGCCGGCCAGCGCCGGCAGCGCCACGTGGCTGGACGTCGAAACCAGCCCGTCCTTCGACGCCGATGCGGCGCGCGCGATGATCGGCGCGACCCGGGCACAGACGCGCGCATGCACGGCCGCGACTGGGGCGTAAGCCCGGCTGGGATAGAATCGCGGGCATCCGCAGCGCCGCCCGGCGCCGTGCGGTTTCACGCCGGCATAGCTCAGTTGGTAGAGCAACCGCCTTGTAAGCGGTAGGTCGTCTGTTCGAGTCAGACTGTCGGCACCATCCGGAGTCGCGTCTTGCTGCACATATCCGCGAAGCTGCGGGCTTTCGCACTGTTGCTGGCCATTGCGCCCGCGGCGCTTGCCGGAACCCCGGTCACTCCGGGCGAACTGGCATCGCTGCTCGCGCGCGGCCACGAGCAACGTCCGCTGGTGCTCGACGTGCGTACCCCCGAAGAGTACGCGGCCGGCCATGTTCCGGGCGCGATCCTGATTCCCCACGACCAGCTGGCGATGCGGCTCGATGCGCTCGGACGCGATCGGCCGATCGTCGTCTATTGCCGGACCGGTCGCCGCTCCGGCCTCGCGGAAACGCTGCTGCGCCAGCATGGTCATGAGGTGAGCCAGCTGCAGGGGAGTTGGCAGGCGTGGCAGGCCGCGGGGCTCGAATTCCAGACCTCGCCGCAACAGGATGCCTCGCCATGAAGTCGTTTCCCCCGGTCTCGCTGATCGGCGCGCCGACCGATATCGGCGCCGGCCACCGGGGCGCCCTGATGGGCCCGGACGCCCTGCGGATTGCAGGCTTGGGCGAAGCGCTGACCGAGCGTGGCGTCGACGTGGCCGACCGCGGCAACCTGATCGGCCCGGGCAATCCCTGGGCGCCGCCGGTGAACGGCTATCGCCACCTGGAACAGGTCGTGGCCTGGAACCGGCTGGTCATGGACGCGGTCGGCGCCGAACTGCAGGCCAGCCGGCTGCCGATCCTGCTCGGCGGCGACCACT
The DNA here is from genome assembly GCF_022662515.1 of Lysobacter sp. M15. Taxonomy (NCBI): domain Bacteria; kingdom Pseudomonadati; phylum Pseudomonadota; class Gammaproteobacteria; order Lysobacterales; family Lysobacteraceae; genus Lysobacter; species Lysobacter sp. M15. The sequence goes on along the minus strand of NZ_JAKPBV010000014.1, from coordinate 443,321 downwards.
GCCTGGGCGTGGGTTCGATCACCGCCGTCGCGCGTCATTGCCGCGAAACCGGCAAGCAGCTGCGGGTGTTGTGGCTGGATGCGCATGCGGACTTCAACACCAGCCAGGTGACGCCTTCCGGCAACATCCACGGCATGCCTGTGGCCTGCCTGTGCGGCATCGGGCCCGAGCCGCTGGTGCATCTGGGTGGAAACGCGCCCGCGATCCGTCCGGATCAGATCCGCCAGATCGGCATCCGCTCGGTGGACCTGGGCGAGAAGCGCCTGGTCAAGGAATACAACCTCGACATCTACGACATGCGCTACATCGACGAGGTCGGGATGAAGCGGGTGATGGAAGAGGCCTTGGAGGGCGTGGATGCCGGCACCCACCTGCATGTCAGCTTCGACGTCGATTTCCTGGATCCGGCGATCGCCCCCGGCGTGGGCACCACCGTGCCAGGTGGCCCCAACTATCGCGAGGCCCAGCTGGTCATGGAAATGATCGCCGACTGCGGACGCATGGGCTCCCTGGATATCGTCGAACTCAACCCGATGCTGGACAATCGCAACGAGACCGCGCGGGTCGCCGTCGACCTGGTCGAAAGCCTGTTCGGCAAGTCGACCCTGATGCGGGATTGAGCGTCACCTTTCGAATCGCCATCAACAAACCGGAGACTCAAGATGAAGCGTGTACTGGCCATGGCCCTGCTGCTGGCGTTCGCCGGCGCCGTGCTCGGGGGATGCAATACCACCGAAGGATTCGGGAAGGATCTGAAGAAGGTCGGCGAGAAGGTGGAAGGCGCCGCCGAGGAAACCGGCGGAACCGATCCGCGCTGACCGCTTCGACATCCTGCGCAAGCCTTCTGTGTCCTGAACACTGGTGCGCGGTTCATCGCGGGCTCGGCAAGGTCCGGGCAGGATCGGGTGCGCAGCGTGGGCGCATCCACGTAGGCTTCACGCTGCAGTGCGGTTCCATAAGCTGCGTGCCGACCCGGCCCGACCAACGATGAGGATTATTCCATGAAGCGTTTGACTGCCCTGCTGCTGTTGGCCCTGTTTTCCGCCGGCACCCTGACCGCCTGCAACACCGTGAAAGGTGCTGGCCAGGACGTACAGAAAGTCGGCGAAGAGGTCGAAGATGCCGCCGAGGACACCGGCGCAACCGACGACTGAGCCATCGCTGGACGGCGCTCGTCGCCTCGCGCGCCGCGCCGAAGGGCTTCCGTCAGGAAGCCCGCAAAGTGAATCGCAGAACGGGTCGCCTAGGCGACCCGTTCTGCTTTGGGCGTTGCGTAATGCATGGCATCGGGATTGCAACGACTTCTTGACCGTGATTGAAGGTGGTCGCTGCCATGCTCGCGTAGCGGCATTCCCTGCCGCGTAAGTAGTCGAGGTAAACGCATGAACAAGGACATCATTTCCGGCAAGTGGACCCAGATCAAAGGTCAGGCGCAGCAGAAGTGGGGAAAACTGACCGACGACGTGTTCGACGTGGCCGAGGGCGACAGCAAGTATCTGGCCGGCAAGCTGCAGGAGCAGTACGGATGGGACCGCGATCGCGCCGAGCGCGAGGTCCGCGATTTCGAAAATACGCTGCAGTAGCAGTCTGAAACGATGCGGGCCAGCGCCCGTACCCGCTAAAGAGGAAGGGCCGGCTTGCGCCGGCCCTTCGCTTTCCGCCTTCCCTGGCGGCCCTGCCTGGCCCTCGTCCGCCCGGCGTGGGTCGTCGCATCGAATCGGTTACCAGCCGGGAGGGTCAGCGACGAATCCATGGGGGAAGGCGCGCGGCTCGTCGCCGCGGCCGTAGCGCCAGTCGTAGCGCGGCATGACGCCCATGGCGGCCAGCACCTCGCCAGCGTCATAGCGCAGTTGTGTGACCTGGGCCGGGCGCGAGGACGCGCGCACGAAGTCGGTTCGACTGATCGGCGCCCATTCACGCGCGCCATGACCGGTGCCGATGCGCTGCTCGGCGATCGCATCATGGGCAGCGCCCGCCGCCGCCGACTCGCGGGCCGCCGATGGCGTGTGTGCGGATTTGGATTGCGCGCCATCGCGTTCGCGCTCGCCGCGCGCAACGGGTGGCCCCGGCATGGGATAGGGCAGGTAACGCTGGCGCTCGCGGAACACCGCGATCCCGATCACGCCTACGTCGTCCGGGCGACCGGTGCGCGCCGCATAGCTGTCGGGCAGGTCGGTGAAATAGAACTGGGCCACGTCGTCGAGTGATTTGCGCCAGCCGGTGATCTCGGCGCTCTCCCAGGGGGAAAGCACGTAGCCGGCCTGCGAGGGCGAGGCCGTTTCGCCGGTGACCGCGTTGACCCCGTCCACCGACAGCACCACCAGTACCCGTTCATCGGTCTGGTTGCGCAGGCGCACGGCGTAGCGATGGCCCGGCTCGCCGGGCACGTAGGTCCGGCCGCGATGGTCGTATTCGGGCAGCTGCTGGCCGCTGTCGCGGTCGATGAGGTCGATGTCGACCAGCGAGCCGGCCTGCAGCGGCAGGCACGCCGCGGCCGATGCCAGCGCAGCCGAGAGCAGGAGCAGATTGCGGAACATGGGCGTTCTCCTCGATGGGCGAGGGAAGGAACGGGCGGTACCGGAGAGTGGGGTTGATCGATCGGCCGAAGTTGGGCATGGCCGGGAGCCGCGGACGGGCCCTGTACCATTACCGCCCCGCTCATCTGCGCATCTCCATGGCTTCCGGCAACACCCGCATCCTCACCGGCATCACCACGTCCGGCACGCCGCACCTGGGCAATTACGTCGGCGCGATCCGGCCGGCGATCGCGGCCGCCAACGCCGCCGGCGTGGAAAGCTTCTATTTCCTCGCCGACTACCACGCCCTGATCAAGGTGCAGGATCCGGCGCGGATCCAGCGTTCGACCCTGGAGATCGCTGCGGCGTGGCTGGCCTGCGGCCTGGATCCCCAGCAGGTGTGGTTCTACCGCCAGTCGGACATCCCCGAGATCAGCGAACTGACCTGGCTATTGACCTGCGTGGCCGGCAAGGGGCTGCTCAACCGCGCGCATGCGTACAAGGCGGCGGTGGATCGCAACCGCGCCGAGGCGCTGGACGACGATGCTGGCGTAACCGCCGGGTTGTTCATGTACCCGGTACTGATGGCCGCCGACATCCTGCTGTTCAACGCGCACCGGGTACCGGTCGGCCGCGACCAGGTGCAGCACATCGAGATGGCGCGCGACATCGGTCAGCGCTTCAACCACCTCTACGGCGGACCGGCCGGGAAGGAATATTTCACCCTGCCCGAGGCGGTGATCGAGGAAAATGTGGCCACGCTGCCAGGCCTGGACGGCCGCAAGATGTCCAAAAGCTACGACAACACCATTCCGCTGTTCGCCCCGCGCGAGCAGCTGCGCAAGCTGATTTTCTCGATCGTTACCGATTCGCGTTCTCCGGGCGAGGCCAAGGACACCGAAGGCTCGGCCCTGTTCGAGATCTACCAGGCCTTCGCATCGGCAGACGAAACCGACGCCATGCGCCGCGCCTATGCCGAGGGCATCGCCTGGGCAGACGCCAAGCAGCAACTGTTCGAACGCATCGACGCCGAACTGGCGCCGCTGCGCGAACGCTACGAGGCCCTGATTGGCAGACCCGCGGACATCGAAGCGGTGCTGCGCGATGGCGCGCGGCGGCTGCGTGAACGCCATGCCACGCACTTCCTCGCCCGGCTGCGGCACGCGGTCGGGTTACGCGATCTCGGCGTGCAGGAAGCCCAGGTTGGCAAGGCGGAGAAAACCGGAACGATGCCAATGTTCAAGCAGTACCGTGAGGCGGACGGCAAGTTCTACTTCAAGCTGTCCGTCGGCGAGCGTGTGCTGCTGCAGAGCGTAGGGTTCGAATCCCCGCGGGACGCCGGGCAGAAGATCGCGGCACTGCGTGGTGCCGGTTTCGACGGCGCCGATACGGAGCTGTCGTTGGCCGGCGACGCCGCGGCTTCGGAGGTGCGCGCAGCGCTGGATGCGCTGGATGCGGCGGACGCCGCGAAGGCGGCGGCGAAAGCAGGCGGCGCATGAGTCCGCTGGTCGAGGTCAACCTGGCGCTGATCCTGTTCCTGCCCTGGTTCCTGATCCTTGGCGCTTTGTTCTGGCTGTTTCCGCGGCAGCCGCGTGGCGCGACGCGACGCGGGTTCGATCTGACCGCGCTGCTGGGCGCGACTATCGCCTTCGTGCTGTCGGTGCAGTGGGCGCATGCCAGCGCCGACCCCGGTTACGGGCGCATGTGGAAGCAGGTCTTCGCCACGTCGGTAGGGTATGGCGTGTTCCTGGCGGTGCTGGGGCTTGCGTTCTGGCTGCGCGGCCGCTGGTTGCGGCGGCGGCAGGTGAAATCGCAGGCATCTGGATCCGCCTGAAGCCGGATCATGCCGGTGTGCGCGGCGGTTCCCTGACCTGGCCGTACATTGGATGTGGGTCGCACGAGAGCTGTGCGACCAGGTGCGCAGGACGTCAGTGCCCGTCTTCGTCGGACGTGGCTGCCGCGGCGTCGCGGTAGATCTGGTATTCGGCGCGGTCCAGTTCGAAATTCTGCAGCGCGAACACCGCCGCGGCCCTTTCCTCGCGCCCGCTCTGAGGATTGTTCGCGATGTCGAGCAACGCATCCTTGATCCGGTCTGAGCGGGTGGCGCTGGAGGTCACACCGGCGATCGCCGCCTCGCGCACCTGCGGCTCGGGATCGAGCAGGGCGCGCTGCAGGATGTCCTCGACGCCTGCGCTCTTGTCCCACTGCGCCGATTGCAGCACGGCGCTGGCGCGTACGCCGGGATCGGCGTGATGCCGCAGGCGTTCGAGCTGTCCGAGCATGGGCGCGACGTCCTCGCTGGCGAGCGGGGTGGGCGCGAGCAGCTCCACCAGGGTCTTGAGCAAGACCGGATCCTGCTCCTGCCCCATCTGCCGGAGCAGCAGTGCGCGCACCGGCGCCTCCTCCACTGAATAGGCGGAGAGCAGGGCAAGTCCGTCGCGGCGCGTAGACGGATCCGGGCTGCCCGCCAGCTCCAGCGCGAATCGCTGCACGTCCTGGTTGGCGACGCCCTGCAGGATGGCGAGCAAGGCACCCTTGCGGTCCGGCTCGGATTCACCGCGGTAGCGGGCGAGCAGTTGCTGCAGGTAGACCGGATCGGCGGAAGCACGCGCAACCTGCCTGCCGAGGTCTTCGTCCGCCGGGACCGTGGGGCCGGCACCGCGCCTGCTGGGGATCGACCCGCGCTGCGCTGTCGCAGCATCGGACTGCGCTGGACGCTCCCGAGCGGCGTCGTCCGTCCGTTGCCGGCCCAGTTGGTAGCCGATCGTGCCCGAGAGCGCGACGGCTACCAGCAGGCTGGCCAGGAAGTGCGGTCTGGTCATGGCCGACAGGATGCGCCAGGCGGGCACCTCCGGCTGGAAGGCGCCCTCCCGAAGGTCAGCAGTTGGGTGCGACGCGGCCATCGGTGCCCGTGTAGGTATAGGCGTCGGGAATGTAGCGGCCGCTGCCGATCCGGTTCCACAGATTGCTGGTGCCGTAGGTCCCGGTGATGGATTGGCCCGCGATCTGGCAATAGATCGTGACCTGGGTGCCATCGGCCAGGCTGCCGACGACGGAATAGCTGGTGCTCGGTCCGCTGCGCACGTTGAGGTTGGCGCCGCTGGTATTGACCGTGCCGGTCGCAGTGCCGCTGCCGCAGTTGGCGCTGCTGTAGTTGCGGGTGCCGTAGTAGTAGGCGGTCGAGCCGTTGAACTTCGGCCAGACCGGCGATCCGTTGTAGCGCTGTTCGAAATGCAGATGCGGTCCGGTCGAACCGCCGGTACTGCCGACCGTGCCGATCTGGCGTCCGCGTGCGACGGACTGGCCCACGGAGACGGAGAACGAGTTGAGATGGGCGTAGTAGCTGGTCCAGCCGCCGCCATGGTTGATCACCACGTACTTGCCGTAACTGGTGCTGCCCAGGTTCCTCACGGTGGACACCGTGCCGGCCGCGGAGGCGACCACCGGATCGCCGTAATCGTCGGTGCGGTTGAAGTCGATCGATCGCACGGGGCTGTGATTGCTGCGGGTCTGTCCGGACCAGACCTGGCCGCAGGGGAATGGCAGCTGGAACGCCGGCGCGGCCAGCGCCGGCGCGCTGGAGACGCTGCTCGCGGCGGCGACGACGCCCGCCAGGAAGGCGGCTGGAGTGATTCGGAACGCAGTGGTCATCTTCGGACTCCCCATTTAGATGATTGTTCGGGCGTCCCCTGTCGCGACCCGTGCGCGATGCGCAGGCGCAGTCTATGCAGCCGTTGCGCGGCACTGCACTTAGGGGTAACCCTATGCGCTTCGGCCAACGCGGCGTTTGCCCTGGTTGCGGCCTTCGACAGCGGAAACCAATGAAACGACTCATACCCGGCGCGCTTTGCGCGCTTTGCGTTGCCGCCGCCGTTGCGGCCGCCGCGCCCGACCAGGGCATCGACGCCGATGCGTTGTCGCGCCACGTGCGCATCCTGGCTTCGGACGAATTCGAAGGCCGAGCGCCGGCAACGCCGGGCGAGGACAAGACGGTCGCCTACCTGATCGACGCACTCACCAGAGCCGGAGTGCAGCCCGGCGGTGAAAACGGCGAATGGGTGCAGCCGGTGCCGCTGGTGCGGGCGCAGGTCGATGGGCCGGTCACCGCGCGATTGGCGGTCGGCGGCGAGAGCCAGGCGCTGGTCAACGGCGACGACGTGGTGCTGCAGACGCTGCAGCCGGTGGAACAGGTCGAGGTGGAACGCGCGCCGCTGGTGTTCGTCGGCTACGGCGTGGACGCGCCCGAACGCGGCTGGGACGATTACAAGGGCGTCGACCTGCGCGGCAAAGTGGCGGTAGTGCTGGTCAACGACCCCGACTTCGAAAGCGGTGCAGGCGATTTCGACGGCCGCGGCATGACCTACTACGGCCGCTGGACCTACAAGTACGAGGAGCTGGCGCGCAAGGGCGCACTGGGCGTGCTGATCGTGCACGAGACCGCGCCCGCCGCCTATGGATGGGCGACGGTGCGCGCGTCCGGGCTGTCGCCGGTGTTCGACATCGAACGCAGCGATGCGCAGCGCCACCACACCCATCTGCGCGGCTGGATGCAGCGCGATCTGGCGGTCTCGCTGTTCAAGCGCGTGGGCCTGGATTTCGACGCGGAGAAAACCAAGGCGCAGCGCCGCGACTTCAAGCCGCTGCCGCTGGGCGATGCGAGCTTGTCGGCGCGCTTCGCGGTCAAGCGCGAGCGGGTGGTCAGCCGCAACGTGATCGGCAAGCTGGAAGGCACGAAGTATCCGCAGGAGAGCGTGATCTATTCGGCGCACTGGGACGCATTCGGCGTCGGCGAGCCGGACGCGCAGGGCGACCGCATCCGCCATGGCGCGATCGACAACGCCACCGGCGTCGCGTCGGTGCTGGAGCTGGCGCGCGCGCTGGCCGCCGGTCCGCGTCCGCAGCGCAGCGTGCTGTTCATCGCCTTCACCGCCGAGGAAAAAGGGCTGCTCGGCGCCATGCACTACGCCGCGCACCCGCTGATGCCGCTGGAAACCACCGCGGCGGTGATCAACATGGAGATGTTCAGCGCCAACGGGCCGATGCGCGACATCGCCTCGTGGGGCAATGGCCGGGTGTCGCTGGAGGGCGACCTGGAGCGCGTCGCGAAGGCGCACGGGCGTGCCTACCTGCACGATCCCAGCCCCGAATCGGGTTTCTTCTACCGCGCCGACCACTTCCCCTTCGCCCGCGCCGGCGTGCCGGCGATCACGGCCGGCGCAGGCGAAGACCTGGTCGACGGCGGCACCAGCAAGGGCAAGGCGCTGATCAAGGAATACTTCGCCGATTGCTACCACCAACCCTGCGACCGCTGGACGCAGGCCTGGAACGCCGAAGGCCACGCCCAGGACACGCGGCTGCTGCTCGCACTGGGCAAGGAAATCGCCAACGGCCATGCATGGCCGCAGTGGCAGGCAGGTTCCGAGTTCAAGGCCGCGCGCGACGCCAGCGCGCGGGCGCGCGAGTAAACCAGCGCGTTGCGGCGCCGATCAGTCGTTCCAGACGTTCGGTGCGCCGCCCTTTTCCGGGTGCTTCATCCGGACCACGCAGAAGCGCTGGCCGGTCGGCGCTTCCATCACCCACCAGCGCTTGACGAAGCCGATCTTCTTCGCGCCCAGCCGCTCGAGCCGGTCGGCTTCGGCGTCGATGTCATCGGCTTCGATATCAAGATGCACGCGCGAGGGATGCGCGACTTTCTGCACCTCGATGTGCAGATCGCCCGGGGTATCGCCGAACATCTGGTACTGCGCGGTCTCGTCGCCCGCGTCGCGGTCGGCGATGCTGCAGCCCAGCGCGCGGCTCCAGAAATCGGCGGCGGCGTCCAGGTCGTCGGTGTTGCAGTCGATGATGAAACCGGCAAGACGGCTGCGATGGGTCATGGTGATCTCCGGCAGGCGGGGTATCCATTGTAGGAGCGCCACTTTGGCGCGACCCATGACTCGCGGAGCTGCGGTCGCGCCAAAGTGGCGCTCCTACATCGGCAATACTAGATCGTCCAGCATCGCCTTGAGGAAGCGCGCAGCCTCGCCACCGGTGCAGGCGCGGTGGTCGAAGGTCAGCGACAGCGGGATCACGCGATGCGATTCGAAGCCGCCGATCACCGGAGTCATCTGGTGGCGGCCACGGCCGGCGGCGACGATCGCCACGCAAGGCGGCACCACGATCGGCGTCGCGTAGCGGCCGGCGAACATGCCGAAATTCGACAGCGAAATCGTGTAGCCGCTGAGTTCGCTGGCAGGGATGCTGCGATCCCCGACCTGCGCGCGCAGGCGATTCACCGCTTCGCGCACGCCGCGTGCGTCGAGCACGTCGGCATTGCGCAACGCCGGCACGAACAGGCCGTCGTCGGTGTCCACCGCAATGCCGATGTCGACGTGTGGGTGCAAGGTGCGGGTGAGTTTGTCGCCGTCGAACCAGGCGTTCAGCGCCGGCACCGCCTTGCACGCGGCGACGATCGCACGCACCAGGCGCACGGTGACGTCGTTGCCGGGTGCCCATGCGTGGATGTCGGCGTCGTCGCTGAGCGTGGTGGCCACCACCTTGGCGTGCGCGTCGGCCATCACCCTGGCCATGTTGCGGCGCACGCCCTTGAGCTGCTCGGGCTGGCCGCTGACCGAGACGCCGGGCGGTTGTGTGCGCATCGGCTTGCCGCTGGCGGACAGCGCGGTGCGCTCGCTTTCCCTTCTACCTCCGGGAGAAGGTGCCCGCAGGGCGGATGAGGGTTCGGAGGAGGATGCAGCAGCACGATGCTCCGCACCCTCACCCCCGGCCCCTCTCCCGGTGGGAGAGGGGAGCAGGGCGCCGGCTTCGCCTGAAGCGGCGCGCTTCACATCATCCATCGTCACCACGCCGTCGCTGCCGCTGCCGCGCACCCGGGCGATGTCGACGCCCAGCTTGCGCGCGGTCGCACGCACCGCGGGCATGGCCTTCACACCGCCCACCGCGACCGCGGCCTCGCTGCGCACCGCATCGGACGATTGCATCGCGCCCACCACGGTTCCGCTGTCGCTGCGCTCGGCTTCGGCCTGCGCCTTCGGCGCGGGCTGTCCGGTCTGCACGATTTCCCCGCCTTCGTCGGACGCGACCACCCGGTCGCCGTCGTCCGGCGCGGGCGTACCGGCACCATGCGATGGACCATGGTGATGGCCGGTGTCCTGGCCCTCGGCACGCTGCGGCTGCTTGGGGTCGATTTCGAATTCGGCCAGCATCGCGCCGGTGACGATCACGTCCCCCGGACCGCCGGCCAGCTTGAGCACCTTGCCCGAGACCGGCGAAGGCACCTCGACCACCGCCTTGGCGGTCTCCATCGACACCAGGTTCTCGTCCAGCCGGATCGTGTCGCCCTCCTTGACGAACCATTCGACGATGGTGGCGTCGGGCAGGCCTTCGCCGAGGTCGGGAAGCTTGAAGGTCTTCTTGTCGGCCATGTGGGTCTTCCGTAGGGCGGGTCTTGACCCGTCGTTTCAAGGTTAGGCAAGGCGGGTCAAGACCCGGCCTACGTCAATCGTCGAGCAATTCGAGTTTGCGCGCCGGGACCCATCCGCTGTCGCCGCGTGCATTTTCCACCCACCACCATCCGGCGAGTTCGCGGTGCAGGGTCAGCACCTCGTCGTGATCGACATCCAGTTCCCTGGTGTCGTAATCCTGCAAGGCGCTGGCCTGGCCGCGCTCGGCGTCGAACAGGGCCGAGGGGACCCAGCCGCCCAGGCCGCTGGCGAGCGCGGTCCAGACGAATTCCGGCCATTCGGTGTCGCGGTCGCCCAGGGTCACGCGGTCGCCGGCCTGCACCTGGATCGCGGCGCGCTCGGGTGCGCGGTGCTGCTCGATCACGCGGGCGCGCCTCAGATCCATACGTCGTCGGCCGCGGTCATCGCGCCGCCCGCATCGCGGGTGTCGAACGTGCCGCGCGGCTCGATCGGCAGCACATGGCATTCGGCCTGCGCATGCGGCCGGTGTTCAACGACGCGGGGTACGAGCAGCATCCCGCCGGCGCCCAGGGTACGCGTCGCGTCGCGGAATTCGATGTGCAGTTCACCCGACTGCACCAGGAATGCCTTGTCGGTGTCGTCGTGCCTGTGCCGGACGAAGTCGCCCTGGATCTTCACCAGCTTGAACATGCGATTCAACGGAATGCCATCGTTGAGTTCCGCGACCACGCGTGGCGACCACGGCGCGTCGATGCGCGCGAGCTGCTCGGCGAAATTGATGGCGGCCGGCATCATGCGTGCGTCACCCCGCAGCCATCGCCCGCTTCGCCGCCGCGACGATCTTGTCCACGCTCGGCAGGTACTTCATTTCCAGGCGGAACAGCGGGATGTGGGTGTCGTAGCCGGTCACACGCTCGACCGGCGCGACCAGGTCGTACATCGATTCCTCGGCCAGGCGCGCGGCGATCTCGGCGCCGAAGCCGGCCGTCTTGGGTGCTTCGTGCACGATCACGCAGCGCCCGGTCTTGCTCACCGATTCGGCGATGGTGGCGAAATCGAGCGGCTTGAGCGTGGCCACGTCGATCACCTCGGCGCTGATGCCGTCCTTCGCCAGGGCTTCGGCCGCTTCCAGGGTTTCCTTGACTTGCGCGCCCCAGGTCACCAGGGTCACGTCGCTGCCATCGCGCAGCACATAGCACACGTCCAGCGGCAGGGCTTCGCCGTCGTCCGGCACCAGTTCCTTGTATTGCCGGTAGATGCGCTTGGGTTCGTAGAAGATCACCGGGTCCGGATCGCGGATCGCCGCCAGCAGCAGGCCGTAGGCGCGCGCGGGCGAGGAGGGCAGCACCACGCGCAGGCCGGGGACATTGGTGAAGATCGACTCGTTCGCTTCGGAATGGTGCTCCGGCGCGCGGATGCCGCCGCCCCAGGGCACGCGCAGCACCATCGGACAAGTCAGGCGGCCGCGGGTGCGGTAACGCAGGCGCGCGGCGTGGCAGACGATGTGATCGATCATCGGATAGACGAAGCCGTCGAACTGCGCTTCGGCGACCGGCCGCATGCCCATCGCGGCCATGCCCACGGCCAACCCGGCAATGGTGGTCTCGTCCAGCGGCGTATCGAGCACGCGCTCGGGTCCGAACACCTGCTGCAGGCCGGCGGTGGCGCGGAACACGCCGCCATTGACACCGACGTCCTCACCCAGCACCACGACCGAGGCGTCCTTGCGCATCTCGTAGGCCAGCGCCTGGGTGATGGCTTCGATCAGGGTGATGGCGGCAGCGGTCACGGGCTGGCCTGCAGTGTTCGTTGCGGGGGCTTGCTTGTTCATGCGCAAGTCTCCCCAGACTCGAGCGTGAGCGTAGGCGATGCAGCCGCCGGAGTCGAAGTACGGTTACCGCTTGAAAAGCGTCCTTCGACTTCGCGCTGCGCGCTACGCTCAGAGCTTGACCAGGACTTGATCCGGGGACGAACGAGTTCCTCGTAGTCTCCAGCGAAGAACGAGCCTCTCATGTGCGCTTCTCCCGTGCAGCGCGGTCCAGCGCGATCGCGGAGGCGCGCTGCGCCAGCAGATCCGGTGGCGGATCGCCGTAGAGATAGTCGAACATCGCCTCGACCGGCTGCACCTTGCTTTCCAGGTAGGCGTTGATCTCCTCGTCGACGCGCCGGCCGCAGTCTTCGATCCACGCCTTTTCCTGCGCGTCGTCCCACAGCTTCTGCCCACCGAGCCAGGTGCGCAGGCGTGGAATCGGGTCGCGCGCCCATGCGGCCTTCACTTCTTCCTCGCCGCGATAGCGGCGCGCATCGTCGGCGGTGGTGTGGTCGTGCAGCCGATAGGTCATGAATTCGATCACGCTGCCGCCTTGGCCGCTGCGCGCGCGATCCATCGCGCGGCGCATGCCTTCGAGTACCGCGATCAGGTCGTTGCCGTCGACCTGCAGGCAGTGCAGGCCGCCGGCGATGCCCTTCTGCGCCAACGTCTTGGCGCCGGTCTGCGCCTTGCGCGGCACCGAGATCGCCCAGCCGTTGTTGATGATGCATTGCACGAACGGCAGGGTGTAGGCGCCGGCCGAGTTGATCGCCGCATAGGTGTCGGTCTTCGACGAACCGCCGTCGCCGCACGCCGTTACCGCCACCCGCGGTTCGCCGCGCAACTTGAACGCCAGCGCTGCGCCGGCCGCGTGCAGGCACTGGGTCGCGATCGGCACGCACCAGGGGAAGTCGTGTCTGGGCACGGCGAAGTCGCTGCCGCGCTCGTCGCCGCCCCAGTACATCAGCACCTCGCGCGGGCGCACGCCGCGCATGAACTGCGCGCCGTACTCGCGGTAGCTGGGGGCGAACACGTCTTCCGGGCGGGTCGAGGCGCCAATGCCGACATGGGTGGCCTCATGTCCCAGGCAGGAGGCGTAGGTGCCGAGCTTGCCGGTACGTTGCAATGCGATCGCCTTGCTGTCGAAAGTGCGCACGAACAGCATCTGCTTGAACAGCGGCAGCAAGGTCTTGGCGTCGAGACCTTCGGGCAAGGCCTGCACCGGCCTGCCTTCCTGGTCCAGATACTGCAGATATTCGATTTCGAAGCTTGCGGCGATGGTCATGCGGGCCCTGCATCGCAGTCGGTACGCGCCGATGATACCCGCAGCCGCCCGCGCGACCGTTGCGCAATGCCGCAAGCGCAGAACGCGGCCCGAAGGCCGCGTCCGTGTGGCAACCTGCGCCCTAGGGCACGCCGACGATGCGGTTGATATAGGTGTCCGTATTGTCGCTGCCGTCCGGATCCTCGCCCAGCGCATCCACTTCCGCGGCGAGACTGAACGAGCCAGTGGCGTCGGGGCGTGCCGGGATCGCGATGTCGAACCGCAGGCGCTGCGCGGTCCCGACCGCGAGCGAGCCGGTCGACGTGCAGCGCGCGGCGAAGCCGTCGCCGTCGCCGTCGACCGTGCACTGCCAGCCCGCGGGTGCCGCAATCGAGACGTTCGCCGATGGCGCATCGCCACTCAGCAGCAACACAGGTTGCCAAGCGACATCCGGGCCGGCGTTGCGAATGGTGGCGGCGAACGACGCGGTGCGGCCGTAATGCAGCTTCTTGCCCGGACCCGCGAGCGAAACAGACAGGTCGGCGAGCGCGTCCACTGCGATGCCGGCGTCGTCGTGGTTGTTGACGCTGTCCGGGTCGTAGCTTTCGGCATCGACCGACGCGGCCAGCGTGACGGTGCTTCCGATGGCATCGACCGGCGCAGTCGCCTGCAGAGCGAACGTCGCTTCGGCTTGAACACCCAGGGAAGTGTCGGCACACGCCACGACGGTGGTTCCGTTGGTGATGCCCGGCGCATCGCAGGACCAGCCCGCGGGCGCGGTGACGACTACGTCCTCCAGCACGGCATCGAACGCGAAGCCCACCCCCGGATAGGACGCCTGCGAACCACCGTGGTTGTGCACGGCCACCTGCCACTGCATCGCATCACCCGCGCGCACCGACGCCTGCGCCGCGGCCACGTCGACCGACAGATCGGCGCTGGCGATGCTGAAGTAGGCGATGGCCGGATCGTGGTCGGCCAGGCGCGAAGCGCTGTCCGGATTGCTGCGATTGGTCTCCGGGAAGTCCGCGTTGATGCGCGCGTGGTCGAGCGCATACGCACCCACCGCTGCGCCCAGCGCCTGGTTGATCAGGATGTGATCGAGCGACTGCGCATTGCCATCGAACTCGAACGAATAACGCTGGTCCTCCGGCTCCAGCACGTACAGGTTGAGCAGGTCCGGATCGACCAGGTCGACGCCGTCACCGGTCACTGCGGTGGCTGCGTCGGCGGATGGCAGGCCGGTCACGGTGCCCATCGCATCGGTCAGCCCATCGTTGAACTCGAAGGCGTTGAAGTCGCCGGCCACCGCGATGTTGCGCTCCGGATCGGCTGCCTGCATCGCCTGCAGCTGCGCGGCGAGATAGTCGGCCTGGCGCTGGCGTTTGGCGCGCACGCGTTCGCCGCCGGCCGTATCGTCGTCGGCGCCATTGAGCGAGCGCTGGTGCACCACCACCGCGGTCAGCGGCACCGCGCGGCCATCGGCGTAATGGATCACGGCGTCGAGCTGCAGCGGCGGGCGGTCGTTGAGCAGGCTCACCGCGCCCGACGGCTCGGTCCAGGTAACGTCCTTGCCCAGCTGGACGACCTGGTCCACCTGCACGCGCGCAACGCCTGGACGCACCTCGCCGGCCTTCACCAGGAAGCCCACGTCGATGCCGCCCACGTCGTTGCCCTCCTCCAGGTAGGCGACGTAGGCCGGATCGGGCTGGCCCGCGGCGATCGCATCGGCATTGATCTTCGCGGCCAGCGCCTGCAGCGTGGCCAGGTTCTCCATCTCCACCACGCCCACGATGTCGGGCGCATGCAGGAAGTCGCGGATTCCCAGTGATGCCTTGTGCAGGCGCGTGGCGAAGGCGGCCGGCGTCAGCACGGCTTCATCCACGGCGGGATCGTTCACCGTGTCGAAGAAGCGCTCCAGGTTGTAGCTGGCGAACGTGAACTCATCCGGCGTCGGCGCGCGCGCGGCCGAAGGGGCGGGACCCTGTGTGATTGTCGTCGCCACCGTCGGATCCTGGTGCACGCTGTAACGGCGGAAGCCGTAGTCCAGCGGGCCGACGTAGTTGCTCAGCGTGGCGCCCACGGCGAGTTCGTAACGCTGGCCGCCGAGTGCGTCGGTGTCGCTGAACAGCAGTTCGGGGTTGAAGTCCCAGCGCGGGATCGGCGGGATGCTGCCGCCGCCCGGTGCCGGATCGGGCGCCTGGATGCCCGGCTCGCGGAACGGCCGCGGCGTGCCGGTGACCACCAGGTTGAGCTGGCCGTTGCTGCTGCCGGTGGCATTGGCTTCGCTCACGTTGCCCGCGGTGGCCGCGACCACGGTGAAGCTGGCCGCGGTGACGCGCATGCCCTCCACGCGCTCGAGTTGGTCGAGCGGCCCGGATGGGCTCGGGAAATCGGGCGTCAGCACGACCGGCGTCGGCAGGGCGTTGCCCGCGCTGACGAAGGTCACGGTGGGGCTGCCGATTTCGGTCAGGTTGAGCTGGCCCGGATCGGCCGACGGCAGGAACTCGAGCACCGTGCCCTGCACGATGACGGCATTGCCGATCTGCGCGGCGGCCGGCGGTGCGCTGCCGGTGAAGACGAACACGCCTTCGGAGGTTGCAGGATCGGCATCGGCTTCGGCATCGGGCGTCTGTACGAAGAAGCCGTTGCTGCGGCGACCGGTCACGATGCCGCGCGTGGCGACCTGCTGGCCCACCAGCGGCGAGGTGTCCGTCGTACCCTGGATCGCGTGGATGGCGACGGTGGCGATGTCGTCGTTGGCGATGGTGCCGGTGGCGTGCGCCCTTGCGACCGTTGCGCCGGTGGCACCGGTGATGTCGACGAAGAAGGTCTCGTTGTCCTCGGTGACGTCGTCGCCGAGCACGACCACGCCGATGGTGACCGAGGTTGCGCCCTCGGCAATGATCGCGGTGTCCGCTTCGGCGGTGTAGTCGGAACCCGCCGTGGCGGTGCCGTCCGCGGTGGCATAGGTCACCACCACGCCGCCGCTGCCGGCCGGCCGGTTGAGCGAGAGGGTGAACAGGAATTCGGTGCTGCTGCCAGCGCCGCCTTCCGAGGCGCTGACGTCGCCGATGGACAGCGCCGGTTCGCCGCTGCCGCCGCAGGGATTAAGCGGGCTTGCGGTGTCGCGTGGGGCCGGGGCAACGGCGGCGAAGTCCACGCCGTTGTGGTCGCTGTCGGTGCAGCCGGCTTGTGCGCGCACTGCCGCCGTGCTGTTGCTCAGCGCCGGCGCGGGCGAGGCGCCTTCGAAGTAGTTGGCGCCGCCGAACCCGACCAGGTCCAGGATCCGCGCGCTCTGTTCGGCCGAGCAGGGCGTACTGCCGCCGTTGCAACCCAGGCTGGTCGTGCCCTCGGCCAGCACCACCTTCCCGGCACTGCCGGACATGTTGATGGTGCCGCTGGCATCGGTCGCGGGCAGCGGTTCGCCGACGCTGCCGCTGGCAAGCCCGACCAGGTAGTACTGCCCCGGCTGCAGGGCGACGTCCGGCAACGCGACCAGCAATCCCGAATTCGCGCCGAAGTTGCCGGTGCCCGTCGCGCTGGTGTACTGCAGCGATTTGCCCGCCAGCGGGATCGCCTGGTCGCCGCGGTTGAACAATTCGACGAAGTCGCGGTTGTAGGGCGCCCCGGTGTTGCCGCCGCCGCCATAGACCTGGCTGATGGCGAGCTGCGCATGTGCGGATGCCGCGGCGCAGGACAGGACGAAGGCCAGCGCAAGCCGGCGTGCAAGTCGATTCATTCGAAGCATCCCCTCGTGGAAGACGGGCAGCTGCCTGCGCCCGCCGGACGCGGGATTCTGCCCGAGCCGGATTGCCGTTGCATGACTGCGCCCCACGCAGCTGCGGTACCCTGATCGCCATGAGCATCGACCAGAACGAACGCCCGCTCGAGGCCGGCATCCACACCGATCTGTCCGGGCGGATGACCTATGCCGGCTACCTGCGGCTGGACCGGTTGCTGGCGGCGCAGCAGCCGCTGTCGGACCCGCCGCACCACGACGAGATGCTGTTCATCGTCCAGCACCAGGTTTCGGAGCTGTGGCTGAAACTGCTGATGCACGAGCTGTCGGCGGCCATCGGTCACCTGCACAACGACCGCGTGTGGCAGTTCGGCAAGGTCACGGCGCGCTGCAAGCGCGTGCTCGAACAGCTCACCGCGCAGTGGTCGGTGCTGGAAACGCTCACGCCCTCGGAATACATGGAGTTCCGGCACATCCTGGGTCCGTCCTCCGGGTTCCAGTCGCTGCAGTACCGCAGCGTGGAATTCTTGATGGGCAACAAGAACGCCAACATGCTGCGGGTGTTCGCGCACGATCCCGAAGGCCAGCAGGCGCTGCGCGAGAAACTCGAGGCGCCAAGCCTGTACGACGAGTTCCTGCGTTACCTCGCCCGCTGGGGCCATGCGGTGCCGGACCGCCACCTGCAGCGCGACTGGTCGAAGCCGCATGTGCTCGATCCGGAGCTGGTGCGGGTGTTCGAGCGCATCTACGAGGACACCAACCGCTACTGGCGCGAGTACGCGCTGTGCGAGGACCTGGTCGATCTGGAAACCCAGTTCCAGCTGTGGCGCTTCCGGCACATGCGCACGGTGATGCGGATCATCGGCTTCAAGCGCGGCACCGGCGGTTCCTCGGGCGTCGGCTTCCTCAAGCAGGCGCTGGAACTGACCTTCTTCCCCGAACTGTTCGAAGTGCGCACGAGCATCGGCCCCGACGACGGGTACGGCGGCGCGCCGGCGCAGCGCGACGCCGGCGCGTGAACCCAACCGCGTTCGCGCACGATTGCGCGGGCGCGTTGCTGGTGCGTGGCGACGAGGTTCTGCTCGGAAGGCGCAGTGCGGCCCGTACCTGGCTGCCGGGCGCGTGGGACGTGTTCGGCGGGCATATCGAAGCTGGCGAAACGCCCGATGGCGCGCTGCGCAGGGAGTTGCTCGAGGAACTGGGGGTGCATGCCGTCGCCATGCGCGAACTCGGGCTGTTGGAGGCACAGGACGGCGGCTGGCGCTTGCGCCTGTTCGCCGTGGATGCGTGGGAGGGCGAGCCGGCCAACCGGCAGCCGGAGGAACATGTCCAGCTGCGCTGGATGCAGCGCCAGGACGCGTGCGCACGCCTGGCGCCCGCGCATCCGGGCTTCGCCGCGATGATCGATGCGGCATTGGCTGGGGCTCCGCCGCATGGCGGAGGAAGTGCGGCGACGGCATGAAGACCCGCCCGTAGCTGAAATCGATCGGGTGCCCAGGCGTAGATGCGCTGCGTGGGGCGCGCTATTCCACAGCGCTCGTGTTGCGCTGCAACACCCGTGACGGTTTGACGCACCGCGTCGCCGCGGGCCATTCTCGCGCGTCCCCGCGCCGCGGGCACTGTTTCCTGAACACGATCACGGGGGATCCTGCCGCATGAGTTCCACCACCAACGTCGAACCCTCCGGTCCGGGCATGCACGCACCACCGGGCGGCACCCAGCCGCCTGCCTTCGCCACCGTCCTGGGCCATCCGCGTCCGTTGTGGATGCTGTTCATGACCGAGTTCTGGGAACGCTTCGCGTTCTACGGGATCCGCTGGGCGCTGGTGCTGTACATCGTGGCCGAGTTCCATGCCGGCTCAGGCACCGGAGAGGCGCCCGCCAACAGCATCTACGGCGCCTACCTGGCGCTGGTGTACGCGGCGGCGATCTTCGGCGGCTATGTCGCCGACAAGGTGATCGGTTACCAGCGCTCGATCCTGCTCGGCGCAGTGATCATGGCGGCGGGATTGTTCATGATCGCGATGCCCAGCGAGGAGATCTTCAAGCTCGGCCTGGCCACCATCATCGCCGGCAACGGTCTGTTCAAGCCGAACATCTCGACCATGGTCGGCAAGCTCTACACCACGGCCGACCCGCGCCGCGATTCGGGCTTCACCATCTTCTACATGGGCATCAACCTCGGCGCGATGCTGTCGCCGATCCTCACCGGCTGGCTGGCCGCCCGCGTGTTCGGGACCGAGGCGATGCCCGACTACAAGGTGGTGTTCATCACCGCCGGCATCGGCATGCTGATCAGCTTGCTCTGGTTCTGGTTCGGACGCCGGCAGCTGGAGGGCATCGGCCGGCCGATGGCGGGAGACGAGAACAAGCTGCGCGTGCTGTACACGCTCATCGGGGCGCTGCTCGCGATCCCGGCGATCTACTTCCTGTTGACCATCGATGCGGGCACGCTCAACTGGTGGGTGCTGACGCCGATGTTCGTCGCGCTGTGCGTGCTGATCATGGCCGAGGGCATCCGCGAGGGCGCGGTGCAGCGCGATCGTGCGCTGGCGATGCTGATCATCTTCGTGTTCAACATCCTGTTCTGGATGTTCTTCGAGCAGGCCGGCAGCTCGTTCAACTTCCTGGCCGAAAAGATCGTGGATCGCGATTTCGGCGGCTGGATCTTCCCGGTCGGCTGGTTCCAGTCGGTCAACTCGCTGGCGATCATCACCGTCGCGCCGGTGCTGGCGTGGCTGTGGATCCGCATGGGCAGTGCCAATCCGTCGATCCCGCGCAAGTTCGGCCTGGGGCTGATCTTCAACGGGCTGGCCTTCCTGCTGCTGATGTTCGCGCTGTCGAGCCTGGTCGACGACTTCGGCAAGATCCCGTTCTGGACGCTGTTCATGGTCTACGTGATCCAGTCGGTCGGCGAGCTGTGCCTGTCTCCGATCGGCCTGTCGATGGTGACCAAGCTGGCGCCGCTCAAGCTGGTCGGATTCGGCATGGGCGGGTGGTTCCTGTCCACCGGGATCGGCAACAACCTTTCGGGCATCTTCGCCAGCAGCGTCAGCGGCGAAACCGGGATGACGGTGGCCTCGGCCCATGCCGGCTACACCTTCGGGTTCTGGCTGCTGATGGGCGCGGGCGTGCTGCTGTTCCTGATCGCGCCGCTGATCCAGCGATTGATGCACGGCGTGAAGTAGGCATCGATCCGATGCGCCGGAAACGGCGGCCTGACGGCCGCCGTTTTCGTTGCAGCCACCACGACGCTTTCGCCAACCTGGCCTGCAGGAGCCCGAGCATGAACCGTCGCGATTTTCTGATCACCGCGTCTGCCGCAGGTATCGGTGCCGCCCTCCCGTGGAGCCAGGCCCGGTCAGCGCGTGGCGAGCGTCTGCGCCTTGCCATGATCGGGACCGGGATGCGCGGGCAGTCGCAGCTCGGTCCACTGCTGAGCCGCGACGATGTCGACCTGGTGGCCATCTGCGACACCCAGCAGGTCATGATCGATCGCGCGCTGGCCATCATCGAGTCGGCCGGCAGGCCGAAGCCGCAGGTGCATGGCAGCGACGGCGACGTCAACGCGTGGAAACGCGTGCTCGACCACAAGGGCCTGGACGGCGTGCTGATCGTGACGCCGTGGGAGTGGCATGCGCCGATGGCCATCGCGGCGATGGAAGCGAAGATCCCGGTCGGCTGCGAGGTCGTCGCCGGCATCACCCTGGCCGACCACTGGGACGTGCTGCGCACCCAGCTGCGCACCGGCACCCCCTACATGCTGATGGAAAACGTCTGCTATCGCCGCGACGTGATGGCCGTGCTGCAGATGGTGCGCGCCGGCCTGTTCGGCGAGCTCGTGCACCTGCAGGCCGGTTACCAGCACGACCTGCGCGCGGTGAAGTTCAACTCCGGCGATCCCGACCAGCCTTACGGCAGCGGCGTGGAGTTCGGGCCCGGTGCGTTCTCCGAAGCCCAATGGCGCACGCAGCATTCGATCGAGCGCAACGGCGAGCTGTATCCCAGCCACGGCATCGGCCCGGTTGCGATGTACGCCAACATCCATCGCGGCAACCGCTTCACCCATCTCAACGCCTTCTCCACCAAGGCGCGTGGGTTGCACGACTACATCGTCAAGCATCCCAAGGGCGGACCGCAGCACCCGAATGCAAAGCTCGGTTTCAAGCTGGGCGACGTGGTCACCACCACGCTGCGCTGCGAAAACGGCGAAACCATCCTGCTGCAGCACGACACTTCATTGCCGCGCCCGTATTCGCTGGGCTTCCGCGTGCAGGGCACCGAAGGGCTGTGGATGGACCTCAACCAGTCGATCCATGTCGAAGGTCGCAGCGAGGCGCACAAATGGGAGAACGCGCAGCAGTACTACGACCAGTACGACCACCCGCTGTGGAGGAAGTACGCCGACCAGGCCGCCGGCGCCGGCCACGGCGGCATGGACTGGTTCGTGATCCACGCCTTCGTGGAGGCGCTCAAGGCCGGCGACCCGATGCCAATCGACATCTACGACGCGGTCGCGTGGAGCGCAATCACGCCGCTGTCCGAGCAGTCGATCGCCGAGGGCTACCGAACGCTGGAGTTCCCCGACTTCACCGAAGGCAAATGGAAGGACCGCAAGCCGATCTTTGCCTTTGACGACCGCTATTGAGTAGGTCGGGGTTACGCCCCCGACGCGCGCGGTCCGGACAGCCGGCGTCGGCGCGGTAGCGCCGACCTAGGCCGCATCGCCCTTCGTCGCCGACAGCCGCGCGTCGGCCATCGCCATCGCCGCGAGTCCGGCTTCGGCGCGGATCTCGTCGGCGTCCAGGCGGTCCAGCAGGCGATAGAGCAGGGCGCGGTCGGCCTCGTCGAAGCCCTCCAGCAGGCGAGCCTCGAACGCCAGCGCGGTGGGGGCGACCGCGTCGTAGATCCGGTAGCCGCCCTCGCTCAGGGTCAGGACCGAGCGGCGGCGGTCGTCGCCGTGGGTTTCGCGGTCCAGCCGACCGGCGGCGATCAGCCTGGCCACCGCGCGGCTCACCGCGACCTTGTCCATCGCCGTGCGGTCGGCGACCTCGTTCGCCGACAGGCCCGGAAAGCGGCCCAACACCGCGATCACCCGCCATTCGGTAATGCTCAGGCCGAAGCGGTCGCCATAGATCCCCGAGATCGCATGGCTGATGCGGTTGGAGAGCACCGACAGGCGATAGGGCAAAAACCGCTCGAGCGCGAGCACGGCGTGATCCGGGCCGCGGGGAGGAGAATCGGAAGCGGGCGCATTCGAGGCCGTCATGCTGGATCAACTCCTTGCAACTGGTTGCACATGAAACTATAAAGTAGAATGGGCGATGGCCCGGCGGATCCGTCCGCACGTAAGGCCGCATCGCCCGCCAGGCAACACCGTAGCAGCAGGAGACCGTCATGAGCGCGCAACCCCGGACCGCCACCCCCAACCTGGGCATGCAGGTCACCACCTTCGAGAACCCGATGGGCATCGACGGGTTCGAATTCGTCGAGTTCGCCGCACCCGAAGGCCAGGGCGAGGCGATGCACGATTATTTCCGGCGCATGGGCTTCAGCGCCGTCCTGCGCCACAGGACGCGCCCGATCACCGTATACCGCCAGGGCGGAGTGAACTTCCTGCTCAACGAGGATCCGGACTCGTTCGCGGGCGATTTCGCCAAGGCGCATGGGCCGAGCGCCTGCGGCTTCGCGATCCGCTTCACCAAACCGGCCAGCGAGGTGTACGACATGGTGCTGGCGAACGGTGGCGAAGCGCCGGCGGGTCGGGTCGATACCAAGGCGGTCGACGCCCCGGTGGTCAACGGCATCGGCGACTGCATGCTCTACCTGGTCGACCGCTACGGCGACCGGGGATCGATGTACGAGGACTACCTGCCAGTGCAGGGTGCGGAATTGCATCCGCAGGGATTCGGCCTGACCTTCATCGACCACCTCACCCACAACCTGTACTTCGGCAACATGCAGAAGTGGTCGGACTACTACGAGAAGCTGTTCAACTTCCGCGAGATCCGCTACTTCGACATCAAGGGCGCCAAGACCGGCCTGGTCTCCAAGGCGATGACCGCGCCCGACGGCATCGTCCGCATCCCGCTGAACGAGTCGAGCGACCCGAAGAGCCAGATCAACGAATACCTCGACGCCTACAAGGGCGAGGGCATCCAGCACATCGCGCTGTTCACCGACGACATCTACGCCACGGTGGAGAAGATGCGCGAGCAGGGCATCGCCTTCCTCGACACGCCGGATGCGTATTTCGAGGTGATCGACCAGCGCGTGCCCGATCACGGCGAGGACGTGGCGCGTCTGGCCCGGAACAAGATCCTGATCGACGCCGACCCGGAGACCAAGCAGCGCAAGCTGCTGCAGATCTTCACCCAGAACGCGTTCGGCCCGATCTTTTTCGAGATCATCCAGCGCAAGGGCAACGAGGGCTTCGGCGAAGGCAACTTCCAGGCGCTGTTCGAGAGCATCGAACGCGACCAGATCAAGCGCGGCGTGTTGTAGGGTTTCTGGCCCCTCTCCCCTCGGGAGAGGGGCGGGGAGAGGTTGCGGTCAAGTGACGATCATCAAGCCGCCGCTGCCAACTCGTGCGCTGGCAAATGCACGCGACTTGCGACATGAGTCGACCGGTGCTGAGCGCAATCTTTGGCAGCATCTTCGGGCCGGGCGACTGGATGGCAGGAAGTTCCGACGACAGCACCCTATGGGCTGGCGTGTCCTTCGCTTCTGGGATCATGATGCACTGGCACGTACTGAAGCCGTTTTCGACGCGATCTGGAAGGTCGTCGCTGCGCCGAACCCTCTCCCCAACCCCTCTCCCGTCGGGAGAGGGGCTTTAGAGCCGAGTCCATGAACATCGTCACCGAAGACAACGTCATCCACATGCCGCAGCGCGACGCGCGCGGCGCCCACACCAGCTACATGAGCGGCTTCGGCAACGAGTTCGCTACCGAAGCGTTACCGGGCACGCTGCCGCAAGGGCAGAACTCGCCGCAGCGGGTGGCCCACGGGCTGTATGCCGAGCAGCTGTCCGGCACCGCGTTCACTGCACCGCGCAGCGAGAACCGGCGCAGCTGGCTGTACCGGATCCGGCCTGCAGCGATGCACGGCACCTTCGTGCCCTATGCGGACGAGCACACATCGGGAACGCCCGCAGCGCATCGCGCTTTCCACAACGATTTCGGCGATGGTCCGGTCACGCCCGACCAGCTGCGCTGGGATCCGTTGCCGGTACCCGAGACGCGGGTCGATTTCATCGATGGTCTGTACACGATGGCCGGCAACGGTTCGCCCGCCGGTCAGCAGGGTGTGGGCATCCATCTGTATGCCGCCAGTCGCTCGATGGACGGGCGCTACTTTTACGATGCCGATGGCGAACTGCTGATCGTCCCGCAGCAGGGCCGGCTGCGTATCGCCACCGAGCTGGGCGTGCTGGATGTCGAACCCCAGGAAATCGCGGTGATTCCGCGCGGCATCCGCTTCCGGGTCGAACTGCCCGACGGACCCTCGCGCGGCTACGTGTGCGAAAACTTCGGCGCCCTGATGCGGCTGCCGCAGCTGGGGCCGATCGGAAGCAACGGCCTGGCCAATCCGCGCGATTTCCTGACCCCGCATGCCGCATACGAGGATCTCGAAGGCGACTTCGAGCTCATCGCCAAGTTCCAGGGCCACCTGTGGCGCACGACCATCGACCATTCGCCGCTGGACGTGGTCGGCTGGCATGGCAACTACGCTCCGTACAAATACGACCTGCGCAGCTTCAATACCATCGGCTCGATCAGCTTCGACCATCCGGACCCGTCGATCTTCACCGTGCTGACCTCACCCAGCGATACGCCCGGCACCGCCAACCTGGACTTCGCCATCTTTCCGCCGCGCTGGCTGGTGGCGCAGCACAGCTTCCGCCCGCCGTGGTTCCACCGCAACGTGGCCAGCGAATTCATGGGCATCGTGCACGGCGTGTACGACGCCAAGGCCGAAGGCTTCGCCCCCGGCGGCTGCTCGCTGCACAACTGCATGAGCGGGCACGGCCCGGATGCGCAGACCTTCGACAAGGCCAGCCACGCCGACCTGTCGCAGCCGGATGTCATCCGCGACACGATGGCCTTCATGTTCGAGACGCGCGGTGCGCTCCGGCCCACGCAGCAGGCGCTCGATGCGGCGCACCGGCAGCGCGACTACCAGGCGTGCTGGGCGGGCTTGCAGAAGCGGTTCGTTGCGCCGGAGTGAAGGACCCGACCCGCGTTCGCGAAGGATTCACCGCACTCGCTTAGGCTGCAGGCTCCGCAGGAACACGGAGTCGACATGTCACGCACCTTCCTGATGCTCGCACTGGTGGCTTCGCTCGCCGCCTGCACCGCCGAGCGCGCACCCGTCGCCGCCGAACCGCAGCCGGCGCCGGTAACCGACCAGCCGGCGGAAGACGTGCCCCCGGCCACCGCGCCGGCAGCGATGCAGATCGAGCCGGAA
Source organism: Lysobacter sp. M15 (assembly GCF_022662515.1). Lineage (NCBI taxonomy): Bacteria > Pseudomonadati > Pseudomonadota > Gammaproteobacteria > Lysobacterales > Lysobacteraceae > Lysobacter > Lysobacter sp. M15. Next base: position 418,096 of record NZ_JAKPBV010000014.1, on the reverse strand, counting down.
ACCGCGACCGATGGCGTGGCGCAGAACAGTGGTCCGGATGGCGACCGGGACCTGGCGCGCTTCGACGGCTATGGCGATGTCCGCTTTGGTACCGCGGCCGCCGATATGGAGCGGGCCTGGGGCGGGCGACTGGCGACCCTCGGCAAGGAGGGCAACGAGAGCTGCTATTTCATGACCCCGACCTGGGTGGAGATGCCTGCCGAGTTCAATTTCATGATCGGCGACGGCAGGTTCGCGCGCTACGGCACCGAGAGCGACAGGTTCACCGCGCCCGGCGGCGGCAGGGTCGGCATGACCAAGGGCGAGATCGCGAAGCGCTATGACGGGCGCATCGAGGAACGGCCGCACAAATACACCGATGGCCAGTACCTGCGCATCACCGATCCGGCCGGCGGCAAGGGTGTGCTGGTCTTCGAGACGGACGGCAAGGCCGATGCCGCGGCCGTAACCGAATGGCGCGTGGGCCTTGCCCCCGAGGTCGATTACGTCGAAGGGTGTTCCTGAGACAAGTGTGTTCTGAAGCAGGGAGTCTCGCCGGCGGGCTGATGTCGCCGCCTATACTGCGGCGATGACCTCCGATCCCGGCATCCTCGAGCGTGCCAAGCACGGACTGTCGGAATTCTTCCGGCTCGAGTCCGCCGGCGGCATCCTGCTGATCGCCGCCGCCGCGCTGGCGCTGGTATGCGCGAACTCGCCGCTGGAGGAGTTCTACGACGGGTTCCGCGAGCTTCCCGTCGCGGTGGTGATCGGCGAGCTGCAGATCGCCAAGCCGCTGCTGCTGTGGATCAACGACGGGCTGATGGCCATCTTTTTCCTGCTGGTCGCGCTAGAGATCAAGCGCGAGGCGCTGAGCGGTCAGCTGTCCAGCCGCGACCAGCTGGCGCTGCCGCTGCTGTGCGCGGTCGCCGGCGTCGCGGTACCTGCCGCGATCTTCTGGTGGATCAACCGCGACGATCCGGTAGCGATGCAGGGCTGGGCGATTCCGGCGGCCACCGACATCGCCTTCGCCCTCGGCATCCTGTCGCTGCTCGGCCCGCGCGTGCCGATCGGAATGAAGCTGCTGTTGTCGACGATCGCAGTGGTCGACGACCTGGCCGCGATCGTCATCATCGCGGTGTTCTACACCAGCGGGATGTCGATGGCCGCGCTGGCCTGGGCCGGGGCCGCGATCGCCCTCATGTTCGTGCTCAACCGGCGCGGGGTCCGGGCGCTCACGCCCTACCTGCTGCTCGGCATCGTGGTCTGGGTGTGCGTGCTGAAGTCGGGCGTGCATGCCACCCTCGCCGGCGTCGTCACCGGGCTGATGATTCCGCACTACGACCGGCGCAATGCCATCGACGACGCCTCCGAGTATTCGCCGCTGGAGACCCTGGAGCATGCGCTGCATCCCTGGGTCGCGTACCTGATCCTGCCAGTGTTCGCGTTCGCCAACGCCGGACTCGCGCTGGGCGGATTCGCGCCACGGGACGTGCTGGCGCCGGTGCCGTTGGGCATCGCGCTGGGACTGGTCCTGGGCAAGCCGGCGGGCGTGGTCGGCGCTGCGATGCTCGCGCGTGCCTTGGGCATCGCGCGGTACCCGGACGGCATGGACTGGCGCGCCATGATCGGGCTCGGCCTGCTGTGCGGGATCGGTTTCACCATGAGCTTGTTCATTGCCTCGCTGGCCTTCGCCGACGACGGCGACCTGTTCCAGGCCTCGGTACTCGGCGTGCTGTGCGCGTCGGTGATCGCCGCCGTCGCCGGTTACGCGTGGCTGCGGGCGACGCTGCGCGAGGGAACGGCGCAGGACGCGGGTTAAACTCGCGGCAGTTCCGTTCGAGCTTGTGCCGATGCCCTCATTGCCGCATATGCCGCAACGCGCAGCGATCATCGTCCTGTTGCTGCTGACCCCGGCCCTCGCCCTCGCGGCAACGCCGGGTGCCGTCGATCTGACTGCGCATTGGGCCGGTTACGCCGCGATGGCGATTTTCGCCCTGGCCTACGTGTTCGTGGTCGCCGAGGAGTTCACCGGGCTGCGCAAGTCGCAGCCGGTGATGCTGGCCGCCGGTGCGATCTGGGCGCTGCTGGCGATCGCCGCGACGGGTCTTGGGCATGGCGAAAGCGTGCACGAGGCCGTGCGCGAGTACCTGCTCGAGTTCGGCGAACTGCTGCTGTTCCTGCTCGCCGCGATGACCTATGTCAATGCGATGAGCGAACGCAATCTGTTCGAGGCCCTGCGCCTGCAGCTGCTGAGGCGTGGTTTCGGCTACCGCCAGCTGTTCTGGATCACGGGCACGCTGGCGTTCTTCCTTTCGCCGATCATCGACAACCTCACCACCGCGCTGGTGATGTGCGCCGTGGTGCTCGCGGTCGGCCGCGACAGTCCCAAGTTCGTGGCGCTGGCGTGCATCAATATCGTCGTGGCGGCGAACGCCGGGGGCGCCTTCAGCCCGTTTGGCGATATCACCACGCTCATGGTGTGGCAGCGGGGCATCGTCGGCTTCTGGACCTTTTTCGCGCTGTTCCTGCCGTCGCTGGTCAACTGGCTGGTGCCGGCGGCGCTGATGCACTTCGCGCTGCCTGGCGGGCAGCCGGCCGCGAGTCAAGGCAGCGTCCGGCTCAAGCGCGGGGCATGGGTCATCGTCGGTTTGTTCGTGGTCACCATCTTCCTGGCCGTGTCGTTCCACAACTTCCTGCATCTGCAGCCATTCATGGGCATGATGACCGGGCTGGCGCTGCTCAAGCTTTATGGCTGGCACCTGACCCGGGTCGCGCGCGGCCTCCAGGCGGACGAGTTCGCGCGTGAGGGTGCACCGGGCGATGTGGATGCCTTCGACAGTTACGAGCAGGTGGCGCGCGCGGAGTGGGACACGCTGCTGTTCTTCTTCGGCGTGATCATGTGCGTGGGTGCGCTCGGCTATTGCGGCTATCTGGCGCTGGCCTCGCAGTGGTTCTACGGCGATCTGGGACCGACCAAGGCGAACATCCTCGTCGGTCTGGCGTCTTCGATCCTGGACAATATCCCGATGATGGTTGCGGTGCTGCAGATGCAGCCGCAGATGGACACCGGGCAGTGGCTGCTGGTCACGCTCACGGCCGGCGTGGGCGGCAGCCTGCTCTCGATCGGTTCGGCTGCCGGCGTCGCGCTGATGGGGCAGGCGCACGGCCAGTACACATTCTTCAGCCACCTGCGCTGGACCTGGGCGATCGCCCTGGGCTACGCGGCCAGCATCGCGGTGCATCTGCTGCTGAACGCGCGTTATTTCACGGGCGGCTAGACCGGTGCGGCACGCCCTGGTATTCGGCGCAAGCGGCCAGATCGGCCGGCCGCTGCTCGACCTGCTGCAGGCCGCCGGTTGGCGGGTCACCGCGCTCAGCCGCGAGTCGCGCAGCGACGAGCCCGGTCTGCATTGGCTGCAGGGAGAATTCGCGCAGCTGCCCGCGTTGCCACGCGGCGTGGACGCGATCTTCAGCTGCGGCCCGCTGGATTCGTTCTCGCACTGGTACGCGAAGGCCGCGCCGGACGCAGCGCGCGTCGTCGCCTTCAGTTCCACCAGCGCCGACGTCAAGGCGGATTCGGCCGATGTGGACGAACGCGATGTGGCGCTGCGCCTGCGGATGGCCGAGGCGCGCATCCTCGACAGCGCCCGCACACGCGATGCAGGCGCGACCCTGCTGCGTCCCACGCTGGTGTACGGCGCGGGGCGCGACCGCACGCTGGCCCGCATTGCCGGGCTGGCGCAGCGATGGGGGCGATTCGTGCTGCCGCGCAGGGCCAACGGGCTGCGCCAGCCGGTGCACGTCGACGATCTCGCCGATGCCGCCTTCCGTGCCAGTGCGACGCCCGCAACCGCGGGCAACACCTACGCGCTGCCCGGGGGCGAGACGTTGCCCTATCGCGAAATGGTGACAAGGGTGCTGGCGACGCTGCGGCCGCCGCCGCCGCTGATCGAATTGCCCGCGCCGCTGTTCGCGCTGGCCCTGAAGACGGCCCAGTCGCGCGGCATCGCCACCGGCCTGGGGCAGGCCGCGGTGGACCGCATGCGCAGCGACCTGGTGTTCGACATCGAGCCGGCGCGCCGCGACTTCGGCTACGCACCGCGACCGTTCCATCCGCAGCGCGGCATGTTCGAATCGCGCTGACGCGCCCGCATTCCTACAGGCACGTCCCTACAGATCGGTTGCAGGTACCGCGGTGCGCGATCTGGCCAACGCCCGCAGCGCGATCACCAGCACTCCGCCCAGCACCATCGCGCCGCCGAGCCAGAGCCGCGGACCCGGTCGGTCGCCCCAGAACGCGATGCCCAGACCCACTGCGAGCATGGGCGAGAGCAGCAGCCACGGCGTCACCTGCGCCACCGGATGCCGCTGCACCAGCACGTAGTACAGACCGTGCCCCAGCAGCGACGCGACGTACGCGGCGAAGGCCGCACCGAACCAGGCCACCCAGCTCGCATCGGCCAGCGCGGCAAAGCCGCCAGGCTCCCACCATGCGCTGATCGCCAGCAGCGGCAGCAGGCTGATCAGCGCCATCCATCCCTGCTGGCTGCGCACGTCGATGCCGCGCAGCGGTTTCATCAGCACCGTGCCCACCGCCAGGAACATCGCAGCGCCGAGCATCAACAGCAGGGATGCCGGGCGGTCGAGCACCAGCGGATCGAACCCCAGCACCAGCACCCCGGCGAAGCTCAGCGCGATCGCCGTGCCGGTACGCCAGCCGAAGCGTTCTCCCAGCCACCACCACGCCAGCACCGTGGTCATCGGCACATAGCTCTGCATCACGATCGCGGGCGAGGACAAGTCGCCTGCCAGCTTCAGCGCGGTGAAGCTGAGGCCGAAATGAAGCACGCCCACGCACAGGCATACCGCGAGCAGCCGCGGCCATTGCCCGGGTGGCGGGCGGCGCACGAACGGGAGCAGCGGCACGGCCAGCAACGCGAACCGCAACGCGGTGAACAGGAAAGGCGGCAGCTCGCGCAGCGCGAGCGCCGAAGTCAGGATGTTCACCGACCAGGCCACGACGATCAGCAGCACCAGCACGATGTCGCGCGGAGGCAGGGCGTGCGCGCGCACCGGTGCGTTCAAACGGGCCGGCGCCGGCTCACCACGGCGTGTTCACACCGCGGACTCACCAAGTCAGGCCAAGCCGCCGATAGGCCTTGGCCAGGATCCAGGCCGGACCGATCAGCAGATAGCGCAGGTCGGTGAAGAAGCTTGGACGCTTGCCCTCGAACAGCTTGCTGTGGCCCACGAACTGCGCGATCCAGGCCAGCACGAACACGCCCGCGGCCGCCACGAGCAGGCCCTGCGTGCCCAAGACCAGATGCAGCCAGCGTGTGAGCCAGGCCAGCGCCACGAACACCAGCAGCATGCCGAAGCCCAGCCGGCGCGATGCGCGGAAATAGAACATCCACGCGGCGAACATCGCCAGCGCGGCCCAGAACCCCGGCAGGAACCACGTGCCGGGCACCGGAATGCACCACAACAGCGCGATCACGCTCCACAGGATGGCAGGCACGGCGAAGACGTGGATCCACTGGTTGGTGTCGTTGCGATGGTCGCCGGAATAACTGGCGAACCAGCGATCGATCGGACGGTCGGTCGCATCGGATTGCGTGTTCATCGCGGCGCTCCGCTGAAGGGCCGACGCCAGCATAGCGCCTGTGCCAGTGCTCTCATGCGCGAAGGCGGGCCGTGAGAAGCACTGGGTGTCAGGGACCGGCGAGCGAGTGCAGTCCGCCGCTGCGGCGGCCCGAAATCAGTCGCGTCGGGAAAGGCCGGCGGGTGCGGTCAATCGACCGAGATGCCCGCCAGGCGTTCCAGCGCCTCGGCGTACTTGGCCCGGGTGCGTTCGATCACCTCGGGCGGCAGGCGTGGACCCGGCCACCGCTTGTCCCAGTCCAGCGTCTCCAGGTAATCGCGCACGAACTGCTTGTCGTAGCTGGGCGGACTGGTGCCGACCTGATACTGGTCCGCGGGCCAGTAGCGTGAGGAGTCCGGCGTGAGCATCTCGTCCATCACGTACAGGCGCCCATGCGCATCGGTACCGAATTCGAACTTGGTGTCGGCCAGCAGGATGCCGCGCCCGGCCGCGTAGTCGCGCGCAAAGGCGTACAGGCGCAGGGTGGCGTCGCGCACCTGTTCGGCCAGTTCGGCGCCGACCTTGCGCACCATGGTGTCGAAGTCGATGTTCTCGTCGTGATCGCCCACCGCCGCCTTGGTGGATGGAGTGAAGATCGCGTGCGGCAGCTGTTCGGCCTGGCGCAGGCCGTCAGGCAGGGCGATGCCGCTGACCCGGCCGGTGCGCTGGTAGTCCTTCCAGCCGCTGCCGATGAGATAGCCGCGGGCGATGGCTTCCACCGGCACCGGCTTGAGCTTGCGGGTCACCACCGAGCGCTGCGCATACAGCGCCGGGTCGACGCCAGCTGGCAGCACCGAGGCCACGTCGATGCCGGTGAGGTGGTTGGGCATCAGATGCGCGGTTTTGCCGAACCAGAAGTTGCTGATCTGGCACAGCATTTCGCCTTTGCCGGGAATCGGGTCGGGCAGCACCACGTCGAACGCGCTCAGGCGGTCGGTGGCGACCATCAAGAGCAGATCGTTGCCCAGGTCGAACACATCGCGCACCTTGCCGCGGTGGCGCAGGGTCAGTGCGGGAAGGTCGGCTTCGAGCAGGGTGGTCGCCACGTGCGCGGGGTCATCGGTCGCGGGGCGTCGTAGTGTACGCCGCCGCGCCTGTAAACTGCGGCGATGGAACGATGGTATGGCAAGCTGCTCGGGGTGATCGCTGGCGCGCTGCTGCTGCGCGGCAACCCGCTGTTCGGCGGGCTCGTGGGCCTGATCGTGGGCCACGCCTTCGACGCCGATTGGTTCCGCAGCCCGCGCGACAACCCCTACCGCGTGCTCGGCCTGGATGCCGAGGCCAACCAGGCGGAAATCGACCTGGCCTACCGGCGCCTGATGAGCCAGTACCACCCGGACCGCTTCGCCGGCGCCGCGCCGGAACTGCGGCGCCAGGCGGAGACCAAGGCGCGCGCCATCAATTCGGCCTACGACCGCATCCAGCAGCTGCGCAAGCGCAAGGACTCCTGAGCCCATGCAACCGACCGTGATCGCCCCTTCCATCCTGTCGGCGGACTTCGCCAGGCTGGGTGAGGAAGTCGACGCCGTGCTCGCCGCGGGCGCGGACTGGGTGCACTTCGACGTGATGGACAACCATTACGTGCCCAACCTGACCATCGGGCCGCTGGTGTGCGAAGCGCTGCGCAAGCACGGCGTGACCGCGCCGATCGACGTGCACCTGATGGTGGAGCCGGTGGACCGGATCGTGCCGGACTTCGCAAAGGCCGGTGCCACGGTGATCAGTTTCCATCCCGAGGCCAGCCGCCACGTGCACCGCACCGTCCAGCTGATCAGGTCCGAAGGCTGCCAGGCCGGCCTGGTGCTCAATCCGGCCACGCCGGTCGAGGTGCTGAACTACGTGCTCGAGGAACTGGACCTGGTGCTGCTGATGTCGGTCAATCCCGGCTTCGGCGGCCAGGCGTTCATCCCGTCGGCGCTGGACAAGCTCCGCGCCGTGCGCGCCAGGATCGACAGCTGCGGCAAGCCCATCCGTCTGGAGATCGATGGCGGGGTCAAGCCCGACAACATCGCGCAGATCGCCGCGGCGGGCGCAGACACCTTCGTCGCCGGTTCGGCGATCTTCGGCCATCCCGACTATGCGGACGTGGTCAGGCGGATGAAGGCTGCGGTTGCGGCGGTGCGCTAGCTTCAGCGCGCACGGGAGGCGCGAAAAAGCCGATGCCTTGCGGCATCGGCTCGGTGAAGATGGAGACATCCTGTCTCCGCGTTTCGTCCTTGGCTATGACCTTTCACGCTACGCCGGGATTGTGACGGGCTAGCGACAGCGGCTGGTCCGTCGCGCGCTGCGGCGCGTTGTCACTTTCATGCGCTTGCGATGCCAACGCGGCGCGGCTATGACCTTCAACACTACGCCGGAATTGTGACGTGTAGGCGACAGCGGCGGGTTCATTGCGCGCTGCGGCGCGTTGTATTCCGCGGCACTTGCCTTGCCAGCGCGGCGCGAATAGGCAGGCGTACGCGTTCACCTGCGCGCACGCGCCGCTGCGCTAGCCTGCGCGCATGGGCGACTCCCCGAAGCGCTGGCGCCTGATCCTCAACGGCAAGTCGGCAGGCGACGAGCCACTGCGCGCCGCGGTGGCCGCGATGCGTGCACGCGCCATAGCGCTGAGCGTGCAGGTGACCTGGGAAGCCGGCGACGCCGAACGCTACGTGGCCGAAGCGATCGCTGACGGCATCGACACCGTTATCGCAGCCGGAGGCGACGGGACGCTCAGCGCAGTGGCCACTGCGCTCGCGCACCGCGACGAGGGCGCCGATGCGCTGCCCACGCTCGGCCTGGTGCCGATGGGCACGGCCAACGACTTCGCCGATGCCGCGCAGATCCCCGAACCCGTCGCCGATGCGTTCGATCTGATCCAATCCCAACCTGCGCGACCGATCGACCTGCTCAAGCTGGTGGCCAATGGTTCCGTGCACTGGGCCGCCAACCTGGCCAGCGGAGGCTTCGGAACCCAGGTCACGGTGGACACGCCCGATGGCATGAAGAAGCTGCTTGGCGGCCTGGCCTACCTGGTGACCGGCATGTCGAAGCTCGGGCGGATCGAGCCGCTGCGGGCGCGGATCCATGGGCCCAGGTTCGAATGGGAAGGCGGGTTCATCGCGCTGGGCGTGGGCAACGGCCGGCAGGCGGGCGGCGGGCAGGCGCTGTGCCCGGATGCGCGGATCGACGACGGGCTGCTGGACGTGACGATCGTGCCCGAGCTCGAAGGCGAGGTGGCGGCGACGCTCGCCACCATGTTGACCGACGGCAGGCACGCCGCTTTGGATCGCATCGCCACCCGTCGTCAGCTGTCGTGGCTGGAAATCGACGCGGTGGAACCGATCGTGCTCAACCTGGATGGCGAACCGGTGGAATCGGGCCATTTCCGCATCGACTGCGTGCCCGGACGCGTGCGCATGCATCTGCCGCCGGACTGCCCACTGCTTCTAAATCGATAGTCAAACCCCGGCGGATGCGGCCCACGGCGCTTCGTGGCTACAACCACAGAGGTGGATTGGGTACATTAGCTTGCATGACGCACCAGGCGACCCCGCATTCCCTCAGGGCCGGCACCGGCTGGCGATGGTGGCCGCACGCCGCTGTTGCCAAACCGAAGGCGCATTCCGCCTGCCCGTCCCCGAAGGAAAACCAGCGTCATGTCGCACGTCCCGCTCACCCAAGCGCAGTTCCAGCAGCTCGCCGCTGACGGCCACACGCTGATCCCGGTGGTGCGCGAGGTCCTGTCGGATCTCGACACGCCGCTGTCGGTCTACCTCAAGCTGGCCGACGGCCCGTATACCTACCTGTTCGAGTCGGTCGAGGGCGGCGAGCGCTTCGGCCGCTATTCGATCATCGGCCTGCCCGCGCGGCGGGTGTTTTCATTCCGAGGTCATACCCTGGAAACCAGCGAACTCGGCGAGGTGGTCGAACGCAGGGAAGTGGCCGATCCATTCGCCGAAGTCGAGCACCTGCGCGCGGCGCATGCGGTTCCGCGGATCGAGGGCCTGCCGGGATTCACCGGGGGGCTGGTCGGCTGGTTCGGCTTCGAGTGCATCGAATACATCGAGCGGCGGCTCGCCGATGGCGGCAAACCGGACGAGCTGGGCACGCCCGACATCCTGTTGATGCTCAGCGACGAGCTGGCGGTGTTCGACAACCTCAAGGGCAGGCTGTACCTGATCGTGCACGCCGATCCGCGCGAACCGCAGGCCTACGCGCGCGCCGCGCGCCGGCTCGACGCGCTGACCCACCGCCTGCGCCATGCCGGCGCGGGCTATCCGGAAACGCTGGTGCCCGAAGCGATCGACGAGGCCGACTTCCGCTCATCCTTCACCCGCGAGCAGTACCACGAGGTGGTGCGCAAGGCCCAGGACTACATCCGCGCCGGCGACATCTTCCAGGTGGTGCCGTCGCAGCGCCTGAGCGTGCCGTTCCAGGCGCGCCCGGTGGACGTGTACCGCGCGCTGCGTGCGCTCAATCCCTCGCCCTACATGTATTTCATCGACACCGGATCGACCCAGGTGGTCGGCTCGTCGCCGGAAATCCTGGCCCGGCTGCAGTACAACGCGAACGGCGAGGGCGTCGTGACCGTGCGTCCGATCGCCGGCACGCGTCCGCGCGGCGCCACGCCCGAACTGGACAGCGCGCTGGAGGCCGAACTGCTCGCGGACCCCAAGGAGCGCGCCGAGCACCTGATGCTGATCGATCTGGGTCGCAACGACGTGGGCCGGATAGCCGAGCAGGGCAGCGTGGAGGTGGGCGAGCAGTTCGTGATCGAGCGCTACAGCCACGTCATGCACATCGTGAGCGAGGTGACGGGGCGCCTGAAAGCCGGGCTGACCTACGCCGACGTGCTGCGCGCGACATTTCCCGCCGGGACCGTCAGCGGTGCGCCGAAGATCCGCGCGCTGGAGATCATCCGCGAGCTCGAACCGGTCAAGCGCAACGTGTATTCCGGCGCCGTCGGCTACATCGGCTGGCACGGCGACGCCGACACCGCCATCGCCATCCGCACCGCGGTCATCCAGGACGGGCGCCTCTACGTCCAGGCCGGCGGCGGCGTGGTCCACGACTCCGACCCGCAGGCGGAGTGGGAAGAGACCATGAACAAGGGCCGCGCCCTGTTCCGTGCGGTGGCCGAAGCGGCGAGGGGGCTGTGATGCTGCTGATGATCGACAACTACGACAGTTTCACCTGGAACCTCGTCCAGTACCTGCAGGCGCTCGGCGCCGAGGTCAAGGTGGTGCGCAATGACGAACTGTCGCTGGAGGCGATCGACGCGCTGGCGCCGGAACGCATCGTGATCTCGCCAGGACCCTGCACGCCCAACGAGGCGGGCGTCTCGGTGGGGGTGATCGAATCGCTCGGCGCACGGGTTCCGATCCTCGGCGTCTGCCTGGGACATCAGAGCATCGGCCAGGCCTATGGCGGCGACGTGGTGCGCGCCGGCCGGATCATGCACGGCAAGACCTCGCGTATCCACCACCAGGGCAAGGGTGTGTTTGCGGGGCTGCCCGATCGCTACGAGGCCACGCGCTACCACTCGCTGGTGGTCGACAAGGCCACGTTGCCGGCATGCCTGGAAATGACGGCATGGACCGAGAACGACGACGGATCGGTCGAGGAAATCATGGGCCTGCGCCATCGCGAATTTCCCGTGCAGGGCGTGCAGTTCCATCCCGAATCGATCCTGACCGAGCATGGACATGCGTTGCTGAAGAATTTCCTCGACGGATGACGGCCCTACGGACCCACGCCATGCCCATGACCCCGCAAGAAGCCCTGCAGCGCACCATCGAGCATCGCGAGATCTTCCACGACGAGATGGTGGACCTGATGCGCCAGGTCATGCGCGGCGAGGTCTCGCCGGTGATGACCGCGGCGATCCTGACCGGTCTGCGGGTGAAGAAGGAGACCGTGGGCGAAATCGCCGGCGCGGCCCAGGTGATGCGCGAACTGGCCCTGCCGGTTGTCGTGGCCGACCGCCGACATCTGGTCGATATCGTCGGCACCGGCGGCGACGGCGCGCACAGCTTCAATATCTCCACCGCATCGATGTTCGTGGCCGCCGCCGCAGGCGCGCGCGTGGCCAAGCACGGCAACCGCAGCGTGTCGTCCAAGTCGGGCAGCGCGGACGTGCTCGAGGCGCTCGGTGCGGACATCGAGCTCGCGCCTGCACGGGTCGCGCGGTGCATCGACGCCTGCGGCATCGGTTTCATGTTCGCGCCCCTGCATCACCCTGCGATGAAGGTGGTCGCGCCCGTCCGCCGCGAGATGGGCGTACGCACGCTGTTCAATATCCTCGGTCCGCTGACCAATCCCGCCAGCGCGCCGAGCGTGCTCATGGGCGTGTTCCATCCGGACCTGGTCGGGATCCAGGTGCGCGTGCTGCAGAGACTCGGCGTCGAACGCGCGCTGGTGGTCTGGGGCCGCGACGGCATGGACGAGATCTCGCTCGGCGCCGCCACCCTGGTCGGCGAACTGCGCGACGGCGCGGTGCGCGAGTACGAGATCCACCCCGAGGACTTCGGCATCGCCATGGCCGCCAGCCGCAACTTCCGGGTGGAAGACGCAGCGCAGTCGAAGGCGATGCTGCTCGGAGTGCTGGACAACGAGCCGGGTCTGGCGCGCGACATCGTGACCCTGAACGCAGGCGCCGCCCTGTACGTCGCCGGCGTGGCGGAGTCGATCGATACCGGCATTGGCCTTGCGCGCGATGCCATCGGCTCCGGCGCCGCGCGCGCGCGCCTGGACGCCTTCGTCGCGGCCACGCGCCGCGCCGCGGACAAGCGTGCATGAATCCGTGAGGGCACGCGGCGAGGCACGAACGCGGAGCAGGTGCCTGCACGAGCATTTGCAGGTGCGGAGCCCGAGCCGGGTGCGGCTGCGGCCGACTCCAGGAACAGCCGGAGCCCGTGCTATGTTGCCCCGCCTGTCTCATCGAAAGCGGGGTTTGCGGCTGCATGTGTCCTAGCAGGGTCGCCGAAGGCGAGGAACGGGGCTGGATCATTCCCATCGGCGGTGCGGAGGACAAGGAGAGCAGGCGCCGCATCCTGAAGCGTTTCGTGCAGCTGTGCGGGGGCCGCGATGCGCGCATCGTCGTCATTCCGACCGCCAGTCGCCTGGCCGACACCGGCACGCGTTACGAGGAACTGTTCGCGCGGCTGGAAGCCGGCAGCGCGCGTTCGATCGATTTCCAGGTGCGCGAGGACGGCGAGCGCGAGGAATATCTGCGCGCGCTCGAGGACGCCACCGGTGTGTTCTTCACCGGCGGCAACCAGCTGCGCATTTCCACGATCGTCGGCGGCACCTCGGCGGCCAAGCTGATCCGCGCGCGCAATGCCAGTGGCGTGCACGTGGCCGGCACCAGCGCCGGTGCCAGCATCCTCAGCGAGCACATGATCGCGTTCGGCAAGGAAGGCAGCTCGCCGCGGGCGGGCAGCGTGCGCCTCGCGCCGGGGCTGGGGTTGACCAACCGTTTCATCATCGACCAGCACTTCCGCCAGCGCGACCGGCTGGGCCGGCTGACCGCGGCGCTGGCGTTCAATCCGTTCGCCATCGGCATCGGCCTGGACGAGGACACCGCGGCCTTCATCGGGCCGGACAACACGATGGAAGTGGAGGGCAGCGGCGGGATCACCGTGGTGGACGCCAGCGGCCTGCAGTTTTCCTCCATGGCCGAGGTACGCCAGACCGAGGCGGTCTGCCTGCTCGGCCTGACCGTGCACATCCTCACGGCCGGCGCTACGTATAACCTGCATACCCGCCAGGCATCGCCCGGCAGGCTCCTGACCGAAAAGAGCTGAGCGAGGGCTCGATGCGCATCCTCAACCGCAACGTCTACGTCGGGCCTTCGCAGTACGCGCACTTTCCGGTGATCCGGATCGAGCTCGACCTGGGCGTGCTGGAGGACTGGCCCACCGCGAAGCTCGGCAACGATTTCATCGACGGCCTGGTGGCGGCGCTGCCGGGCCTCGCCGAGCACGGCTGCTCGTATCGCGAACCGGGCGGCTTCATCCGCCGCATGCGCGAGGGCGAAGGCACCTGGCTCGGGCATGTAATGGAACACGTGGCGCTGGAGCTGCAGAACGTCGCCGGCGAGGACGTGACCTTCGGCAAGACCCGCAGTCTCTCCGACGACCGGCCGGGCGTCTATTCGGTGGTCTACGAATATGCGCAGAAGGAGGAGGGCATCGCCGCCGGTGAGCTGGCGATCAAGCTGATCGATTCGCTGCTGCCGGCGCAGCTGCGCGATTCCGGTGCGCCGGGCGAGGACTGGAACTGGGATGCGGCGCGCGACGACTTCATCCGCTATGCGCAGCGCCGCGCGCTGGGTCCGTCGACCGCTTCGCTGGTGCGCGCCGCCGAAGAGCGCGGCATCCCGTGGCTGCGGCTGAACGAGCAGTCGCTGGTGCAGTTCGGCCACGGCAAGTACCAGCAGCGCATCCAGGCCACGGTCACCGGCAAGACCCCGCACATCGCGGTGGAACTGGCCAGCGACAAGGAGGAGACCAACAAGATCCTGGCCTCGCTGGGGCTGCCGGTGCCGCGCCAGGAGCTGGTGGCCAGCCAGAGCGATGCGCTCAAGGCCGCACGCAAGCTCGGCGGCCCGGTCGTGCTCAAGCCCTACAACGGCAACCACGGACGCGGCATCACCATCAACATCAGCGGCGACGACGAGATCCGCGACGCGTTCAACGCCGCGCGCGAGCATTCGCGTTCGGTGATCGTGGAAACCTTCCAGCCAGGCGACGACCATCGCCTGCTGGTGGTCAACGGCGAACTGATCGCGGCGACCCGGCGCACGCCCGGGCACGTCGTCGGCGACGGCAGCCACACGATCGCCGAGCTGGTCGAAGCCGTGAACCAGGATCCCCGCCGCGGCGTCGGCCACGAGAAGGTGCTCACCCGCCTGGAACTCGACGCACAGGCGAAGCTGATGATGGAGCGGGCCGGCTATAACGCCGACTCGGTCCCGGCCGATGGCGAGGTCGTCTACCTGCGCTCCACCGCCAACCTGTCCACCGGCGGCACCGCCACCGACGTCACCGACGTCATCCATCCGGACAACCGCGACATGGCGGTGCGAGCGGTACGCGCGATCGGCCTGGACGTGGGCGGCGTGGACTTCATCACGCCCAACATCGCGGAGAGCTACAAGGACATCGGCGGCGCGATCTGCGAGGTCAACGCCGCGCCCGGATTCCGCATGCACGTGGCGCCCAGCGAAGGCACGCCGCGCGACGCGGCGGGCCCGGTGATCGACATGCTGTTCCCGCCCGGCACCCCGTCGCGGGTGCCGATCGCGGCGGTGACTGGCACCAACGGCAAGACCACCACGGCGCGCATGCTCGCGCATATCGCGAAGATGGCCGGCTACGCGCCGGGGCTGACGACCACGGACGGTGTCTACATCGACGGCCAGCGCACCGTGGCGGGCGATATGACCGGGCCGGTGTCGGCGCGCATGGTGCTGCGCGATCCGCACGTCGACCTGGCGGTGCTCGAGACCGCGCGCGGCGGACTGGTGCGGGCCGGCATGGGCGTGCCCGAGGTGGACGTGGGCGCGGTGCTCAACGTGCAGTCCGACCACCTGGGCCTCAAGGGCATCGACACCCTGGAACAACTGGCCGAGATCAAGCGCATCGTGGTCGAGATCGCGCGCGAATGCGCGGTGCTCAACGCCGACGACGACAACGTGCTGAAGATGTCCGGCTATACCGACGCCAAGGTCATCTGTTACGTGACGATGAATCCGTCGCATGCGCTGGTGCGCGAGCACATCCGCGCTGGCGGCCGTGCCTGTGCGCTCGAGGCCGGGGTCAACGGGCACATGATCACCCTATACGACAAGGGCAGCCACATCCCGCTGATGTGGACCCACCTGGTCCCGGCCACGCTCGAGGGACGCGCCACCCACAACGTGCAGAACGCGATGGTCGCCGCGGCGATGGCCTTTTCGCTCGGGATCAAGCTCGATGCGATCCGCCAAGGCCTGCGCACCTTCGATTCCAGCTTCTTCCAGGCGCCGGGGCGGATGAACGTGTTCGCCGAGCACCCGTTCAAGGTGGTCATGGACTACGGCCACAACGCGCACGCGGTGGAGATGATGGCCGGGCTGGTGCAGCGGCTCGACGTCACCGGGCGCAGGATCGTGGTCCTGGCCGGGCCCGGCGACCGCCGCGACGAGGATCTGCGCGCGATCGCGGCGGCGGCCGCGGGCAAGTTCGACCATTACATCGCGCGCCGCGACGACTCGCTGCGCGGGCGCGACGGCGACGAAGTCCCGCGGATCATCGCCCAGGCCCTGCGGGACGCGGACGTGTCCGGCGAGGCGATCAGCATCATTCCCGACGAACAGCAGGCGATCGATGCGGCGCTGCGCATGGGCCTGCCGGGCGATCTGATCCTGGTGTTCGCCGATGCGCTGGCGCGGTCGTGGAAGCAGATCATCAAGTTCAAGTCCGACGGCAGCAGCCCGCGCCCATCGCCGGGCGCCGCCGGGCCCCAGCCGATGCCGCAATCCAGCGCCGACGAGGCCGTGGTCGCCGCCATGCAGGGCGTGGTCCGCGACGAGCGCGGCCTGCGCTTCGAGCGCGAAACCGACGACTAGGGCTTGTCATCCCATGCGAAGCAGATCGCGTTGCTTTTCAATGGCCGCAAGATGGTGTTGCGCGGCGCAGTGTCTAGCTGGCCGCCAGGTCAAGCAGTGCGTCGCCGCATGACGGCCATCGAAAAGCAACCCAATGGGCCGGCCCTGACGCCGCGCAATGCAGCGTCATCGCTCGGTTGCGTATCGACATACGCGCCCTCGCTCTTCCTTGCCTTGCACGGCCTCAGGACCGGCGCGACCCACTCCGCATGGGACGACTAGCCCTGATGCCCGAACCATTCGTGGATTCGCGCCGGCTGACCGGCTGCAACCTGTATTTCGACGCGACCGGTGCGGCGCTGGAGACCGCGCCCGGCCTGGCCTTCGACGATGCGACGTTGGCCCGATGGGCGGACAACATCGCCGCCGCGCGGGATACGCTCGGGTGGCCGGCAGGCGAGGTGCATGTGCGGCGTCACCGGAGCGGAGCCTCGCTGGCCTTCGCCGCGCCGTTCGACCAGCTGTACGCGGCCACCGAAGTCGCCGAATGGGCCTGGTACGACGCGCTCGGACTGCAGGCCACCGAGCCGGTCGTCGATGACGAGGGTGCCTCGCGCCCGCATGCGGCGACCTTCCCCCGCGACGAGGCCCTGCGGCGGCTGCAGGGGCTCGCGGCCGGCGAAGCCAGGCCGGCGCTGGTGGCGCTGCGGGCACAGGCCACCGCGCGCGGGCTGCCGTTCCTGGCCGACGACGATGTCGTGTCCATCGGTGCGGGCACGGGCGCTCGCAGCTGGCCGATCCAGGCGTTGCCCGTGGTCGACGATGTCCCATGGTCGCAGCTGCATGCGATCCCGGCGGCGCTGGTCACCGGCTCCAACGGCAAGACCACCACCGTGCGCCTGCTGGCGGCGATCCTGCGCGCGCACGGCCTGCACACCGCGCACAGCTGCACCGAGGGCGTGTACTTCGACAACGCGCTGATCGAGGGCGGCGACTTCTCCGGACCCGGCGGCGCGCGCACCGCACTGCGCCACGCTGAAGCCCAGGCGGCGGTGCTGGAAACCGCGCGCGGCGGCATCCTGCGGCGCGGGCTGGCGCTGTGCGACGCGGACGTGGCTGTGGTCACCAATATCAGCGCCGATCATTTCGGCGAATACGGCGTGCACGATCTCGGTGACCTGGCCGCGGCCAAGCTCGTGGTCGCGCGCGCGATCGGGTCGGACGGATTGCTGGTGCTCAATGCCGATGATCCGATCCTGCTTCGCCAGTCCGCGATGCTGGCTTGCGCGATCGGATGGTTCGCTGCGGATTACGACCTTCCGCTGCTTGCGGCGCATCGCGCGCGCGGCGGCGCGACCTGCGGGGTGCGGGCAGGGGAGCTCTGGCTCTCTGGCGCCCACGATGGGGCGACGCTCGGCGCCGTCGCCGCCATGCCGCTGACGCTGGAAGGTCGCGCCGCCTACAACATCGGCAACATCGCCGCGGCAGCGCTGGCCGCGTCGGCCATGGACGTGCCTGCGCAAACCATCGTCGGGGTCCTGGCCGGGTTCGGCGCCTCGCCGGACGACAATCCGGGTCGCTTGCAGGCCTGGCGGTTCGGACAGGCCCGGGTGGTGGTCGACTACGCGCACAACCCAGACGGACTGCGCGGCCTGCTGCACGCGATCGGCGCGGATGCCCGGCAGGGACGCATGGGCGTGATGCTCGGCCATGCCGGCAACCGCGAGGACGACGATCTGCGCGCGGTGGCCACCACGGTCGCCGGCTACCGGCCCGAGCGGGTGATCCTGAAGGACATCGCCGGCTACGAGCGCGGCCGCCAGCCGGGCGAGATCGCCGCGATCATGCGCCAGGCGCTGCGCGAAGCCGGCCTCGCCGACGAGCGCATCCAGACCCATCTGGATGAAGTCGCCGCTGCGCGCCTGCTGCTGCAGGACATGCGCGATGGCGACCTGGTGGTGTTGCCGATCCACGAGACCGCGGCCCGCGACGCGGTGGTCGCGGCGCTGGATGCCATGCGTGCGCGACAATGGCGTCCGGGAGATCCGCTGCCGGAGCGGAACGGAACCAGCGCATGAGCGACATCCTGCAGCGGATCCTGCAGCGCAAACGAGAGGAAGTGGAGCAGCGGCGGGGCGAGGTCCCGCAGGCGGAATTGCAGGCGCGTGCGCGCGCCGCAGCGCCGGCGCGCGGCTTCGCTGATGCCATGCGCGCGAAGCTCGCGCGTGGTCGCCCCGCGGTCATCGCCGAGATCAAGAAGGCCAGTCCGTCGCGTGGCGTGATCCGCCCGGACTTCGACCCGGCTGCGATCGCCCGCAGCTACCAGGCCGGCGGCGCGGCCTGCCTGTCGGTGCTGACCGACGTGGACTTTTTCCAGGGGGACGATCGCCATCTGCAGGCGGCCCGCGCCGCCTGTTCACTGCCGGTACTGCGCAAGGATTTCGTGATCGACCCCTACCAGGTGTTCGAGGCACGCGCGCTGGGGGCCGATTGCGTCCTGCTGATCGTCGCCGCGCTGGAGGACGCCCAGATGCAGGCGCTGGCAGCCCAGGCGATGCAGCTGGGCATGGACGTACTGATCGAGGCGCACGATGCCGACGAACTGGAGCGTGCGTTGGCGGTCGACACGGAGGCCGGACGGGCGCCGCTGCTGGGCGTCAACAACCGCGACCTGCGTTCGTTCGAGGTGTCGCTGGACACCACCCTGGCGCTGCGCGCGCGCGTGCCCGGCGATCGGCTGCTGGTCACCGAAAGCGGCATCGCCACCTCCGGGGACGTCGCGCGCATGCGCGGCGCCGGCGTGGACGCGTTCCTGGTCGGCGAAACGTTCATGCGGGCGCCCGATCCGGGCGCCGCACTGGCCGAGCTGTTCGCCACCCCATGAGCGCGCGCTTTCCTTCCGCCGAGCCTGGCGCGCCGCTGGTGGTGTTCGACTTCGACCACACACTGTACGACGGCGATTCGGGCGGGCATCTGTTCCGCTGGTTGGTCGAACGCGCCTGGTGGCGGCGCCTGCTTGCGCTGCTGGTCGCTCCAGTCGCCGGACCGATGATCGCCTGGCTGCCGACCCGGCGGGCGGGCATCTCGACCTTCGTCTGGGTCGGGACCGTCGGCCTGCACCGCCGCCGCGACCTGGACGCGCTGATCGACCGTTACGTCGCCGGGCATGTCGACGAGATCCGCTCGCGGCTGCTGCCGGTCGCGTTGGAGGTGCTGCACCGCCACCGCAGCGCGGGCGACCTGGTGGTGATCGCCACCGGCGCGCCGCCGGAGCTCGCGCGCGCGATCCTGGCCTTCGTCGCGCACGAGGATGTGCCGGTGATCGGCACCCTCGTCGGGCCGAAATTCGGTGCGGTCGGCGCCAAGCGCCATTGCCACCATCGGGAGAAGGTGCGGATGCTGTGCGAGCGGGGCTACGTGGACATCGCGATCGCCTATTCGGACAGCCGCGCGGACCTGCCGTTGTTGCAGGCGGCGCGGCGTCCGGTGGTGGTCAATCCGAAGGAGGACGCGGTTGCGGCGTTCCGGCGCGACCTGCCGCCGGGCACGCCGATCCTCAACTGGGGCTGCGAAGGGCGTGCGGGCGAGGTGGTGTCGTCGGGCGTGGGAGTCCTGTCGGAGCCCACCTAGGGCGGGTCTTGACCCGCCGTCGCGGTCTCGCGATGTCCGAACCCGCCCTACGCGTCGCCGAGCCGCTTGATGAAACGCAAGGTCCCGTCGCTGTAGCCGCAGGCCTTGTAGAACGCGTGCGCATCGGCGCGCTGCGAACCGCTGGTGAGTTCGATCCGGGCCGCGCCGCCGGCCCGTGCGCGGCGTTCGGCCTCGCGCAGCAGCTGGCGGCCCAGGCCGCGGCCCTGCGCCTCGGGCGTGACCACCAGTGCAGTGACGCGGCAGGTATAGGTGCCCAGGGGAAGGTAATACATGAAGTCGAGCGCGATCAGGCCCGAGACCACGCCGCCCAGGCGCGCAACCACCAGCACCTGGCGGTCGTTGTCGATGATCGAGGAGATGCGCTCGAGCGCCTCGCTGCGCTCGCATGGGTAGCCGAGTTCGGTCAGCAACCCGGCCACGTCGTCCGCATCCATGAGCGAGGCGCTGCGCAGATCCGCGTCCACCTCCTCATGCGCGGCGCGGCGGACGGTCATCGTGTGCCGTACAGCACGACCGTCTTGCCGCGGGCATGCAGCTTGCCGTCGACCTGGAGCTTCTTCAGCACGCGGCCGGCCATCTCGCGCGAGCAGCCGACCAGCCGCGCCAGCTCCTGCCGCGAGACCCGCAGCTGCGTGCCCTGGGGATGGCTCATCGCCTCCGGCTCGCGCGCCAGGTCGTGCAGGGTGCGCACGATGCGGTCGGTGACGTCGAGGAAGGCCAGGCGCCCGGCCTTGCGGCTGGTGTCGAGCAGGCGGCGCGAGAGCTGGGTGCCGATCGCATAGAGCAGCTTGGGCGCGTCCGCGGCCAGCGGGCCGTCGAAGAGCTGGTACACGCGCTCGTAGCTGATCTCGGCCAGCTCGCAGGGCACGCGGGTGCGCAGGATCACCTCGCGCGCCTCGGATTCGATGAACAGGCCCATCTCACCCACGAACTGGCCGCCGCCGAAATAGCCCAGGATCAGTTCGCGATCGTTGTCCTCTTCGGTGAGGATCGCGACTGAGCCGCTGATCACGTAATAGAGCGTGCCGGCCGGATCGCCCGGACGGAACACATCGGTACGGCCCGGATAGCGCCGGCGATGGCACTGTGCGAGGAAACGCTCGATCGTGGCTGCATCGGGTGCCAGCGGGCTCGTGGGGCGCCTGCTGCCGATCAGGAGGTTCAGGGGGGATGGATTCATATCGGCGCGGAACGGAGCAAGTCGCAAGAGTAGGCGGTTGCGCCGGTCACGGCAATCGATACACGCCGGTCCGGTCCTGTCTGCGCGTTCGCCCTATAATCCCGCCCCTCGCCGTACCCCGGGATTTGCCGCTGTGGTCAAACCGCTGCCGCGCCTGAAGCTGCAGGGCTTCAACAACCTCACCAAGTCGCTGTCGTTCAACATCTACGACGTGTGCTACGCGGCCTCCGAGGACGAGCGCCGGCGCTACATCGAGTACATCGACGAGGAATACAACGCCGACCGCCTGACCCAGATCCTCACCGACGTTGCGGAGATCATCGGCGCCAACATCCTCAACATCGCCCGCCAGGACTACGACCCGCAGGGCGCCTCGGTGACGATCCTGATCTCCGAACAACCGGTCATCGACAAGGCCGATGCCAAGGGGGTGATTTCCGACGCCGTGGTGGCGCACCTGGACAAGTCGCACATCACCGTGCACACCTACCCGGAAACCCATCCGGACAACGGCATCGCCACCTTCCGCGCCGATATCGACGTGTCCACCTGCGGCGTGATCTCGCCGCTGAAGGCCCTGAACTACCTGATCGAGAGCCTCGAATCGGACATCGTGGTGATGGACTACCGCGTGCGCGGCTTCACCCGGGACATCAAGGGCCGCAAGCACTACATCGACCACAAGATCAATTCGATCCAGGACTACCTGGCCAAGAACATCAAGTCGCGCTACGAAATGCTCGACGTCAACGTCTACCAGGAAAACCTGTTCCACACCAAGATGCACCTGAAGGACTTCGACCTGGACAACTACCTGTTCGAAGAGAAGGCCAAGAACCTGTCCTTCAAGGAGCGGATGAAGATCGAGGCGCGGCTGCGGCGCGAGATCGAAGAGCTGTACCAGGGGCGCAACCTGGTCGAATAGGCCTGCTCGAATAGGCATTTCCCGGGCTCGCGCCCGGAAAACCCCAAAGTTTGCTGCGCAAACTCCGGGCCCCGCCGCGCGCTGCCACACCCCCATTCGCGCCAGCGGCGCGAATCGCCCCCTGACTCAGGGGACTGGTGTCGGGACGACGGATGGGATGCGCGGGTACCACATCAGATCCGGTACGCGACCGTCTTCATCAGCTTCGAGGCCGCCGCCATCAGCGAGGGCACCGGTTGCGGCAGGACCCGGGCGCCGGCTTGCTCGGCGTTGTCGGCGTGGCGGGCCTCGTCGGCCTTCATCTGTTGCAGGATCGCGCGGCTGCGCAGGTCGGCTTCGGGCAGGGTCTGCAGGTGCTCGGCCAGGTGTGCCTCGACCTGGCGCTCGGTCTCGACCACGAAACCCAGGTTCCAGCCGTCGCCGCGCAGGCCGGCGAGCACGCCGATGGCGTAGCTGCCTGCATACCAGACCGGATTGAGCAGGCTGGGCCGGCTGCCGAGCTCGTCCAGACGCTCTGCGCACCAGGCCAGGTGGTCGGTTTCCTCGGCGGCGGCGGCGAGCAGATCGGCCTGGGTGGCCTCGTCGCGGGCCACGGCCGCCTGGCCGCTGTACAGGGCCTGGGCGCAGATCTCGCCGACATGGTTGATGCGCATCAGGCCGGCGGCGTGGCGACGTTCGTCCGCGTCCAGGATGATCTCGGCATCGTCCCCGGCCGGGTTGGGGCGTTGGGCGGCGGGGCGTCCGAGTACGCTGTCCAGGCCCCGTTGGGCCTCGATCAGGACACGGTCGGCCAGGGTCAGGTGGCGTGCGGTCATGGCGGTCATTGTGCGACAAGCGCCGCCCGGCGCGCCCGCGGCGCCCGCTGGCTTGCGGCGAAACGCCCATGGAGCTATGATTCCGCTTCTTTGTCGCCCGGTCCCAGGCCGGACGCCAGACAACGCGAGGCGAAGTTCCCACGGGCAATCCGGCGGAACCAACCCGACCACGTAACCCGCCATCAGAGTCCAGTGATGAAGACCTTTTCTGCAAGGAACGAGACCGTCCAGCGCGACTGGTATCTCGTCGATGCTTCCGGCAAGACCCTCGGCCGCCTCGCCGTCGAACTCGCCCGCCGCCTGCGCGGCAAGCACAAGCCCGTCTACACCCCGCACGTCGATACCGGCGACTACCTGGTGGTGGTCAATGCCGAGAAGATCGTCGTCACCGGCAACAAGCTGGCCGACAAGCAGTACCACCGCTTCACCGGCTACGTCGGCAACCTCAAGACCGAGACCCTGGCCCAGGCGCTGGAGCGCCATCCCGAGCGCGTCATCGAGATCGCGGTCAAGGGCATGCTGCCGAAGAATCCGCTCGGCCGCGCCATGTACCGCAAGCTCAAGGTCTACAAGGGTGCCGAGCACCCGCACGCCGCCCAGCAGCCGCAAATCCTGGAACTCTAAGTCATGGCAATCAACCAGAATTACGGCACCGGCCGTCGCAAGTCCTCCACCGCCCGCGTGTTCCTGCGCAAGGGCGAGGGCAAGATCACCATCAACGATCGTCCGATCGAGGAGTTCTTCGGCCGCGAGACCGCACGCATGATCGTGCGCCAGCCGCTCGAACTGACCAAGAACACCGACAAGTTCGACGTGGTCGTCACCGCATCGGGCGGCGGCACCACCGGCCAGGCCGGCGCGATCCGCCTGGGCATCGCCCGCGCGCTGGTCGAGTACGACGAAACGCTGAAGTCGGAACTGCGCAAGGCAGGCTTCATGACCCGCGACGCGCGCGAAGTGGAGCGCAAGAAGGTCGGCCTGCACAAGGCACGCCGCGCCACCCAGTTCTCGAAGCGTTAAGTGGGATCGACGCCGCCGCGCCTGCGGCGGCGTTACAATCGCCTTCATAGCCCCGTCGCCAAGCGGTAAGGCACCTGACTCTGACTCAGGCATTCGGTGGTTCGAATCCATCCGGGGCTGCCAGATTCCTCGCAAGTCCACGCACCACGAAAGCCCGCCATCGGCGGGCTTTTCGTTTTCCATTGCCGAAACGTCCGGCCGCGATGCGAAAATGCCGCATTCCCCTGCCGCCGCCGCCATGGTCGCCAGTTTCCAAGCCCCCTATACCGCGTCTGGTGCGCTCGACGCCGACCTGGAAAGCCGCGGCTATGCCGTCGTGGCGCCGGCGGACGTCATGGCCCTATCCGGCGATGCGCAGTCTGCGCTCGATGCATTGAAGCCGAGCTGGGACGATCTGCGGCCGGACACCTATCTCAAGGATGGCGGCCGCTACCGCAAGCGGCGGCATTCCTGCTTCGTCCTCCAGGACGGGGCGCTGGCCCAGGCGCCGCACCGCGCGCACTGGCAGTCGCTGGACTACAACGCGCTGCACGGTGGCATGCGTCGCTGGTTCGAGCCGGTCGACCCGGCGGTCGTCGCGCAGTCTGCATGGACGCACCTGCTGGCGTCCATCGGTACGATCTGTTCGCGCCGCATGCCGGTCGCGCGCTGGTACATCGAGGCCCACCAGTTCCGCATCGACACCAGTGATGGCATCGGCCGGCCGACGCCGGAAGGCGCGCATCGCGACGGGGTCGACTTCGTCGCGGTCGTGCTGGTGGACCGTCAGGGGATCAAGGGTGGCGAAACCCGCGTGTTCGAGGCACAGGGCCCCGCCGGCCAGCGCTTCACCCTTTTCGAACCGTGGTCGATGTTGCTGCTCGACGATGTGCGCATGATCCATGAGACCACCCCGATCCAGCCGCTGTCCGGCTATGGCCATCGCGACACGCTGGTGCTGACCTATCGCGCCGCAGGCTTCCAGGGCGACGACTGACACGCCCCTTTACCGGCGCCAGCTACAATCCGGATCCATTTTTCGCGAGTGGCCGCATGAAACTTGGCTCACTGAAGGAAGGCGGCCGCGACGGCACGCTGATCGTGGTCTCCCGCGACCTGCAGCGTGCGGTGCGGGCAACCGGCATTGCGCAGACCCTGCAGCGGGCGCTTGAGGACTGGTCGAACGCGGCGCCGCGCCTCAACGCGCTGTCCGACGCACTGAACCAGGACAGCGCCGACGGCGTATTCGATGTCGATTTCGCCCAGCTGGCCGCGCCGCTGCCGCGTGCATACGAATTCGTCGATGGCAGCGCCTACCTGCCGCACGTCGAGCGCGTGCGCCGGGCCCGTGGCGCCGAGGTGCCGGAAAGCTTCTACACCGATCCGCTGATGTACCAGGCGACCAGCGCCGGCTTCTACGGGCCGCGCGATCCGGTCAGGGTCGTCAGCGAAGAGTACGGGATCGACCTGGAAGCCGAGCTGGTGGTGGTCACCGACGACGTGCCGATGGCGGTGACGCCGCAACAGGCGGCCGCGCACATCCAGCTCATCGGCCTGGTCAACGATGTCTCGTTGCGCAACCTGATCCCCGGCGAACTGGCGAAGGGGTTCGGCTTTCTGCAGTCCAAGCCGCGCTCGGCGCTGAGCCCGGTGTTTGTCACGCCCGACGAACTCGGCGAAGCCTGGCGCGGCAACAAAGTGCACCTGCCGCTGCTCACTCACATCAACGGCGAATGGTTCGGTGCGCCCGAGGCGGGCGAGGACATGCAGTTCGATTTCGCCCAGCTGGTCGCGCATGCGGCGAAGACGCGGCCGCTCATCGCCGGCACCATCGTCGGGTCGGGCACGATCGCCAATCAGGACACCACCCGGGGCGCTTCCTGCTTCGCAGAGAAGCGCACGGTCGAAACCCTGGAAACCGGCAAGCCGGTGACCCCCTTCATGCGTTTCGGCGACACCGTGCGTATCGAGATGCTCGACCGGGCGGGCGCCAGCCTGTTCGGCGCGATCGAACAGCGCATCGAGCGCCAGCCTGCGCCATGACCGGCGCGCGTCGCGGTGCGACCGGCGGCGCCCACGGGCCCGGGAAGGCAGGCTAACGTGTGGGACAACTCGGAACCGCAGGGGAACGGTGCCGTGGTCGACAAGCTGGTCCTGTATTCGTACTGGCGTTCGAGCGCCGCCTACCGCGTGCGCATCGGGCTAAACCTCAAGCGCCTGCGCTACGAGACGGTGCCGGTGCACCTGCTGCGCGATGGCGGCGAGCAGCATTCAGAGGCCTACCGTGAGGCCAACCCGCAGCAGCTGGTGCCGGTGCTGCAGCACGGGCATCGCATGCTGCGGCAGTCGCTCGCGATCCTGGACTACCTGGACGAGGTTTGGCCCGAGCCGGTGTTGCTCCCCGCAACCGCACGAGGCCGCCAGCGGGTGCGGGCGCTGGCGCAACTGGTGGCCTGCGACATCCATCCGCTCAACAACCTGCGGGTGTTGCAGTACTTCGAACGCGAATGGAATGTCCCCCAGACCGAGCGCGACGCCTGGGTGCGGCATTGGATGGAGCAAGGCTTCCACGCGTTCGAGCAGCTGCTCGCCGACAACCCGGCGACCAGCGCGTTCTGCGAGGGACACGCGCCTACCGTCGCCGATTGCTGCCTGATCCCGCAGCTGTACAACGCGCGCCGCTACGGCACGGACCTGGCGGCGTTTCCGACATTGCTTCGGATCGAAGCCGCCTGTCTCGCGCTGCCCGCCTTCGACGACGCCCGGCCGGAGCGGCAGCCGGATGCCCCCGAACATCAGGGCTGAGCGGCGAAATACCGGCGTGCGGGCGGTGCACGCACCGCGGCCTCAACCCTTGGAACTGGTGTCGAACACCTCGGCGTAGGGGTCGTGTTCGCCGCTGGCGCCCTCGGAAAAGCGGAACTTCAGCGCCAGGCCGTCGCGCGAGTCGGCTGCCTGCAGGGCTTCCTCGCGCCCGATCCGGCCCTCCTTGTATAAGCGGAACAGGCACTGGTCGAAGCTCTCCATGCCTTCCTCGAGCGACTGTTCCATCGCCTGTTTCATCTCGTGCACCTGGCCGCGGCGCAGCAGGTCGCGAATCACCGGCGTGTTGATCAGCACCTCGGTCGCCGGCATGCGGCGGCCGTCGACCCCGACCACCAGGCGCTGCGAGACGACCGCCTTCAGGTTCAGCGCCAGATTCATGAGCACGTTCTTGTGCGCGCTCTCGGGGAAGAAGTTGAGGATGCGCTCGATGGTCTGGTCGGCGTTGTTGGAGTGCAGCGTCGCCAGGCAGATGTGACCGGTCTCGGCGAAGGCGATCGCCGCTTCCATGGTGGTCGCGTCCAGGATTTCGCCGATCAGGATCACATCCGGCGCTTCGCGCATCGCGTTCTTGAGTGCGTTGTGGAAGGCGTGCGTGTCCAGGCCGACTTCGCGCTGGTTCACGATCGATTTCTTGTGCTTGTGCAGGTACTCGATCGGATCCTCGATGGTGAGGATATGGCCCGACGTGAGGTTGTTGCGGAAGTCGATCATCGAGGCCAGCGTGGTGGACTTGCCCGAACCGGTCGAGCCCACGATCAGCACCAGCCCGCGCGGGGACATGATGATTTCCTTGAGCACCTGCGGCAGCTGCAGCTCCTCGATGCTCGGGATCACGCTGCGGATCGCGCGGATCACGACGCCGATTTCACCGCGCTGCTTGAACACGTTGACGCGGAAGCGGCCGGATTCCTGGGTAGAGTGGGCAAGATTCATCTCCAGGTCGCGTTCGAACTGCGCAGCCTGGGTTTCGTTCATCAGCGAATAGGCGATCTTCTTCGTCATCCCTGCCGGCAGGGGGGTCTCACCCATCGGGTAGAGCTTGCCCTCGACCTTGATGTAGACCGGCGCGCCGGTGGTCAGGAACATGTCCGACGCGTTCTTCTCGTTCATCAGCTTGAGGAAGTAGCCGATTTCCATGCATCGATTCCCGTATGTCTGCCGTTATCGTTGCGTATAACGTGCCGGCTGATGAAAATGGCCGCGTCCCCTGGATACGCCGCCGCCCCTTATGAATCGAAGCTTCGCACAAATCCGCTGGCTGCTGAGCACGGGCGTCTTGGTTCTGGGGCTGGCCGGGTGTGCCAGCCTGCCGCCGCCGACGGGTGAACTGTCGGCCGCGCAGCAGGCGCTCAACCGCGCCGAGGGGGCGGATGCGAGCCAGCACGCGCCCGATACCCTGAACCAGGCGAGCTCGGCCCTGGCCCGCGCGCAGGCCGCCATGTCGGCCGGCAACGAAGAAGACGCGCGCACGCTGGCGCTCGCCGCGGCGGCCGACGGCGACCTTGCCTATGCCGAAAGTCGCGCGCTGGCGACCGAGCAGGAATACCGCCAGCGCCGCCAGGAAGTCGCCGGGCTGCGCCAGCGGCTCCAGGTCGACGATGGGCAACTGCCACCGGCGCTGCCCGACATCGGCCCGGGTAATACCGCGGTCGGCGGCGAGGCACTGCGCCTGCAGCAACTCGACGCCGACGCCAGCCTCAATGGTTACGCCGCCTACGAGCGCCTGCAGGCGCGACAGGCGATGGCTGCGCTGCTGGAGGCGAGCCGGCGCGAGCGCCCGGACGCGCAGTACCTGGCCAGTCGCCGGGTGGCGATCGCGGAATTGGCCGCGCGCACCGAGGCGATGCGGCGTGAGCTCGACCGCCTGGAGCGCGACCGCAGCGATCTGCTGGTCGAAGCCAGTCGCCAGGAGGCCGAGCGCGCCCGCCAGGAGGCCGAGCGCCTGCGGGTGGAGGCCCAGATCCAGGCCGAGGAGGCCCAGCGCCTGCGTGCCGAGGCCGCGGCTGCCGCGCTCGCCCGCCAGGAGGCCGAGGACCTGGTCATCGACGTGGGCGGTGCGGAGGCCGAGCGGCTCAAGGCGGCGCGCGCAAGGGAAGCCGAGCTGGCTCGCCAGGAGGCCGAATTGCTGTCCGAAGGGCAGGACGACGAGGCTGCCGACGACCCTCGCCGGTAAACTGAATGCGGCTCCGGTCGCGTGACGAGTTTTCACCGCTAAATCAATAACTTGCGAAACAGTCTGCGCAGTCCGTGCGCCGCGTCGTGGCCCGAATGCGACGCAAATCATGGACTTGCACGGCGTGCCTTGCGACGTCCACGGAGCAGGAGTAGGGTCGAATACCCAAGCGGCTGCGGTTTCCATCCGCCGCTTGGCCAGCGAGCCAGGCCCCAGATGACCCGATCCCCAGATCCACAGGAACTCGCCGCCGCAAGCACGTCTTGCGGAGGCGGCCTCCGGGGTCGCATCCGCACCGCTCGCAGCATCTCCCCCGCTCCAGTGCTCACCCGCAACGCCCCGT
Organism: Lysobacter sp. M15; assembly: GCF_022662515.1. Lineage (NCBI taxonomy): Bacteria > Pseudomonadati > Pseudomonadota > Gammaproteobacteria > Lysobacterales > Lysobacteraceae > Lysobacter > Lysobacter sp. M15. The sequence continues at coordinate 388,991 of NZ_JAKPBV010000014.1, read as the reverse complement.
GCCCTCGCAGGCCGGGGCGTTTGCATTTGACCTAGAAGGAGGCACCCATGTTTGAAGGGCAACCGCAGGCGGAACTCGACGAGATCATGAAGGCCAACAGCGAGTTCCGGCAGCTGTATTACCGCCACAAGGAACTGGACAAGCAGGTGCTCGACGCCGAGCTCGGAGTGCTGCCGATCGACGACAGCACCCTGTCCCAGATGAAGCGCGAGAAGCTGGCCGCCAAGGACCGCCTGACGCGAATGTACGAATCCATCCAGCACTGATCCTTCGTTCCACGGCGCGGGCGGAGGCGGCCATCCTCGTCGGCCGTCGCCGCCCGTGCGCATTGTTTGAGTGCGGGGCACGCAAGCAACCCAAGGTTTGCGGAGCAAACCTCGGGCCCCATGCCCTTGCTTCCAAACCCCGCCCCTTCGGGGCGCCCCCTTGCTAAGGGGCTTTCCTCCAGAAAGTATCTCGCGCGCGGCGCCTGGCGCCCGGTATGCGCAGGCGCCCGGCGCGGTTGCTGCCACATGGCCGATAATCTGCGGCTCCATCCGCAGCCGGGCGGCCAGCATTCCATGCCTATCCATCAGTCCGTCCTCGAACTCGTCGGCAACACGCCCATCGTGCAGGCCCAGCGTCTCGACACCGGCCCGTGCACGCTGTACCTCAAGCTGGAAAGCCAGAACCCCGGCGGTTCGATCAAGGACCGGATCGGGCTGTCGATGATCGAAGCGGCCGAGCAGCGCGGCGACATCCGGCCGGGTGACACGCTGGTCGAGGGCACCGCCGGCAACACCGGCATCGGCCTGGCCCTGGTCGCGCAGCAGAAGGGCTACAAGCTGGTGCTAGTGGTTCCCGACAAGATGAGCCGCGAGAAGATCTTCAACCTCAAGGCGATGGGCGCCCAGGTCGTGCTGACCCGGTCGGACGTGGCCAAGGGTCATCCGGACTATTACCAGGACCTGGCCGAACGGATCGCGCGCGAGACTCCGGGCGCGTACTTCATCAACCAGTTCGGCAACCCCGACAACCCGGCCGCGCACGAATTCGTGACCGGGCCGGAGATCCTGCGGCAGATGGACGGGGACCTGGACGCGATCGTCTTCGGCTGCGGCAGCTCGGGCACGATGACCGGCCTGTCGCGCTGCTTCGCGCAGCATTCGCCCGAAACCGAACTGATCCTGGCCGATCCGGTGGGCTCGATCCTGGCCGAGTACATCAACGAGGGCACGCTCAGCGAAAAATCCGCCAGCTGGATGGTCGAGGGCATCGGCGAGGATTTCCTGCCCACCATCTCCGACTTCAGCCGGGTCAAGCGGGCCTATGCCATTACCGACAAGGAGAGCTTCCTCACCGCGCGCGAGCTGCTGGAGAAGGAGGGCATCCTCGGCGGCTCGTCCACAGGTACCCTGCTGGCCGCCGCGCTGAAGTACTGCCGCGCGCAGACCGAACCCAAACGGGTGCTGGTGTTCGTCTGCGACACCGGCAACAAGTACCTGTCGAAGATGTACAACGACTACTGGATGCTGGACAACGGCTTTCTCGAGCGCGAGCCGAGCGGTGACCTGCGCGACCTCATCCTGCGTCCGTACTCGCAGCGCGACACTGTGGTGGTGGGTCCCGGCGACCTGTTGGTCACTGCCTACCAGCGGATGAAACTGTACGAGATCTCGCAGCTGCCGGTGATGGACGGCGAGCACCTGGTCGGGATCGTCGACGAATCCGACGTGCTGCTGCATGTCTACGGCGACGAGGCCAGGTTCAAGGATCCGGTCTCGACCGCCATGGTCAGCAAGATCGACTCGCTGGACGTCAAATCCCCGATCGAGTCTCTGCTGCCCCTGTTCGACCGCGGCCACGTGGCCATCGTCAAGGACGGCGAGAAGTTCCTGGGCCTGATCACCCGGATCGACCTGCTCAACTACCTGCGCAGGCGGGTGCAGTAGGGCGGGCGAGGGCGAGGCGAATGCTAGAATTCGCCGATTGTTTCAGGGCAAAAACATGAACGAAACCGACGGCGACGCAGCCCCCGGCGCGTCCCGCTGGGGCTTGGGTACCCTGGCGATCCACGGCGGCCAGGCGCCGGACCCGAGCACCGGCGCGGTGATGCCGCCGATCTACGCGACCTCCACCTACGCCCAGTCCAGCCCGGGCGTACACCAGGGGTTCGAGTACTCGCGCACTCACAACCCCACGCGCTTCGCCTACGAGCGCTGCGTGGCAGCGCTGGAAGGCGGCAGCCGCGGGTTCGCCTTTGCCTCGGGCATGGCAGCGACCTCGACCCTGCTGGAGCTGCTCGACAGCGGTAGCCATGTCGTCGCTATGGACGACCTCTACGGCGGCAGCTACCGCCTGTTCGAGCGCGTGCGCCGCCGCTCGGCCGGGCTGGACTTCAGCTTTGTCGACCTCACCGATCCGGCCGCGTTCGAAGCCGCGATCCGGGCCGACACGCGCATGGTCTGGATCGAAACCCCGACCAACCCGATGCTCAAGATCGTCGACCTGCTGGCGATCTGCGCGATCGCGCGCAAGCGCGGGCTGGTCTCGGTGGTCGACAACACGTTCGCTTCTCCGATTCTGCAGCGCCCGCTGGAACACGGCGCAGACATCGTCATGCATTCGGCCACCAAGTACCTCAACGGGCATTCGGACATGGTCGGCGGCATGGTGGTGGTCGGCGACAACGCCGAACTCGCCGAGCAGCTGGCCTTCCTGCAGAACTCGATCGGCGCAGTACAGGGGCCGTTCGACAGTTTCCTGGCATTACGCGGGTTGAAGACGCTGCACCTGCGGATGAAGGCGCATTGCGAAAGCGCGCAGCAGGTCGCGGAATGGCTGCAAGGCCATCGTGCGATCGAGCATGTGATCTACCCGGGCCTGGAGTCGCATCCGCAGCACGCACTCGCCGCCCGCCAGATGGACGGGCCCGGCGGCATCGTCTCGATCCGCCTGAAGGGCGGTTTCGAGGCGGCCAGGCGCTTCTGCGAACGAACCGAACTGTTCACCCTGGCCGAATCGCTGGGTGGCGTGGAGAGTCTGGTAAACCATCCGGCGGTGATGACGCATGCGTCGGTGCCGGTGGAAAGGCGCAAGGTGCTCGGCATTGCGGATGATTTGGTGCGGTTGAGTGTCGGTGTGGAGGCCCTTACAGACCTGCTCGCCGACCTGGATCGGGCATTGTTGTGAAGTCGGGATCGCTTTTTGGCCGGGGCGCAGCATGAGGTCGCTGAGCCACGACCTTGCGGAGAGCATGAGAGCTCCAGAGTTCTGGGCGCTTTCGAGTTGGCTCGATATCGTGGTGCGATACCGTCAATCCCGCCTCGGGATTTTCTGGCTCGTTGCTCCGGCGATCGTCTATATCTGGGGTTTGGGAGCGTTTTTTGCCGCCATGATGGGCGTCAGCGTGACCAGATTCGCGGCCCATGTGGCAATCGGTTACGTGGTCTATCGATTGGTCAGCAGCGCTATCGTCGAATCGACCACGGCTTTCTCATCCGCAGGTGCGTTCATCCAGGATGGCCACATGCGGTTGACCGACTTCGTGCTCAGGGTATTGGCCAAGGCACTGTTTTACTTCGTGATGTCGCTGCCGGTGGTCGCGGTGGCTCTGGCGATCTATCCCGACATCCACTGGAGCGGATTCGCCTATGCACTAGCTTCATTTCCGCTGGTAATCCTCAACGCGCTGTGGGTTGGGATCTTGTTTGCCTTGGTCGGTGCCCGCTTTCCGGACCTCAGCCAGTTCATTGGCAACGTCTTCATGTTCGCGTTTCTCCTCACGCCAATTATCTGGCAGGCGGACTCGATGCCTGCCGATAGCTTGCGTGGATTGCTGATGCGTTTTAATCCCCTGTTCCATATGGTCGAAGTGGTTCGAGCGCCGATCCTTGGTGAGCAGCTGGAGGGTCTTACTTTGTATTACCTTGGCGCAATGACCTTGCTGGGTTGGGCCGCGGCGATCTTCGCCTATCGGCGTTACGCGCGCTTCGTGCCAATCTGGATCTGACGGCGATGAGCGCCTCCATCACGGTTGAACGGCTCACTCTGTCGGTGCCGATCTACTTGCAGCGCGAGCGCCGTGCCAGCGGCTGGGCGAGGATGTTCCTGGGCGCTGCGTTTGATCCGCCACGACGCGAGCTCATCCGGCTGCTCGACGACATCAGCTTCGAGGCGCACGAAGGGGATCGCATAGCCATTCTGGGCCGCAACGGCGCTGGCAAGTCGACCCTGCTACGCGTGCTGAATGGCGTGTATGCTCCTACTTCGGGTCATGTGCGAGTGGATGGCAGCTGCCAGGCGCTGCTCAATATGTCGCTGGGATTCAATGGCGAGGCGACCGTGCGCGAGAACATTTTCCTGCGCGGTACCGCGATGGGGCTGAAGGCGGCCAGCCTGCGCGAGCAAATTGAGCCGATTCTGGATTTTTCCGGACTTCACGACAAGTCGAATCACCGCTTGCGCACATTGTCGGCCGGGCAGAGGATGCGGCTGGGCTTCGCGATCTCGACCACGTTCCAGCACGATGTGATCCTGATGGACGAATGGGTTGGGGCGGGCGATTCAGAATTCATGGCCCGGGCGACCGAACGGATGAAGGGGCGCGTCGGTGGTAGCAAGGTAGTGATGTTGGCCAGTCACAGCGTCGGCTTGCTACGCGATATTTGCAACAAAGGGCTCGTACTGGAACAGGGACGGGCCGTGCACTTCGGGGACATTCTGTCGTCGCTGCGGGCCTACCACGACTTGCTTGCGTCGCTGCGCGAACAGGACGTCGTCCCCGAGTTGCAGTCGACTTCCGCCGAGGTGATCTACGGCTGCGTAGAGAACCTGATCGTGGCGCATGGCGCGATCCATCTGCAAGGCTGGTGTGTCAGCAATACCGGAAAGGTTCCGCGGACGTTGGCTTTGGCGATCGGCGGCACGCGCCATGCGGCCACTGTATTCGAGTCCTGCCCACGTCCCGATGTGATGCGTCACTTTGGGTTGAGCAACGACCAGTGTGGTTTTCGTGCGACTTTCGCGGTCCCGGGTCTCGAATCCGCGAACGATATCGACTTTGACCTCAGGGTGCTGGGCGGGCACTCGATCGAGGATGCACACGCCCCGCTGCGCATCGCGGGCGCGGTGTCGGCGATGCTTCGCCCCTCAACCCGTTCAACGACAGTCCAGTAGATCGCAACGAGAATGGCTCAGTATCAGTCCTTTCCCGACGCCACCGGCGACTCCCGTACGCTCGAGAAGCTGAAAGCGCTACGGCTGCCTTCGCTCGCGGGTAAGCGGTTCCTGGACGTGGGATGTAATGAAGGTTTTTTTTGTGGTTACGCGCTGTTCGATGGCGCGCTTCGTGCAGTCGGCATCGACAGTTCTGCACTATTCATATCGCGAGCGCGCCGCCGGTTTCCTGCCGGTGAGTTCCTGCACCAGGGATGGGAAGAGCTCCCGGACGGGCCATTTGACGTCATCCTCCTCGCCTCGGCATTGCATTATGCAGAGGATCAACCCGGGCTCATCAGGTCGCTTGTTGCTCGGTTGGCGCACGATGGTGTGCTGGTGCTTGAACTCGGCATCGCGTCGTCGCCGAAGGAGGAATGGGTCAACGTCGAGCGCGGAATCGACGAGCGTCTGTTCCCAACCATGCCGTTGCTGCGTAGATTGCTGAACGACTACGCCTGGAAGTGGATGGGACCGAGCGTCGCCCAGGCCGGCGATCCCGTTGCAAGACATGTAATCCACGTGTACCGGCGTCGTCCAATTGCGTACCTGCTGATGGAGCCGCCGGCGTACGGGAAGACGAGCATTGCAACGGGCTTGTTCGCCGAAGCCCGGATTCCCGTGGTTTCCGGGGATTCCGTGATCGCAGATCTGGCCGCAGGCAAGCGCTCGGCAAGCGATGCGCTACGGAACCTGCTCGCTGACCGGTACTCCCCATTCCGGATCGACGAACTAGTGCGGGAAGCTTTCGACCATGGCGGGGGTGGCGAGCTTGTGGACGCATGGGTTTCCGCTGCTGAAGGGGAAACCTTCGCTCTCGACGGGTACGTTCCTGCGGAATGGCAGGATTATGTGAAGCGCGCCTTGATAGAGGCGGGATATATGCCCGTAGCAATGCACTGGGAGCGGGTTGGCGCTGCTCTGCCAGCGGCCGCCGACCGGGACGCGAGTGCCGAAAACTATTTCCTCCACCTGAGCGAGGAACTGACCGAGGCGCCCTCAAGCGAGGGGCCTGATTCCCGGCTGCCTATGCAAGGCTTCATCGACGAAGTAAGCGTCGAGGAAGGCTTCCTCGTGATACGGGGTTGGGTAGTAGGGCAGGATGGCAAAATGCCCCGATGCCTCCAGATCCGGTCGGTGGCGGGCAGCCATCTGCTGGAAGAGTTTGAGCGTCAGCTTCGACCGGATGTGCAGAAGTATCTGGGCTTGCCGCATGCAGTCTGCGGTTACCGCGTCCGGGTGCCGTTGGCGGGCAAGGCGGTCAACCTCGCCAAGCTTGTTCGGACACTGGAAGTGCGCGCAGGCAACGGCGCGAACAGCCTGGGGCCAGCGCTGACGCTGGCCGGTCACCTCGCACTCCGCTCTCGAGGATAGGCAGGGCTTGGCTGATGGCTTCATGGAACCCTCGGGCACAATGGCACTCGGCGGCGGGCTTCGGTTCGGCGCGCGGATACGCGGGGAAATGACGACATGCAAATGATCGTGCTTGGCATGCATCGATCGGGCACGTCCGTGCTCGCACGGGTACTGAACCTGATGGGTGGATATTTTGGCCCGGAAGGGGTCAGCACGGGCTCGAACCAGGAAAATCCAAAGGGCTTCTGGGAGCGACGCGATGTGCGCGCCCTGAACGACTGGGTCCTGCATTCCGTTGGCGCAGACTGGAATCGGCTGGCCCGATTCGACGTGGATAACCTGCCGGAATCCATCGTCAGCGAGTTCTCCCAGCGGGCGGCGCGATTGGTGCTGGAGCTCGATGCCCATCGTCCTTGGTTCCTCAAGGAGCCGCGCTTGTGCATCCTGCTTCCGCTGTGGCTGCGCGTGCTTGAAGTGCCCATAGCCATCCACATCATCCGACACCCGGTGGAGGTCGCTGCTAGCCTGCGTACGCGCAACGGTATTCCAATTGCCGCGGGACTGGCGTTGTGGGAGAAACACGTCAGATCCGCAGTTGCGATGTCAAGGCATTTGCCGGGCGTCCTTGTCACGCACAGACAGCTGGTACTGGAGCCTGCACAGGAAATTGCACGCCTTCACAAGGAGCTTGCTGACCTCGGCGTTGCCGGTTTGAGGTTGCCAGGCAAGCAAGAAATAGATGCGTTCGTAAGCACGGATCTCTATCGGGAACGCGAATCGAGCATCGACGTGAACGAAAACGACGGCGCGGAACAGGTCCGGCTCTTCGGGCGATTTAAGGACGGCCTCCCGCATTTGGAGCTCAAGCTTCCGGCGGGTAGCGTCAAGCAACTGGTGCACTACGAGTCGACATTGCCGCCTATGGACCCCACTCCGAAGAGCCAAGCCATGCCGCAATCGGTCGACGTCGCCCTGCGAGAAAAAGTAGCGGCACGCGAACAGGAGGCGAAATCGCTGCGCGAGTCCGTTGCGAAGCTCGAGGCGAGCCTGCTACGTAAGGAGGAGCGACTCACTGCAGAGCTGATGAGCATCGGCCAGTTGCAAGCCCAGGCAATGTTCGTCGAGCAGCAGTCCGCCGCTGCCAGAATGGAGATCGGCAAGCTCCAGGCAGAGCTAGAGCGCAGCCTCGTTAAAGCAGCCGGGCAAGAGCGGGAACTCCAGTCCCTGCAGTCCAGAGTCGCGACGCTATCGGCAGCCAACGCGTCCGCGGAGTCGCGTTTAGAGCAAGCCATTGCCAAAGCAAAAGCAGAACAAGCCGATCACTCGCGCCTGTTGGAGAAAAGCGAGGCCGCCCGCTCAGAGGCGGAGCAGAACTCCGAGACGAGATTCCAAGAATTGGCCATGCTCACACAAGTGCTGCTCGAGCGTGAAACGGCACTTGAATCTGCACGGAAGGATCTAGAGGCAGCGAACGCTGATTTGTCCGAATGCAGGACGGAGCGCGATACAGCGCACGAGTCACTGGCGCGCATGCGAAACAGTCGGTCCTGGCGGATCACGGCGCCCATTCGCGCCCTTTTTGGCGGACGACCAAATCGTCCGCATGGTGCACCGGCTAAAGAAATCGACATCGTCTCCCGTTCCGGATTGTTTGACCGCCAGTGGTACCTGGAGACCTATCCCGATGTCGCAGCCAGCGGGATGGACCCCATCGAGCACTTTCTGCGGTTCGGTGCCGTTGAGCGCCGCAATCCCGCGCCGGGCTTCGATGTGGAAAGCTATCTGGCAAAGAATCCCCATGTCGCACAGTCGGGCATGAATCCATTGGTCCATTTCATCGTCAACAGGTCGTCGGAGGGGCAGAGTCGCACATGACCGTGCTTTCGGTTCCATGTACAGCGCTGCTTCGTAAGCAGATCGTCGCCTCCGGTTTTGTGGACGACAGCTGGTATAGGGCACGTTACCGCGACGTAGCGATGGTGGGAATGGATCCGGTTGAGCACTATCTGCGAATTGGAGCTCTTATCGGCCGTTCTCCAGGCCCCTTGTTTGATGGCCCCCGGTACCTTCGCGAGTATCCGGACATTGCGGCCTCAGGAAAGAATCCGCTCCTCCACTACCTCCAACATGGGATCCGCGAGGGACGGATTCGCCATCCCCTGGAGCGAGTACCGGTCGGGGATCCCGCCGAGCACCTGGAATCGCTAGCCAATGCCACGCTCGACGGCGCGCCAAAACGGATGTTCGCAGGCTTCGACTTCGATGCTCAGGAGGAATTCCTCGGATGCATCGCCAAGCTTGTCGGAGACTCCGAGGCATGTAAGGTCAGCGTGATCATGCCAACCTATAACCGGGGTGGCATGATCGGAACGGCAATCGAGTCGGTACTGGCGCAGACGCATCCGTCCTGGGAGCTGTTGATCGTCGACGACGGCAGTAGCGACAACACTTTCGATGTGGTCGGCTCATTTGCCGCAGACTCACGGATTCGTATTTTCCGCCAGCATCACAGAGGTGTCAGCGCGGCGCGCAACACTGGGCTGGCGAATGCAGAGGGTGATTGGATTTTCTATCTGGATTCCGACAATCGTTGGGCACCAGATTTCTTGCGTTCGATGGTGGTCTACCTCAAGCATGTCGGGCGCCGGTGCGGGTACAGCGCCATCGCCGTTCAAGACGACGACGGTGCCGTCGCAGGCTACCGGGGCGAGCCGTTCGACTGGAACGAATGCATCAAGGGGAACTACGTCGACCTGAATGCGTTCTGCCACGACCGGACCCTGTACCAGCTCAATGGCCCATTCGACGAAAGCCTTCGGAGGATGGTGGACTGGGACCTCATCCTTCGTTACACCAAGGCCGAATCGCCTGCTTACGCGCCCTTCGTTGGATGCTATTACCGCAACAGCAACGCCGACACCTCGCGCATCTCGGTATCGCAGCCGCTGGCATACCGCAGCGTTGTCCAAGCCAAGAACAGGCTCGAAGACCCAACGCCGGAGGCGATCGCGACCGACTTGAGGCTGCGCTTTGCCATTAAGATCCCCGCCCCGTTCGAGAAGCGCCAGGAGTGGGGCGACTTTCATTTTGCGGAGTCGCTCAAAACCAGCCTTGAACGTCTGGGCCATACGGTAGTCATCGACTTCCTCGGGAACTGGTACGACCGACCGGTTAGCCACGACCAGGTGGTACTCGTACTTCGTGGCCTCACCGCCTACGAACCCAGGCCGGGGCAAATCAACATCCTGTGGAACATCAGCCACCCCGACCAGGTTGCCTATGACGAATACGATGCGTACGACATCGCGTACGTTGCTTCCTTGTCGTACCCGAGGCTTCTCAACCAGATAGTGTCAAGTCCAGTGCGGCCGCTCCTGCAATGCACCGACACTGATCGCTTCTGTCTTACTAGCGTCGCTGCCGCGAATGAAGACGCTATATTCGTGGGAAACTCACGCAACGAATATCGGCGCATCGTTCGTTGGGCGGTAGAATCTGGTGCCAGAGTCAAGGTCTACGGCAGTCGCTGGCAGCAGTTCATCGACGAGGACCGCATTGCCGGCGAGAACATCGATAACCGTCTGCTCGGCGAGCATTATGCTTCCGCCAAGGCTGTACTCAACGACCATTGGGACTCGATGCGCGATTTCGGGTTCGTGTCCAACCGCGTGTTCGATGTTCTGGCCGCGGGCGGACGCTTGATCTCGGATCCGGTGCCTGCAATCTCGAAAATATTCACCAATGGCGTGTACGAGGTGGATTCGGCGGAGTCGCTTTCTCGCGCGCTCTTGGAAATGGACGGTACGGAAGGTCGGCCCGATCGCGGGCTTGCGGCCGATGTAGCCCGGCAGCATTCGTTCGATTCGCGGGTCATGCAGATCTGCAACGATATTCTTGTCTTTCTTGGTCTGCCAAAAGTGCATGCCGGCAACGACGGTACCGCCGAGCTCAGGTTTTCGCCCGAGCCCACTCGCGTAGGCGTACTCATGCAGAAAGGCAGGTATGGACCCACCAGTTCGGGCTACATTCGGCTGCTCGCTCCGCTGACCACGGATGAGGCGTTGGGGAAAGTCGAAATCGTGGTGCTCGACGGGGTGGACGACCCCGCCGGGGAGGAGTGCGAAGCTTGGGTCGTCCAGCGCACCGCCATCGGTGATCCGCATGCGGCCGAAGCACTCGTGGACCGACTACAGCAGCGGGGTGCGGCCCTCTTCGTTGACATTGACGATGCGCTTGCATTGCTCGATCCGTCGCACCCAGAAGCCGACGATTATCGGGTCAAGGATACGTCGCTGCGTTATCTCATGGGCGAGGCAAGGCAGGTTTGGTTTTCGACCGAGCATCTGCAAAGCGTCTACCCTGAGGTGGGCGCGCGCGGACGAGTATTCCGCAACAATCTGGACCCGCGTCTCTGGCGAAACTACCGCAAGCGGCGGCGATCCGTGGGAAGCAGCGACATGATGGAGCTGCTGTACATGGGAACGGCGACCCATGATGCCGATTTTGCGCTACTCCTTCCGGCACTCGATCGCTTGCACGAAGCGCATCCCGGCCGGTTCCGCCTGACTGTCATCGGTGCGTTGCGTCGGCCGCCGGATCGGGAATGGTTGCAGGTTACGACACCGCGCGGAAACCAGGGCAACTATGCAAGGTTTGTGCGTTGGCTGGCGCTCCAAGGTCCTTTCGATGTCGGATTGGCTCCACTGGCCGACACTCCATTCAACACTTGCAAGTCGGACATCAAGTTCCTTGACTACAGCGCGCTGGGGATAGCTACAGTACTCTCGGACAGCCCAGCTTACGGTGGCCTAGCAGGACGGGGTCTGGCGTTTGCATGCGGGAACACTGCGGACGCCTGGTTCGAGGTGCTGCAGGGGATCTTGGTTGGCGAACTGGATGTGGACGCAATTGCGAGTCATGCGTGGGACTATCTGTGGAACGAACGCACGGTTCAGGCCGAGCCCCTGATGCAGGCGATCGCGTCCGCTACATCGTGCGAGACCCGATGAAGCGAATTGCCATCCTTCAGTCCAACTACATACCTTGGAAAGGGTATTTCGACATCATCGCGGCGGTCGATGAATTCGTCGTCTATGATTGCGTTCAATACACCAAGAACGACTGGCGAAACCGCAATCAGATCAAGACGCCACGGGGCAAGGCGTGGCTCACCATCCCGGTTCGCCAGCGGAGCTTGGAACAGACCATCGAGCGGACCGAGATCGCTGACTCAGCCTGCTTCTCAAAGCATTGGTCGACGTTTCGGCAGAACTATGCGAAAGCCCCTCACATTGGCTTTTGCGCAGAGGCCCTGCAACCATTGTTTCAGGAACTCGGCGCATATCGCCTTCTATCACAAGCTAATGTCCGCATGATCAGGGCAATCTGCGAGCTGATCGGAATCAGCACCCGCATCCGGCATTCCGGTGAATTCGAGCTGTTCGGCGACCGCAACGAACGGTTGGTGAACATATGCCGCCAAGCCGGAGCTTCGTATTATCTCTCGGGTACGGCGGCGAAGACTTACTTGGACGAGAGTCGGTTCGCGGAGGCGGGCGTGGTGGTCGAATGGATGAGTTACGACGGCTATGCGGAGTACCCGCAGCTTCATCCGCCGTTCGACCATTACGTCAGTGTGCTCGACCTCATTGCTTCCGTCGGCTCGAAGGCGTCCGAGTACATGCTGCATGCCCGAAGGAAGGCGACATGAACCGTTCGATCAGCGTCGTCGTGCCGGTATTTCGCAGCGGGCCCATGTTGTCAGTTCTATATCAGCGCCTGAGCGCCGTTCTGTCTGCGTTGACCGAGCGCTGGGAGATCGTGCTTGTGGACGACGCGAGTAACGACGGTACGTTTGACCATATGCTTGAGATAAGGCGCATCGACCAACGAGTCAAGCTCATCCGTTTCGCGCGCAATATGGGCCAGCATTACGCGACCCTGCATGGATTGCGTCGCTGTTGCGGAGACTATGTCCTGACACTGGATGACGACCTGCAGAATCCGCCCGAGGAGATCCCGCGGTTCATCGCCAAATTGGACGATGGTTACGACCTGGTAATCGGCCGGATCGAAGGCGCAAAGCGGCATTCTTTTCTTCGCAACCTCGCCAGTGGCGCCGTGCAGAAGCTGATCGGCCGGATTCTCGGCAAGCCCCCTTCGTTGTCGCTGTCGAGCTACAGATGCATGAGTGCGCGCGCGGCGAGGGGGATTTCGTCCTATTCAGGAGCGCAAGCATATCTGCCAGCACTGATATTCGGCGCGGTGCCGCTGGACCGGATATGCAATCTCGATGTCGCCCACCATTCGCGCCTCGACGGACGCAGCCAGTACACCTTGCGCAAGCTGTTGAAGCTGTCCTCGTATCTGGTCGTCAACCATTCCTCCATTCCCCTGCGCTTCGTGACTGCCTGGGGTACTTTCTTGAGCATCGCCAGCCTGATCTATGCGAGCTACGTGGTGCTGGACGTACTGTTGACAGGTTCGAAAGTTACCGGTTGGCCGACGCTGGCGGTACTCGTCTCGTTCATGTCGGGCAACATCCTGATGTGTATGGGTATCCTCGGCGAGTACATCGGCCGGATCGTCAGCGAAAGAGCACGTATGGGGCAATCTCCCGTGTTCGAGGAATTCCTGTGACCGGCCAGTTGTTCGTCACGGGCATGTTGCGGTCTGGCACCACGCTACTGCAGACCTTGCTGACAAACCATCCGCAGTTGTTCGTCGCATATCAACCGTTCCATCAACTCTATGTGGACGTGAAAAGGATGTTTCTCGAGGAGCAGGGCTGGAATCGCCTGCTGCCGCTCGGCGACGGCATGGATTCGTCCAGCGACGAGCCAGACCGATTCGCGGCCTGGCTGAGGTCACGCACCTTCGATGCCGACGAACTCAGGTTGCTTATCAGCCGAGCAGCTACCGGCAAAGGTGGCGGCGCGGCCGATTTCTCGGCACCGCCTTTGCCCGCGCCTCTCGGGTTCTTCGGGCTCAGTACCCACCTGCATGCCAGCCTGGCTACCCGGTTTTCCAGGGACGACGCGGGCCAGGTTGGTTCCAAGGAGGTGCTATGCGAAGAGTACCTGCCGGCCATGACCAGTGAGGGCATCCACTGTCTGCTGATCGTTCGCGACCCGCGTGCCGTTATTGCGTCCGCCAACCACGGCCGCTATCGGGCTCAGGTTGGAGACCGTTATCCGTTGCTGATGCTGGTCCGCCTGTGGCGGAAGAGCGCACGGGCCTGGTTGGCCATGGCGGGCACTGACAACGCGACCGTGGTTCGTTATGAAGATCTGGTTGCGAGACCGGACGCCGAACTCGAAGCGGTCGCCTCTGCCTTGTCGATAGCTTCGTTCCCCGATCAGCTCCTGCATTCGCCGTTGCGGGACCATCGAGGTGCGCCGTGGAAGGGGAATTCCTCGTTCGGCGACAAGATCAACGTCGACGCCGCCAGCGACGGCGCGTGGATGACCAAGCTTTCCACTGCCGAGGCGCGCTTCATCGAGGCATGCGCGAAGACGGAAATGGAGGCGCTTGGTTACGCGCCTGAGGTGCCGCCGCGTCGCATCGCGATTTCGGAATTCACCGAAAACGTCGTTGGGGTGCGCCCCGGGTATCTTGAACACTATGCACTTGGCCCAGCGAACCGCGAGATCGAGTTGGCGCGATGGGACGCGGGAGCCGGTGATGGACCGGCGTCGCCATGACCGATGACGTGATTGGTAGCGGGAGACCGGAGCCTGGATCAGTGGCGCTACTGGTGATGCTCACGCTATTCAACGTCGGCTTGCAACTGGGAAGCGCGTTGATGCTTAAGTTGGCTCCCGACCTGGGCTCAGGCAGGTATGCTTGGATCGGCATTCTGCTGGGCGGAGTCCTTGTGCTCAATGTCGTGCGGTTCGTGATTTGGGGTGCGGTGCACCGGCGCTACCCCCTGAGTGTCGCCTATCCGGCGTCGGCCGTGTTTTTCCCGGGGATTCTGGCGATGGCATGGTGGTTCGGCGAGACGGTAGGGCCGTCCCAGGTTGCAGGCGCTGGTCTGGTTATGGTTGGGGTCGTAGTTCTGCTGTCGGAACGGAGCATGGCATCGTGACGAGCGACATGCGATGGCATGGCAAGCTGCTGGCGAATCATGCGTACCTTTATGCGCTTAACGCCTATTATCTTTTGCTTGGCTGCCTTCCCGAGCCTCTGCGGGGGCTAGGGTACCGGTTTGTGCTTGGTCGCTTGGGAAGCGGCGTATATTTCGACGCGCGGGTTTATATCAAATTTCCATGGCTGGTCGAGATCGGCAGCAAGGTGAGTATCAACCGGGGAGTGGAGATTTACCCGAGCTATAGAACTGGTAACAAGGTCGTAATCCACGACGACGTGCGAATTGGACCTCATGCAAGGTTTCATGCCGCCGGCCACGACATCGAATCGCCTGATTTCACGGAAACCGGTGCCGACATCGTCATCGGTCCACGCAGCTGGATCGGGGCGGGCGCAGTGATCCTGCCTGGTGTCCATGTGGGAGAAGGGGCGGTCGTCGCGGCCGGAAGCATCGTCACCCGCAGCGTTCCCGACTACGCCGTCGTCGCCGGCGCACCGGCGCGCGTCATCCGCGACCGTGGCGAGTCGGCGAGGCAAGTACGATGATGCTGTCGTTGTTCTCGCTGCTCGGCGCCTTGGGCGCTACCGCGGCAGCCCAGATCTCCTACAAGAAATACAGCATGGAGCATGGCCGTCGTACCCTATGCCTCACGATCGTGTTGTTCGGCATCGCGCCTCCATTGACCTATCTTGCTGTCAAGGGGTTCGGTGTCGGTACGGTCTACATGAGTACTGCCATTACCTACGTCCTAGTCGCACTCGCAGGCTGGCGCATGTTTGGCGAAAAGCCAACCCATCGCAGGATCGTCGGGATGGGGTTCGTCCTTGTCGGAATATTGGTCTACGGGATCGGTCTCTGATGTCTATTCCATTCAACAAACCCTATATGACCGGGCGCGAGCTATGGCTTATCAGTCAGGCGCACGCCAACGGTCATCTCTCCGGAGACGGCCGATTCACAAGACAATGCCATACGTGGCTTGAGCGTGCGATCGGTTGCCGCAAGGCATTGCTCACCCACTCATGCACTGCAGCTCTGGAAATGTCGGCTCTGCTGCTCGATCTCCAGCCGGGCGACGAAGTCATCATGCCTTCATTCACGTTCGTGTCCACGGCGAACGCTTTTGTTCTAAGGGGCGCGATTCCGGTGTTTGTCGATGTTCGACCGGATACGTTGAATCTCGATGAATCGCTGGTCGAGGCGGCGATCACGTCCCGGACCAAGGCGATCTGCGTCGTGCACTACGCCGGAGTCGCTTGTGAAATGGACGCGATCACCGCCGTTGCCGAACGGCATGGGCTGAAGGTAGTGGAGGATGCCGCTCAGGGCATATTCTCTACGTACAAGGGGCGCCCGCTAGGCAGCCTGGGCGCATTCGGGGCGCTCAGCTTCCACGAGACCAAGAACGTGATCTCGGGGGAGGGCGGGGCGCTTCTGATCAACGATCAGGCATACGTTGAACGTGCGGAGATCATCCGCGAGAAGGGCACGAACCGTAGCAAGTTCTTCCGTGGTCAGGTCGATAAGTACACGTGGGTGGATGTCGGATCTTCGTATCTGCCGGGCGAGATCATTGCGGCATTCCTCGCTGCGCAGCTGGAGCAAGGTGAAGAGATCACCCGTATGCGCCTGTCGGTGTGGGATCGCTACCACGCATGGGCGCAGGCCTTCGAAGACCAAGAATTAGTGCGCCGGCCAGTGGTTCCTGAGCACTGTGGACACAATGCCCACATGTATTACCTGCTGTTGCGTGGCCTGGAGCAGCGCACAGCGTTCATCGAGGCGATGAAGGCGAAGGGAGTAGGCGCGGTATTTCACTACATTCCGCTACATTCGTCGCCGGCGGGCCAGCGATTCGGTCGTGCCGCCGGGCAGCTGCCTGTGACCGACGACGCGGCCGACCGTCTGGTGCGCTTGCCTCTGTGGACGGGGCTCGCCGAATCCCTCGACGAAGTGTTGGATGCGGCCGGCGATGTGCTCGCGACGCTGCGCTAGCCGCAAACCCTGTGCCCCCGCATTCGTGCACCAACGCCCCTGACGAGCCATGGCCTTGATCAGTACCGCGAAAATTCCCCCAGCCAGGTTTTCCGCCGCCGCGTGGGTGTTCGGCCTGCTCGCGTCCACGATCTTTGTCTGCAGCAGTGTGTTCTTTTTCAATGGAAGTAAGGTCGATGAGTCCGAGGTCGTCCTGAATGCCCTTGCGATCGCGGCTGGCGGCTGGGCCCCTGAGTGGTCGCCTGGCTACGGACACCTGGCGATGTACATACCAGGCATTGCGCTGGCTCTATCCTCCATTTTTCTGCAAGCGATGGGGGCGGCCGCGAGCCACGCGGACGCGGTGTACCTCCTCTTCGAGAGTGGGGGAGCGTACCGGATCACACGGTTCGTCTATGCGTTAGCCGACGTGGCGACTGCGTTGGTGTTCGCCCGGATCATAACGAGAGTTACCGGGATGCGGCTGGTCGCAGCGATGTCGGTCCTGTACTACCTGTTGGCGCCAGACACATGGCAATACGCCAACTATGTGCGTACCGACACATTGGTCTCTCTGTTCACGGCAATCGCCTTTTACCTGCTGGTCGCGCCGCGCACGAAGTACACTCCTTATCTGCTTGGCATTGCATTGGGCGCCGCCATCGCGTGCAAGTATTCGGCGGCGGCCTACCTCGGGCTGGTCGCACTGTTGCTGTTGCCGGAAGGAGATGGGGCGGCTAATTTTCGTCAGCGAATGGGCGCCGCGCTTGTCGCTGGCGTCACGTCGATCGTGGCGATGATTGTATTCCAGCCACATTACGACTATTCCAGCATTTTTTCGGCTGTCAACGTCCACCTTTCCGGGTCCAAGTTCACGCAAGAAGCGGTTGGGCCGGCCGAACGCCTATCTCGACTTTGGGCTATCGCCAAAACCCTTGAGCCGCTAGCGCTGGTCTTTGCGGCGACGATGTGGCTGGGCTTGTTGCGGCCGCGGCGTTTCGCGCCCCTGCTTATGGGCGTTGCGATTGGCGTCGCGCCGTTCTTTTTCTCCAACTTTCCGCGCGACTACTGGCTCATTCCGTTCGCAGACGTCCTTCGTGGCGCGGGTTGGTTTGGCCTGGCTTGCGCAATCGCGGCGCTGGGGTCCCGATCTGCAGTGGCCTCGTCCGTCCTGAAGGCGCTGGTTGCCGTGGGGCTGCTCTCAGTGGTCGTGACCCGGCTGCCGGATTTGCAAAAGAATCGGATGGCCCCCACTAGAGCGACCAATGCCGAAGATGCCAGGCGTTGGCTCTACGTAAACGTTGCGAACCGGGAACGCTTGGTCTACGCCTACGAGAAGAACTTTCTATTGCCGCGGGCGTATTCCTTTCACGACTACAAGGCCGCCGCCGATTTCTCACGGGTATTCATCTTCTATCGCGAGGGCTTCGAATCGCTTCACAAAGCATTCCGCAGGCAGTTGTACACGGTCGAGTATGCCGATTTCGCCGGCATGGGGCAGGTGCCCCCTATGTGGCTGCGGGTCGATTCCGATGGCAGCGGACCCGCCCCACGCCTGTGTGCGGGTGAACGCTGCTATCCGGCCAAGGTTGTCGCCTGCGAAGCGCTTCCCAACGACGCTCGGCCTTGCCGCAAGTACATGTGGAACATGGGCCGCCCGGAATTTCGGATTGATCTGTCACGCATGTCGCTTGAATTGCCTTCATCAGTCAAGGCTTTTGGGGTGTGTTGGTACAACTGCAGGCCAGGATCACTATCCGTGTCCGTACCCACCCGACAGAGGGGACAGGTGCCGTTCTTGGACCTGGCGGCAAGTCTTTTCGCCCCCGCGGAGGTCAAATCCCTGACCGCTATACGCGCGATGCCGGCTGACAACAGGCGTCTGTTCATCGTTACAACGCCGCAGGCCTACCAGCCCTGGTTGGGCGGCGCAGGCTTGTCACCCGCCGAGACACGCAAGCCTGGCGCATTCGAGCGCATGTTCAAGGCCAGGTTGGTACAGCGTTTCCATGAAGGCCATGGCCCTGTGATCGAGATATACGAGAAGATGCCAGAATCCTCCAAAGCTTCTAGGACTCCGTCGCACGCCCATGCAGCGAAGTGAGCCAGGATTGAAACGCGTCGCCGCGGAGTGTTGGCTGTAGAGTCAAGAGGAGGCCGTTGTGCGCACACAAGCTCAGGATGCCCACGTATGAGTGCAGCAATGGAAGTCGACAGACTCGCCTTGGTTAGGGACCAAGGTGATTCCCGCTTGTCTTGGCGCCGTCGCCAAGTGCTCACCGGCGCAAGCATCGTCAAACCCGATATCGCGCTGGAAATCGGCGCCTTTGACAATCCAACTTTGCGCGTCACCGACGGTTTTCAGGTGCGTTACGCTGATTACTTCTCTTCCGACGAACTTCGCCAAAAGTACGCCGACAATCCACGGCGCGATCTCTCCCGCATTGTAGAGGTGGATTACGTCGTCAACGGCCCGCGCTTGTCACGTTTCATTCTGGAACGCATCGGTTTGGTGGTCGCAAACCACGTAATCGAGCATGTAGGCGACCCTATCGGCTGGCTCGTCGACATGGCATCGTTCTGTTCTGACGACGCTTCGATCTTTATGGCAGTTCCAGACCAGCGCTTTACGTTTGATTACTTCAAGCAGCCTACCGATGTCGGGTGCCTCGTCAGGGCGCACGAAGAAGGTAAGGTTCAACCAGATTCTTATGACGTTGCGCGTATGCGTTATCTGCATACACGAGTTGATCCTCTAGCGCTTTGGGACGGAGCCGTCCCGGCGCGGCCAGGCGATGAGCGGCCCACTTACCGGCAAATTCTGGAAAACGCGCGTGCAGAAGTTGAATCGGGTTACACCGATGTGCACTGCACCTACTACACAGCCGACTCGTTCATGCAAATATTCGGTGAGCTCCATCGCTCGCGATACGTTCCATGGAGGGTCGAACTCCTGCAGGGGGTAGAGCGGGGCGGCAACGAGTTCTACGTATTGATGGAGCGCGATTGAAAGAGCGCCCCAAGGGAGGATGCTCAAGGTCACTGACCCGGAGTGGTGGGTACAGTTCGAGCGCCCGAAGTCGGAAGAGCGCGCAGCGGCCATCCCATCGTTACGGATCCCTTTGCAGAGGGGTTCTGCATTTTCTCGTCACCGCCAGATCGGATTTGCGCGCGTAGCTGTCCGAACCCTGGCTTGTCCGCAACGAAATGGATGCTCCCGTCCTTCTGCACGCCCCACAGGCCTTTGGAGAAGCCCACGGCGATGGCGCTTTGCGTCAAGCTGCCCGCGATCGACGCGGCGTCGCCTTCCAGAAATTCGACCGTGATCCTCTGTCGCTGCTTGCGCCCACGCACCACCTCCTTCTTGGTGTAGTGGTAGGGAAAGGCGAGCTGGAACCCCTGAGGCAACGCTTCAGGTAAAGCAGTTCCGGAAGCGGTTGCGGGGGAAGACGGAGATGCGTCGGGCGCACTCGGGTTACTCGCAGGCTGACATGCAGCCAGTGCGAGCAAAGACGACAGTGCAACGGTGGCGTATTTCTTCATGGGTCCCTTCGAGGTGAGGTTGGATCTTCTGCGGACTGCATGGATGCGTGTCAGGTGAGACGGTCGACGATGCTCTGGGCTAATTCGTCGGGTGAGCTCGTTGTTGTCGCAAGTACGAATTCGGCATGCTCGGGACGTTCGTAAGGGGAGTCGATCCCGGTGAAGTTCTTGATGTGGCCAGCGCGGGCTTTCGCATACAGGCCCTTGATGTCGCGCTGCTCGGCCACTTCCAGGGGGGTATCGACGAACACCTCGAGAAACTCACCCTCTTCGAACATTTCCCGCGCCATCCTTCGTTCTGCCCGGAATGGCGAAATGAAGCTGACCAACACAATGAGGCCGGCGTCGACCATCAGTTTCGCGACTTCGGCGACACGACGAATATTCTCCACCCTGTCCTCATTGGTGAAGCCAAGATCCTTGTTCAGTCCGTGGCGGACGTTATCACCGTCGAGGATGTAGGTATGCTGCCCCATCGCCAGCAGTCGCTTCTCGACTAGGTTGGCTATGGTCGATTTTCCGGAACCCGAAAGCCCAGTGAACCAAAGGCAACGGGGCGTCTGGTGTTTGACCCGGGCGCGAGCTGACTTGTCGACTTCGAGATGCTGCCAGTGGATGTTGCCAGCACGACGCAGCGCAAAGTCCAGGGTGCCTGCCGCGACGGTGGCGTTAGTCTGGCGATCAATCAGGACGAACGCGCCGAGTTCGTGGTTGTCGGCATACGCTTCAAACGCAATCGGCTGGTCGAGGTAGAGGTTGCAGTACGCCACCTCGTTCAGATCCAGGTGCTTGGCAGCCAGTTGATCCTGGGTATTGACGTCGATCTTGTGCTTGATCTCCGTGACTTGGGCGCCGACGGTCCGGGCGCCAAGCTTCAGCCAGTAAGGGCGCCCTGGGAGCAGAGGCTGTTCGTCCAGCCATAGCAGATGTACCGCGAACTGATCGGCTACCTCCGGAGGGCTGGAGGCGAGTGCAATCACGTCGCCACGGCTGGCGTCGACTTCATCGGCCAAGGTGAGGGTGACCGCGTGGCCCGCGCCGGCGCGCTCGAGGTCGCCGCTTGAGGTGACGATCCGCGCCACAGTTGAACGCCGCCCGGAAGGCAGGACCATAATTTCCGTGCCCGGCGAAATTTCGCCGGAAACAACTTGGCCCGCAAAACCGCGGAAATTCTGATCGGGGCGGCAAACCCACTGTACCGGCATCCGGAAGCCCAAGTCATTGCCGGCAGGTTCCACCTGAACGGTCTCGAGGTACTCGAGCAGGGCGTCGCCTCTATACCAGGGCATGGCTGGCGAAGGGGCCAGCATGTTGTCGCCGTTGAGCGCCGATATTGGGATGCAGGCAACGTTCGGGATACCGAGCTGGTCGGCCAATCTCCCGTAGCCGGCGACAATCGCGTCGAATACGCCTTGGTCGTAGTCGACCAGATCCATTTTATTTACCGCCAGCAGTACATGGCGAATGCCGAACAGCGAGACGATGTAGCTGTGGCGGCGGGTCTGGGTGAGCAGCCCTTTGCGTGCATCGACCAGGACAATGGCGACGTCGGCAGTGGAGGCGCCGGTCGCCATGTTGCGCGTGTACTGCTCGTGGCCGGGACAATCAGCGACAATGAACTTTCGCCTGTCGGTACCGAAAAAACGGTAGGCGACGTCGATGGTAATCCCTTGCTCGCGTTCGGCGGCGAGGCCGTCCACCAGCAGCGCGAAGTCAATCTCGCCGTTCTGGGTACCGTGCCGGCGGCTATCGGACTCAAGCGCCGCAACCTGGTCGTCCAGAAGCAACTTCGTATCGTGCAGCAGACGTCCTATCAAGGTGCTCTTGCCGTCGTCGACGCTGCCGCAGGTAATGAAGCGCAGGAGGCTCTTGGTCTCGTGCTGCTGCAGGTAACCCGCGACCTGTGCCTGGGGGTTCTGCGGGACATCCATCAGAAGTACCCCTCCTGCTTTTTCTTCTCCATCGACGCGGAGGGATCGTGGTCGATTACGCGTCCCTGCCGTTCTGATGTAGTGGCTACCAGCATCTCAGCAATGATTTTTTCCAACGTATCGGCATCCGACTCGATCGCTCCCGTGAGCGGATAGCAACCCAGAGTGCGAAAGCGCACTTTCTTCACCGCCGGCGTCTCGCCCGGGCGGAGCGGCAGGCGTTCGTCATCGACCATGATCAGTGAGCCGTCGCGCTCCACCACCGGGCGCTCAGCGGCGAAGTAAAGCGACGGCACCGGAATCTTTTCACGGTAGATGTAAAGCCAGACATCCAGTTCGGTCCAGTTGGAAATCGGGAACACGCGTACTGACTCGCCCTTGTGGATGCGGGTGTTGTACAGGTTCCACAGCTCAGGGCGCTGGTTCTTTGGGTCCCAACGGTGCTGGGTGCTCCGGAACGAAAAAATGCGTTCCTTGGCGCGCGATTTTTCCTCGTCGCGGCGTGCACCGCCGATCGCTGCGTCGTAGGCCTGCAGTTCGAGAGCCTGCTTGAGCGCCTGGGTCTTCATGACGTCGGTGTGCACCGTTGCGCCGTGACTGATCGGGCCAATCCCCTGCGCCACACCTTCCGGATTGGTGTGGGTGCGCAGTTCGATCCCCGTTTCCACGGCGCGACGGTCGCGGAAGCTGATCATTTCCCGGAATTTCCACCCGGTGTCCACGTGCAGGAGGGGGATCGGCGGGCGGGCTGGGAAAAAGGCCTTGACCAGCAGATGCAGCAGAACCGAGCTGTCCTTGCCGATCGAATACAGCATGACCGGGTTGCGGAACTCGGCTGCGACTTCTCGCAGGATATGGATGCTTTCGGCTTCGAGGCGGTCCAGGTGGGAGAGCGGTAGCGAACCGGACATTCAGGATAGCGATCAGGTCGGGACCGCTGATTCTAGCCGGAAGTGCCGCCCAATTTGGCTTTTCCTACGAGCGCCGCCGCCGCTTCGTTCAGTGCCATCCGGTATTCTTTGCATGGCTCGGCGGCTTCATCTTTGTGCCCCCGGATCCGCATGGCGGGGCCGCGGTTCGTACCCGGTTCGTCCCGGTCCTGGTTGCCTGCCATGCCGCTGGGTTTCCATTCCCCGCGCCCCGACATTTTCAATTCGCACAGGAGGAGGCGTTGTCCGAGAAGCCAAGCACGATCGACACTGCCATGCCTGATTGGTACATAACCGGTGGCGCGGCTGGACCGCGCTGGTTACGGCCCATCCCCGATGCCAGTCTACGGCCGGCTGCGGCCGACGGTGCGCCGGGATGGCATTCCTCCGGCGAACGCCCTTGTTTCCGGCTTCCTGTCGGCAGGCTTCCGGGAGGGTGGTACTGGCTGGATGGCCGACTGCAGGTCCTCGACGGGGCCATGGCGCGACCCTGCCTGTATCCGGCTTACGAAGCGGCACCCGAGGGCGGGATCACGCTGCCTGACCCAGACGACGAAGGTCGGTTGCGTTCGCTGGTGCTGCTCAAGTACGAAACTACCAGCTTGCAGTTCGGACCTGGCCCTGGACCGGCCCGGTTCCGCATGCAGGACTTCACGCTACGCCGGGTGTCTCGGCTGCGTGCGCTGATGTCGATGCTTGCAGCGCAGCCGGGGGAGAATCTAGCCGTGGCATTGGCGCGTGGCATCCACTTTGTCCGGGACGTGATTGGCCATGGTCTGTCGCGGGCAACTGACCGCTCGTTCGGGGACTACAAGCAACGAGTGTTGCCAGGAGTCTCGAGCGAATACGAGTCGTGGGTCGCGCGCCACGACACGCTCACCACCGAACGTCTGGAACACCTGAGGGAACAGGCTGCGGAGCTGGGTGCGTCGGCACCCCTCATTTCGATCCTGTTGCCGGTCTACCAGACGCCGGAACCATGGTTGCGACGCTGTATCGAGAGCGTCCTCAGCCAAGCCTATCCGCATTGGCAGCTATGCATCGCCGACGACGCCTCTCCCGACCCTAGGGTCATGGCAGTCGCGCGCGAATACTCGGACGCGGACCCGCGTATCCAGGTCGAGCGACGGTCGGTCAACGGACATATTTCAGAAGCGTCCAACACCGCTTTGGCGATGGCGCGCGGCAGCTATGTCGCGCTACTCGACCATGACGATGAGCTCCGGCCGCACGCGTTGCTGGAAGTGGCCCAAGTGCTCACGGCCGACCCCGACGTTGCGTTGGTCTATTCGGACGAAGACAAAATTGACGCCGAAGGACGGCGCTTTGATCCTTATTTCAAGCCGGACTGGGATCCGGATCTACTCCGTAGCCAGAACTATCTGTGTCACCTCACTGTGCTGCGCACCGACCTGGTGCGCGTGGTCGGCGGGTTCCGGCGCGGATATGAGGGCAGTCAGGACCATGACCTCGTCCTACGATGCAGCGAGCGGCTGCGACCACTGCAAATCCGGCACATTCCCCGAGTCCTTTACCACTGGCGGGCTATTCCCGGTTCGACCGCGCATAGCCGGGACGCCAAGGATTATGCGGCCGAGGCTGGCCTAAGAGCGGTTGCCGCGCAACTTGATCGACTGGGCACTGGGGCCCGTGTCGAGGCGCTGTCTCACGGCCACTATCGCGTCATCTGGCCACTTCCCGATCCGATACCGAAGGTCAGTTTGATCATCCCCACCCGCAATCGCGTGGAGTTGCTGCGAAACTGCGTTGAAAGCGTATTGGAAACGACACGATATCCGAAGTTCGAACTTGTCATCGTGGACAACCAGTCCGACGACCCCGAGGCCATAGCTTACCTGCAGACATTGTCGCACCATGAAAAGGTACGAGTTCTGCGGTATGACAAACCGTTCAACTACTCGGAGATCAACAACTGGGCAGTGCGCGAATGCGACGGCGAGATAATCGGCTTGCTCAACAACGACGTCGAGGTGATCGCGCCAGGATGGCTGGAGGAGATGGTGGCCCATGCCGTGCGCGATGAGGTGGGCGCTGTCGGGGCGATGTTGTACTACCCCAACGACACCATCCAGCATGCCGGGGTGATCCTCGGCATACACGGTGTGGCCGCTCACGTGTACGCGGGTTGTCCGCGCGATTATCCGGGCCATGGAGGACGGGTTCGCGTTGCGCAACGGCTGTCCGCAGTCACCGGCGCATGCCTTGTGGTAAGGCGGGCGGTGTTTGAGCAGGTAGGTGGACTCGACGAATCTCTGGCGGTGGCGTTCAACGATATTGACTTCTGCCTAAGGATTCGGAGGCGCGGTTACGCGAACATATGGACGCCGTTTGCGGAGCTTTATCATCACGAATCTGCGTCAAGGGGGGCGGAGGATACCGATGAAAAGAAGCGCAGGTTCAGCCGTGAGATCCAAACGATGCAGCAGCGTTGGGGAGATGATCTGCTCAGGGATCCCGCTTACAACCCAAATCTCTCGCTGGAGAGCCGTTACTGCGATTTCGCTCAATCACCTCGTCACTGCTGAGAACGCATTCGGATCATCGCCCTCGCGGAATTGCCGTCAGCAGGGCAAGGATGCCTGCGGCTAGTGTGCAGACCCAGCCCAGCAGAAAGGCGCCATGGCCAACTCGAAGTGCCGATGCGGTATCGACACGCGTGAGCGAGGCGACGCTCAGCGCAAGCCCTTTGGTCTTCAATGAAGCATCAGGAAGCTGCGCAGTCCCGAGCCGCGTATCGCCAACCAGCCACACCGTTGGCGAGTTCCCCGGTTTTCCGTCTATGCCAGCAATGGAAATCACGTACGGTTCGTATATCCGAAAATCAACATTCGGGCAAAAATGCCGATAAGTGTTATCAGCAAGGTCGGAAGCTTTGATCGTCCAAGTCAGTTGATGCCCGGCTTGCGTCCATCCGACTTGCAACTTCCCGGCATTTGAGCGCGCATATGTGGCGAACTGAATGGCAAAGCAGTAAGGTGCAGGCGCCGGCGGTTGCGCGATCCTGATAGCCGCGGGTTCGACTATCTGCAGCAAATGGAACCCCGCCGCGATCTCTCCAGCAGGAACGGCGCCGTGGCGCTTGGTGCCATATACGTCCGTATACGCATCAAACGGTAACCAGATGACGCATGCCATCAGGACAAAGACCAGAATGGCGGCATGACGTGTATTCATGACAGCAGTCCGTACATCGGTATCACTTGGTGCAGGAAGAAGATGTCGGAGACAATCAGCCCGCCCATCGCTGCATAAAGAAGCGCATGACTCGCCATCCTGCCACGGAATGGGTAGGCCAGCACGAGAAGTAGAAACGGAACGACCGGGTAGAAGTAGCGACCATGAGTGGCTCTCATGCCGCCGGTGAAGGCGGTCCACAGATGCTGGTAATAGATCAGGGCGAATACCAGAACGCATAGGCCAGCCGTTGCGATAAGCCATTCGTGGCGGTCGGCGCGCACGAACCCCCGGACGTGGACCAGGAATGTGCAAATCAGCGCGATCACCAGAATCAGGCAAGTCCACACAGGCAGATTCTTGAGCGCCACAAGGCTGTAGACAAGCGCGATTACGACCATTCCAGCGGCGGTCAGGCCGTGGCGCCACTCCGCATCATGTAAGCGCAAGAGGAATGGCCTTGCGATTACGGCTAGGCCGGAGGAACCAAATAGAGCGAGAAAGTAACGCGCCATCCAGCCGTTCGCTTGGATCCAAGCCAACTTTCCACTGCCGCTGCCGTTCCAGCCAACCAAAGCGATGAAGTTGAGGATGGTGTGCTCCCAAACAGGGAAGTTGAGCATGAATGAGAGATAGCCAATGCCAACCCTAGCGTCATCGGTCAGTATCGAGGCGTCCGGAAAAGGTTGTCCAAACAGGTATAAGCTGCGCGCGATCCACAGGCAGATCGGAACGAACATGAGCAACCAGGTCAATGTTGCGCGTGAAAACCAGGCTAGAAACCCACCTTGCGGCGCGTAAAAGCGCCATAGTCGCCAGGCAATGGCGAAGAACAACGGCACCGCCATCGCGAGTGCCGTAATCTTTGTGACGGTGCAAGCTCCCACCAGAAAGCTTGCGTACAACAAGTGGCTTAAACGGCTCGACTCCAACCAGCGTACACACCAGTAGGCTGCCCAGGCCGCGGTGCAAGCTACCAACGTGTCATGGCTGACTCCGGTGCTCAGATGCGTAAACATCGGGGTCGCGGCAAGCAAGACGCCTCCAGCCAGGCCCAGCGTCGCGTGACCGGTTGCGCGTGCCAGGAAGAGAATCAGCCCTAGTATGGTCAGCGCACCGAAGAGCGCGGATGGAATGCGGGCTGCACGTACTCGCCCCTCGAAATCGACACCGGCGGCTTTTGCGGCGAGGATCGCGGGGGCATCCAATACATAGAAGAGCGGCGGATGCTGCGCAATCCAGTTGCGCCCGGGTTGGGCCCCGGGGCTGATCCAGGAGTGGGCAACCTCCTCATCAACGCGCGTCTCACCGAGGATCGGAAGCTCTCCTCTGGAAACGTCATTCGCGTAGGAATAATGGCCGGATTCGTCCGGAATATCCCACAGCGGCGTTATAAACCACGCGTATGCGGTGAACTTGGCGAAGAAAAGGAATGCCACGAGCGCGGCAACCGCCGTGAATCGGGGTGACAGCATCACTATCGCTCCGGCGGGTTGAGTTTTCTGAGGTGCACGATGATCCGTTCCAGGAGCTTCCGGTTCGTCGCGATCAGATCGCCGATGAGACCCATCATGTAGAGCAACCCGCCGATCATGATGAACAGAGAGGAGAAGACCACGGATTGCACATGCCCCCCGCCGTCGCCGTGGAGGTAGAAATAGAGAAAGCGCAAACCCAGCACTATGCCCGTGAGGGTAATTATGGTTCCGGCATAGAAAAACAGAGCCAACGGGCGATAGGTGATGAACACGCGGACAATCGTCAGCAGGGAGCGCTTGACATAGCTGGGGATGCTTTTGACAAGCCGGGAAGGACGCAGGTCAGCGTTGGTGCGGACAGGGACCGACACCACGCGCAGATTGCTCTGTCCGGCCTGGATGATGGTTTCCAAAGTGTACGTGTAAACGTTGAACACATTGATGCGCAGAGCAGCATCCCGTGAGATCGCGCGAAAACCACTGGGAGCGTCGGCGACGTCGGTCTTGCTGGCAATGCGTACAGCCCAACTGCCGAGCCGCTGCAGCTTCTTCTTCAGCCATGAGAAATGCTCGGTATCGTCGATTGGACGCGCGCCGATCACCATGTCGGCCTTGCCCTCGATGATCGGCGCCACAAGACGGGGGATATCGGCTGACTCGTACTGGTTATCTGCGTCGGTATTGACAATGACATCGGCCCCCAGGCTCAGACAGGCGTCGAGGCCGGACATGAAGGCGGTGGCCAAACCACGGTTGACGGGATGCCGGATTACGTGGTCGACACCGAGTTCCTTAGCGAGTTGTGCGGTATTGTCAGTCGAACCGTCGTCGATCACCAGCCACTCGACTGCGTTGAAACCGTCGACTTCTCGCGGAAGGGTGTCTAGCGTGATCGCCAGGGTTTCCGACTCATTGAGGCAGGGAATCTGGATGATCAACTTCATGCTGCGATGATCCATCGTTTGGCAGGCGCAGCTGGCATTAGAGCATGCGCTAAGCGAGCGAGAAAGGGATGCTTGTCAGGCTTCCCTTGCCTGCGGTGGAGTGGCTGCGGTGCCGCGCAGCAGCCATGTTCCCAGCACGAAATGCAGAAGATCCCCCAGTGTCGTTACCACGCGCAGCAGTGCGATCACAGTGACGCCCGCGGCGCCGGTGACGATGCCGCTCAACAGCACGACAAGAATTCCTTCGCGCACGCCGAGCCCGGCGGGCGCACCCGGAACGAGCAAGCCGACCACCCAGGCGGCGGCGAATGCGCCGCATAACGGAAGGAACGAAAAACCATTAGCCGGTGCGACAGCGTGCACCAGTAGTGTGAACGCAAGGCCCAGCGAGAGGAAGCTGGCGATAAACACGCCATACGCTAGCAGCAGCCTCCCGAGTGAAAGATTGAATTCATTGCCATCGCCTGCGTCGGGCATGCGCTTGCGCTGTAAATATTCCGCCAGACGGGGCAGCAGCAAAAAGGCCAGCACCGCAGCGGCACTGGCAGCAATCACCACCAGCGAAATCGATCTCATCGGCAGCCATCGCTCCAGACCGGACGAGGACCGCGATGCAAGAAACACCATGGTGATATGGATTGCGGCCAACAGCGCGATCACGTTCTCGTAGATCAGCGACAGCGTCAGTGTCGGCACGCCGCCGCCGAAGCTGCGCGCGACCGCGACCCGGCCGATGTGCTGTGCGACGTTGCCGGGCAGATACTTCGCGAACTGCGTGGAGGCGATCACCGCGTACGCCGACCGCGGGGACATCCGGACATCCATGTCCGCCAGGATCCAGCGCCAGATCATGGCCGTGATCGGAATCTGCGCCAGATATAGCACCAGCGCCGCAAAGGTCAGCGCGATGGATTTGGCGGAGAGCAGGACCTCCAGATCCACGCCGTTCCATGTGGTGGCGGCCTGCCGAATGTAATAATAACCGGCGGCGATGGCGACGAGCAGGCCCAATAGCCGCGCTGTCTTTTTCATACGGCTTTGGCGACCACGAGGTAGCCATTGCCGATATCGGCCGACAGGAAAGGCCGCTGCGCGAACTCTGCGCCACGAATGGCCAGCTTCCCGAGGGGGCTTTTGAACAGCGGAAACCATTTCATCATATGGCGGCGATCGATGCCGCTCCGGCTCGAGTTGGCGTGCTTTCCCTCAGGGGTCTCATCGATGCCTGGATCGACCTCGGGCGCGTACTGCGCCGCGCGCACCTTCTCGGCGATGTTGGCGAGTGGAAAGCCGTAGCACTCAACGGTCAGGGTCTCGAATCCGGCGCTGCTCAGAAGTTCGATCAACGGTGCTCGCTCGTATCTACGAAAGTGTCCCGCCCACACGTCGGATGGATTCCATTTCGCCATGTGCGCAGGCACGGAAAGCAACAAGATGCCGCCGTTTGGCATCCATTTGCGCCAGGTCTGCAACGCTTCCAGGTCGTGCTCGATATGCTCCAGTACTTCAAACGCCATCAGCAGGGGAAAATGTTCGTCCCAATCGGCACTGGGCGTTTCCAGGATCTGGATGTCACGGCCTGCGCCATGTGCCAATGCGTTGGCCAGTTCGCGCGCTTCCGGAGACATTTCCAGTGCGGTGCAACGGAACCCGAGCGCATCGAGTTCATGCAGTAGCGCGCCGGCACCACAACCGATCTCCAGGGCATCCGTGGGCGGAAGGCGACGAACGTGCTTGAGCACGCGTGCGCGGCGCAACAGATAGCGCGGTGCGGGCACCCAGCCGGCGTCCGGCGCTGCGGGGCCTATGCTTCCATAGTTCTTCATGCCTGCGGGCTCCAGGATCTTGGGCGGATGCTGCGATCCGGGCTAGGTAGCGACGGAAGCAGGGTACAGAATAGCGAGCAACTGGCGGCCGATCGCGGCTTGGTCGAAACGCGGAAGTGCGTCTTTGGCCAGTCGCTCTTGCGGGTGCGCGCGATGATGCCGACAAAAGTGCATCACCGCTTCGGCCAGCGCAGCTGCGTCCCCGGCCGGCACCAACTGGATGAGGTCTGAAGGTGCCGCAATCAGCTCGCGGATCGCTGCAGAATCCCGCGTTACCAGCGGTTTCGACATCGCCAAGGTCTGGAAGACCTTGTTGGGGATCACGCTGGCGGCTTTGTCAGAGGTGCCGAAAATACCCAGGCACAGGTCGGCTTTGGCGATATGCCGGAGCAGTTCCGGATAGTCGGCCCATTCGATCCAGCGCAAATGCGGTAGCGGTTCACGATCGATCAGCGCGCGGACCCGGGGGGCCTCCTGACCGGTGCCAATCAAAAGCCAGTCAATCGGCTCGTCGCGCAGGAGCCGGGCGGCCTCGATGATGACGGGAATGCCGTGCAGCGGGATGAACTGACCGTAGAACAGCACTATAGGGGCAGTTCCTGCGAGCTGCGGCGCGCCAAGGTCGGGATCGGTGCGGAACACCTCATCCTCGACACCCACCCAGACCCAGCCGCAGGTCCCCGGCCGTAGCGAGAACAACTGTTCCATCCTCGCAGCGTTTGCCCGGGTGTCCATGAAAGCCCGGTCAGCAGTGCGCACCGCCAGCCACTCGATCGTGCGCAACGAGCGAGCCAGCGGGTGGCCCGGGGCGACAATGCGCCGATCCAGCACCACGGTGTCGTAGGCGGAAAGGAACCAGTCCATGGCCACCCGCGCTCCGCGAAGCCACGCGAACATGCGGATCGCGAAGACGTCGCTTACGGCCGGATAACCCAGCAACACCCAATCATGCGCCGGGAGCAGTAGATAGCGCCACAGCAGACGCGGATAGGCGAACAGAATTCGTGCCAGCAGTCGTAGCCAAGGCCGTGCGCCCGTGATTTGGCTCTTATCGCGCACTCCGCTCCAAAGATCGACGTGGCATTCGATGAGTTCGACCCCGTTTGCGCGCAATCCGTCACGCAGAATGCGCACACGCGGTTTGCTCAGGTCACATGTCCCCCACAGGACGACGCGCATTGCTGGAGCACCAGGATTGAATCCGGTCAAAGCGCCGCTTCGAGGTCGGGCAAGAGCTTGAACAGGTCACCGACAAGGCCGATGTCGGCGATCTCAAAGATCGGAGCCTCGGCGTCCTTATTGATCGCGACGATGGTGCCGGCGTCCTTGATGCCGGTCAGATGCTGGATTGCGCCGCTGATGCCGATGGCGACGTAGAGTTCCGGAGCGATGATCTTGCCGGTCTGGCCCACCTGCAATTCGTTTGGCACGTAACCGGCATCGACCGCGGCGCGCGAGGCGCCAACCGCAGCGCCAAGCTTGTCGGCGAAGTCGTAGATGATCTTGAAATTCTCCGCCGAGCCGACGCCGCGGCCGCCGGACACCACGCGTCTGGCGCTTTGCAGGTCGGGGCGGTCGGACTTGCCTGCGGCGAGACCCACGAAGCGGGTGTGAGTCGGCAAGGCAGGTTCGACCGACGCGGCTTCGACAGTGGCGTTGCCGCCCTTGGAGGCTTCCGGCCACGAAGCCGTGCGCACGGTGGCGACGACCGTGTGATCGGCGGGCGCCTCGACCGTCACGATGGCATTGCCGGCGTAGATCGGTCGTTTGAAGGCATGGCTGCCCTCCACGGTCATGACGTCCGATACCTGGGCCACGCCGAGCAAGGCGGCGACGCAAGGCATGAGGTCTTTGCCAAAGGTGGTGGACGGGCCGAAGACGTGGCTGTAGCCGTTCGCCAGTGCCGCCACCTGGGGCGCCAGCACCTGGGCGATCGGATTTGCATTGGCGGCATTGGCCACGGTCAGCACCCTGGCGACGCCACCGATCTGAGCGGCTTCGCCGGCGACCGCGTCCGGATCTGCGGCCAGCACGAGGATGTCGATCGACTCGGGCTGCAACGCCTGGGCGGCGGAGACGCACTTGGCGGTGGAAGGATTGAGCTTGCCGGCCAGGTGTTCGGCGACGATGAGAACCTTGGCCATCACAGCAACCCCTTCGACTTCAGTGCGGCGACCAGCTCGGCCGCGTCCTTGACCATGACGCCCTTGCTGCGCCTGGGCGGCGGGGCGTAATGGGTGGTCTTGAGCGTGTCGCCGGTATCGACGCCGAGATCGGCGAAGGCAAGGGTTTCGAGCGGCTTGCTCTTGGCCTTCATGATGTCCGGCAGCTTGATGAAGCGCGGCTCGTTCAGCCGCAGGTCGGTGGTGATCACCGCCGGCAGGTCGACCTCCAGCGTCTCCAGCCCGGCGTCCACCTCGCGGGTCACGGTCGCCTTGCCGTCTGCTACCTCCAGCTTGCTGGCGAACGTCGCCTGGGGGCGGCCCCACAACGTGGCCAGCATTTGCCCGGTCTGGTTGGCGTCGTCGTCGATGGCCTGTTTGCCCAGGATGACCAGGTCCGGCTGCTCCTTCTCGATCAGCTTGAGCAGGGTACGGGCCGCGGTCAGCGGCTGGATCGGCTGGTCGGACACCACGTGGATGGCGCGGTTGGCACCCATGGCCAGGCCGTTGCGCAGGTGGGCCTGGGCGTCGGCCGGGGCGATGGTGACGACCACGACCTCGGTGGCGATGCCCCTGTCACGCAGGCGCAGGGCCTCCTCGAGGGCGATTTCGTCGAAGGGGTTGGCTGACAGCTTGACGCCGTCGGTGACCACGCCGGAGCCGTCCGGCTTGACCTGGATGCGGACGTTGTAGTCCACCACGCGCTTGTAGCCGACGAGGATCTTCATCGTGCGGGAGTTCCTATGGGACTGGGCAGCAGCGGGGGAGGGCAGGCGCCGCGGAAGACCGCCGATTCTACCGGCCTGGCCTGCAGGACGCGACCGCATGCCTTGGCGCCGTGGTACCAATGGACGAGGGTCGCGCACGCATGCCGCGATAAACTGCCGCAATCCACCAGGGAGACGAATCCATGGCCGACGGTGATGGCCACAAGAGCAAACAGGTCGATAGCGCCGCACAGGCGCTGCAGGGGTTGGTGGCCGATGGACAGACGCTGGCGGTTGGGGGATTCGGCCTGTGCGGTATACCCGAAGCTCTGATTGGGGCCCTTCGCGATTCCGGGGCTAGGGAACTGACCGTGATCTCCAATAATGCCGGAGTCGACGGATTTGGCCTGGGCCAGTTACTGGAAACACGTCAGATCAGGAAGATGATTTCCTCCTACGTTGGCGAGAACAAGGAGTTCGAGCGCCAATACCTGGGTGGCGAGCTGGAATTGGAGTTCAATCCGCAAGGGACGCTGGCCGAGCGCCTGCGCGCCGGCGGCGCCGGTATCCCGGCCTTTTTCACCGCCACCGGCTATGGCACGGTGGTGGCGGAGGGCAAGGAGACCCGCGAATTCGACGGCAAGCACTATGTCCTGGAGACTGCGCTCAAAGCCGACGTGTCGTTGATCAAGGCCTGGAAGGCCGACAAGGCCGGGAACCTCGTGTTCCGCAAAACCGCACGCAACTTCAATCCGGCCTGCGCCATGGCCGGCAAGGTCTGCATCGCGGAAGTGGAACAACTGGTGGAGGTGGGCGAGCTCGATCCCGACCAGATCCACCTGCCGGGCATCTATGTGGATCGCATCGTCGTGAATCCCACCCCCGAGAAACGGATCGAGCAGCGCACCCTACGACAGGGAGACGAGTGATGGCCTGGACCCGCGACCAGATGGCCCGGCGCGCCGCGCAGGAACTGACCGACGGCGCCTACGTCAACCTCGGTATCGGCCTGCCGACCCTGGTGGCGAATTTCATCCCGGAGGGGGTGGATGTGTGGCTGCAGTCCGAGAACGGCCTGCTGGGCATCGGCCCGTTCCCGACCGAGGGCGAGGTCGACGCCGACCTGATCAACGCCGGCAAGCAGACCGTGACTGCGCGTCCAGGCGCGAGCTACTTCGGCAGCCATGACTCCTTCGCCATGATCCGCGGGGGACACATCGACCTGGCCATTCTGGGTGCCATGCAGGTCACCGACAAGGGGGATCTGGCCAACTGGATGGTCCCGGGGAAGATGGTCAAGGGCATGGGCGGGGCGATGGATCTGGTCGCCGGGGTAAAGCGCGTGGTCGTGCTGATGGAGCACGTGGCCAAGGACGGGAGCCACAAGATCCTGCGCGAATGCACGTTGCCGCTCACGGGTCTGGGGGTCGTTGACCGGATCATCACCGACCTCGCGGTGCTGGACGTCGCGGAGGACGGACTCAGGCTGGTGGAACTGGCGCCCGGAGTCGATCGCAGCGATCTGGAGGCGCAAACCGGGTGTCCCATTCAGGATGGTCCTTCGGCTGTGATCTGACTGCGTTCAACCGGGCAATTGAATTGCGCGTGCGGGCAGCGCAGGATAGCCGCGACACTGATTGGACAGCGAAGACGATGAGACATCTCCTATTTCTGGCCTTGGTGGCACTGGCTGCTTGCTCGGGAGCAAGCCCCGAGGGCCCGGCGACCAAGAACACAGCCGTGGCAGCCGCAACGGGAACTGAGCTGCATGTTGCCGGGTTCGACCCTCGCGGAACACGAGCTGGCCAATACGGAGAACTAGCGCGCCTGCCGGATCGCGGGCAATTGATTTCCTACCCAGCCGGCACAATCGCGCGGCAGGATGGCGCCTATACCTGGCATCGGGCGGGGGTGAGCGAGGAACATGCCTTGCGCGCGATTTCCAGTCGCAGCTTGCGGATGGTTACACCTTCGGGTGACGTGCTGGATATCAAGTACGACCACCACGTGGAGCATTCCTCCGGCGACTGGAGTTGGGTTGGTCACCTGGCAGGCGACAAGGCCGCACAAACGATCCTCACGTTTGGTTCCAAGGCGGTATTTGGAACTATCGGTCAAGCGGGGAAGCGGTCGCTCCGCCTGACCTCGCGCGACGGTGCGGCGTGGATAGTCGAAACCGACCCTGACAAGCTGGTTGGTCTCGCCAGCGAAGGCGCCAATCCAAGCAAACCCGATCACCTGTCTATTCCTAGACAGCTGCTTTCCAGCGCACGGGTCAAAGCCGCTAGTGCACAGCTATCTGTCGCTTCGGCCGCGGCCGCGGCTGCCCCAACTACCATCGATGTGCTGGTAGGTTATACGGGTGGTATTGCATCGAGGACCGGGGGTGCGTCAGCGGCGCAGACCCTAATCAATAGCCTGGTGGCAGTCACCAATGAGGCCTACGCCAACAGCCAGGTCAATGCTCGGGTCAGGTTGGTGCATGCGATGCAGGTCAATTACACCGACTCAAGCACGAACGACAGCACGCTTGAGCAGCTGACCGGGTACGACGTCAGCAGCCAGCAATACACGGCGCCGAATGCCGCATTCAACTCCTTGCGTGCGGCGCGCGAGCAGTATGGCGCCGACCTGGTCGTCTTGCTGCGTCAGTTCCGGGACCCGGACCAGGACGGTTGCGGAATCGCATGGTTGATCGGGGGTGGAAAATCAGGCATTGCACTTGGGGAAGGACTGGACTATTTCGGCTATTCGGTCGTGAGCGATGGGCAGGATCGCAACGAGCAGGATGGACAGACTTATTACTGCCGACCGGAATCGTTCGCGCACGAGCTAGCCCACAACATGGGTTCAGCTCACGATCGAGCGTCTGCGATGGGCGACGACGGCGTCCTCGACGACCCAGACGATTACGGCGCATTCCCCTATTCGTTCGGCTACAAGTCCGGAACAGGAAACTTTTTCACCGTGATGGCGTACGGGGACGAGGGCCAACAAGATTACCGCGTGTTTTCCAACCCGCGCATCACGGTGCCGTGCGGAAATCGTGCTTGTGGGACAGCGAACGACGACAATGCGCGCAGCTTGGCCCAGACGATGCCAGTTGTGTCCGGTTTCCGCGGTGCCGTGGTTCCCATCACGATGAGCCCGTTCAACTATCTCAGCGGCGACTTCAATGGTGACGGAAGCGCCGATCTGCTCTGGCGAAACCAGGCAACAGGCGCCGACAGTATCTGGAGGTCGGCGAACAGCGCCACCCTGCAGTGGATCGCTGCCGTCACCAATCTGCAATGGCGCGTCGCCGCCGCCGCCGACTTCGATGGCAACGGACGCGACGACATCCTGTGGCGCAACACCACGACCGGCACCAACACAATATGGAAGGCCGCAAACAATACCACCCAGCAATCCGTCACCAGCGTGACGAATACCCAATGGCAGGTCGCTATGGCCGCCGATTTCAACGCCGATGGCAGGGCTGACATCCTGTGGAACAATCCGGCGACCGGAGCGAGCGTCATATGGCGGTCCGCGCAGTCAACGAGTCCGCAGTCCGTTACCACCGTCACCAATCTCAGTTGGCGAATAGTTGGCGTTGGAGATTTCAATGGTGACGGACGTGCTGACATTCTGTGGCGCAACGGCACGACCGGAGCGAATACGATCTGGAAGTCGGGGAACAGCAGCAATCTGCAGAGCGTGGCCAGTGTCACGAATCTGAGTTGGCAGGTGGCTGGAGTAGGCGATTTCAACGGTGATGGCCGTGCCGACATCCTCTGGCGCAATGAGACGACAGGGGCGAACACAATCTGGAAATCCGGTAACAACGCCACTCTCCAGTCGGTACAGAGCGTGACAGCCGCTGGCTGGCTGGTTGCGGCCGTGGGGGATTTCAACGGCGACGCGAAAGCGGACATCGTCTGGCGAAATGAGCAGTCCGGTGCGAATGCGATCTGGTATTCCGCGAGCAACCCTTCGGTCCTACCCTCGGTTCCAGATTTGAACTGGACAATCGTGCCTTGATCGTGGCACGGCAACGCGTTCTGCGTGCCGTCCCGATGAGGGCCGGTGCGCAATGAGCGCTATGTTGAGCTGCTTGCCGATGTCTTTAAACCACAGGCGATATCGCTTTCAAGGCGGTGCGCCGATGGATTCGAATGCGGGCTCGGCCTTCAAGAGGCGCTATTTCCAACTCTTGGATTACAGGTCCGCAGCGGATGCGTATATGTACACTTCGAAGCGCTTGCCATCGGCTGAGGGCACTTCGAGCATTTGTGTGACGGGTAGAGTCTTGGCGAATTTTGTGAGCAGCGGCATTACGAATTTGTCCGATTCGGCACCGTCGGCGAGATTGAGCTGGATGCGGCATGTCTTGCTTCTGCAATCCACTCGCGCACCTTCCGGCGTAGGAGCCCCTTCGGCCGCCACCTCGACGATGGCCTCCTCCACGGTGTGAATCGTCTTGCCCGCCCAGGCTGCGTTGATGGGCTCGGAAGCGAAGCTGGTGTCCAGCGTGGTCTTCGATGTAGCGATCTCCCGCGCCCGCGCGGCGGGGCTCTCGTTTCTGCGCTCCTCGCCCGGAATGTTCGCGGAGAACGACGCTCCTGGACCAGGCGCGCGAGAGGTGGCGGGTGCCGCGCCGAAGCCCGCATCTGCCCTAGAACGCATTTCGGGGCGACGGTGTTGGGTCTCGAGTTTTTCCAGCCGGGCGGAAAGCAGGTTCAAAGCCGTCTGCTGCCGGTACTGGCCGTAGACAAGCACCGCTGCGGCAACGATCAGCGCGGCCGAGCCGATCGCGATGGGCGTGGGTTTCATCGTTTCAAGCAACCTCGATGGCAATGGCGGGAATCACATACGGGAACGGCGGATGACCGCCGTTCCCACACCTGCGTCAGGCGGCGTAAGCCGACGGCATCACAGAGGCGGCGTGTAGTAGTAGTGCCCCGTCTCGCCGTATTCGTAGATCTTGTAACCGATCAGGGCGACGTTGTACGGCTGCAGACAGCTTACCTGCAGGCTGTAGTTGCTGCCGATCGACAACCCGGTCCAGGTCGCTCCCTCGAAAACCAGCGTTTGCGGGGTGGAAGTGCGTCCTGAGGAAATTGCGAGGGTCTCGGTTTTCGTTGCGCTGCCGCCGTCGAGATCCCGGCCCGCGAGCGTGCATGAGGTTTCGTAGGTCGTCCCCACGATATCGGGCACTGCGGAGTAATCCAGATACACTCGGATTTCGATTGCGCCGGCCCTGGTTGTATTGTTGAAGTCCGCCTGGTTGACCGCGTCCTCGGTGTCGAACGTGATAGCGCAGGAGGTATAGCGCGGTGCTGCGTTATCGTTGCGCAGCCGGCCCTGCACGATGGTGAAGTCCTTCGAATGAATGCCGTAGGCAGGCTGGCACTGCGCGCCGGTGTAGGTCTTCCGATCGTAGGAGGCCCAGTTGTCTCCTGCGAACGCGGTTCCGATCGCTCCCAGGCCAATTACGACCAGAGCAGTATGGAGGCAGGTTCTTGAAATCGATTTCATGGATATATTTCCTCAGCATGATGAAAGGTTGGCAGCCGCATATCGCACGCCGTCATCCACGAGCGTGCTGCCAACACCAACAAACGCGCCCGGGGCTTTGAAACGGACAAAATGCGTCATGCTGAACGACGCACGAGATCACAGTTTGTGAGCATGCGCGTACCGTAGCGAGGACACGCAAAACCAGCGAGGCGGTTGCGTACGGGCGGATAGTAGCTGTGATCGTGGATCCCCCCACGTCCCGGCGTCACTCGTCAAAGGTCCGCAGTGCACGCATTTGGCGGCGTTGATCTACAGGCGCCCAGCTTCACCACCGCCAGGGGGCTGGTCGGTTACGATCCCGAAAACGCCCGCGGATGGCAGGAGAGGTCGGATGCGTGCTCGTATGGTGGTTATCGCCTTGCTTTGCGGTCTGATGGCCGGCTGCGCGGAAGATCGGGGCCAGACATCTTCACGTCGCTTACACGCGGCCGTGCCGGACAAGGCCCGGCAGCCCTTGCCCATGCGCCAGGTGCTGGCGCAACGCGGGCTCTCGGATGTCGCCTCGCTTCCGGACCGCGGAGAGTTCATGGTGAGCGATCTGAGTCGCGCTTCAGTGCGGCGAGGCGCGCAGACCTTCCATCCGGTGCAATTGAGTGAAGAACACGCGTTGATGGCCATCTCCAAGGGGGAGATGGTCATTCCTGCTCCCAATGGGCAGCCGATACGGCTGCGCTATGAGCGGCACGTCGAACATGCAGACGGAAACTGGACGTGGATCGGCAGATCCCAGGGCAGCAAGGCAGCGGACGCCATCGTCACATTCGGCGAGAAAGCCGTTTTTGGCAGCATTCCCTACGGCGACGAGGCGCCCCTGCAGCTGATGGTCACCGCCGCAGGCAGCTGGCTGATCGAAACCGACCGGCGGCTGCTCGGCAAAGCGGGCGCGATCGAGCCGTCGTCGGAAGCCGACTTCCTTGCCCCCTTGATGCGGGCCGGCCTGCGGGCTTCCTCCTCACGCAAGACTGCCTTGCGCGCGACGGCGAGCGAGGCCGCCGCGTCGCAAGCCATCGCACAGGCGAGCGCCGCCAACACGGTGGATCTGGTGCTGGGATACACGAGACATTTCTGGGGCCGCTACGGGTGGCAGGCAGTCACGCGTCTGAACTACCTCGTCGATCTGACCAACCTGGCCTATGCCAACAGCCAGCTGGACGCCAGGGTACGGCTGGTGCGGACGGTCCTGGTGGAATACCCGGATTACACATCGAACCAGTCCGCGTTGTTCGAGCTGACCGGTGTCGCCTGCTCGACGTCGAATGCCAGTGATCTGAGGCTGCCAGACCGCGGCGTCAACTGCACGCCTGCCGCCGTGCCAGCGGCCTTGCGGCCCTTGGTGGATGCCCGCGAACAGTCCGGCGCCGACCTGGTTGCGCTGGTTCGAAATTTCACCGCTCCAGAGAATGGCAGTTGCGGCATCGGCTGGCTGCTCGGGGGCGGGCAGCGGCCCATCGACAGCACCAGCGCGGACTTCGCTTTCTCCGTAGTGAGCGACTCCGGCGGAGACGCGTTCCCGGATGGGGGGATGACCTGTCGTGAGGAATTCCTCGCCCATGAGTTGGGGCACAACATGGGCTTGCAGCACGACCGCGCCACTGCCCAAGGGTCGGACGATACCGACGGCAACGGTGTGCTGCTGGACCCCGAGGAATACGGCCGGTATCCCTACGCCTTTGGATATACCAGTGGCAGCTTCTATACGATCATGTCGCCGCGCTACGTGGGCCAGACGGGGTTCCGTTACTTCTCCAATCCGCGGATCAGCATCTGCGCCGGTTCCCCATGCGGTGTCGAGAATGAGGCTGACAGCGTACGCGCGCTCGAACAGACCATCCCGGTGGTGGCAGCGTTCCGTGCGATGGTCATCCCGCTGACGGGAATGCTGCGGCGCGATTACGACAATGACGGACGGTCGGACATCCTGTGGCGAAATTCGGACACGGGCAGAAACTTGTTGTGGTGGTCGCCCAGCGGCTCTCCTCTCAGAGTGTTGGCGACAGTGTCGATGGCATGGACCGTCGCTGGTATCGGTGATTTCGACGGAGACGACCACGCGGATATCCTCTGGCGCAATGGCGGCACAGGGGCCAACGTCATCTGGAAGTCCGGCGACTATGCGAAGTGGCAGACGATCAGATCGGTCAGTGCCGCCTGGGCCGTCGCCGTAGTGGGCGACTTCGATGGCGATGGAAGCGCCGATCTCCTGTGGCGCAACGCGAGCACCGGCGCCAATGTCATCTGGCGGTCCGCCAGTGCTTCCACGGCTCAGATAATCAGATCAGTCGGTGCGGGATGGACCGTGGCTGGGGCCACGGATTTCAATGGCGATGGAAACGCCGATCTTCTGTGGCGCAACCCAAGCACTGGTGTGAACGTGGTCTGGCGATCGGCAAATCCGAACACCGCGCAGATGCTCACGTCGATGACGGGGGCGGGCTGGGGCGTGGCCGGCGTCGGTGACTTCAACGGCGATGGCAGGTCCGACATCTTCTGGCGCAATTCGAGCACCGGCGCAAACGTGATCTGGAGATCGGCCAACTCGGCCACGATCCAGACGGTGAAATCGGTTGCCGTCGCATGGATCATCCCCGTGGTCGACGACTACGATGGAGATGGCTCGATGGATATCTTCTGGCGCAATACCAGTACCGG
Organism: Lysobacter sp. M15; assembly: GCF_022662515.1. Lineage (NCBI taxonomy): Bacteria > Pseudomonadati > Pseudomonadota > Gammaproteobacteria > Lysobacterales > Lysobacteraceae > Lysobacter > Lysobacter sp. M15. Next base: position 347,447 of record NZ_JAKPBV010000014.1, on the reverse strand, counting down.
TCACAACGTCATCTGGAAATCCGCCAATCCTGATACTCCGCAAGCAGCGGGCAGCGTGGGCAGCATGAGCTGGGTAGTCATGAAGTAACCCAGGGTCGAGGCGGAATCCGGCGTCGGGCCACCGCGGTCGAGCTAGAGGTTCTGGTAGTTCGGCCCTGCTCCGCCTTCCGGTGTCACCCACGTAATGATCTCGTACGGGTCCTTGATGTCGCAGGTCTTGCAGTGCACGCAGTTGGCGGCGTTGATCTGCAGGCGCTTGCCGTGTTCGGCGGATGCGTCGTCGACGATCTCGTAGACGGCGGCGGGGCAGAAGCGGGTGCAGGGGTTGCCGTATTCCTCGGCGCAACGGGTCACGCAGATGCTGGTGTCGGCGACCTTGAGGTGGACGGGCTGGTCTTCGTCGTGCTCGGTGGCGGCGAAATAGACGCCTGCCAGGCGGTCGCGCGGCGGCAGCGGGCGTTGCACATAGTCGCGCCTGGGTGATTCCTGTTCGCCGAGCTTGTGCAGGGACGACCAGTCGGCCTTGTTGCGCAGGGTCCAGGGCGACAGCCCGCCGGTGGCCGTTTCCCAGGCGGCATTGAGCATGCCGAACCACAGCCCGCGCTTGAACCCGGGCTTGATGTTGCGCACCTTCTTCAGTTCGGCCATCGCGTCGGATGCGCGCAGCTTGGCGTCGTAGCCTTCCGGCGCGAGCCGGGAGGACACCAGATGCTCGGCGGCGAGCATGCCGCTGCGGATCGCCTGGTGGGTGCCTTTCACCTTGGGCACGTTGAGCAGGCCGGCGGTGTCGCCGATCAGCAGAGCGCCGGGCATCTCGGTCCTGGGCAGGGATTGGTATCCACCGGTGACGATGGCGCGCGCGCCGGCGCTGAGGATGGTGCCGCCTTCCAGCAGCGGCGCGATCGTCGGATGGTTCTTCCACTGCTGGAAGGCTTCCCACGGCCGGTATTCGGGATCGTTGTAGTCCAGACCGCTGACATAGCCGAGCGCGATGCGATCCCCGTCGAGGTGGTAGAGGAAGCTGCCGCCGTAGGTCTTGTTGTCGGCGGGCCAGCCGAAGCTGTGCACGATCCTGCCCGGCGATACGCGTCCGGCAGGCACCTGCCAGAGTTCCTTGATGCCGATCGAATAACCCTGCGGATCGCTGTCGGCATCCAGGCCGAAGCGCTTGACCAGACGCTTGGTCAGATGCCCGCGCGCGCCTTCGGCCAGCACCGTGACCTTGGCGTGGATGTCGATGCCCGCGGTGTAGCCAGGCTTGTGCGAGCCGTCCTTGGCCACGCCCATGTCGCCGATGCGTACCCCGATGACGCGTCCATCGGCATCGTGCAGGGTCTCCGCGGCGGCGAAGCCGGGATAGATCTCCACGCCCAGCGCCTCGGCCTGCGGCGCGAGCCAGGCGCACATCGCGCCCAGGCTGACGATGAAATTGCCGTGGTTGTTCATGCCCGGCGGCACCGGCAGCTTGCGGCCGCCGGTCTTGGTGAGCAGCCAGAATTCGTCGTCGGTGGCGGGGACGCAGATCGGCGGCGGGGCGTCGCGCCAGCCCGGGAGCAGGGCATCGAGCGGTCCGGGCTCGATCACCGCACCGGACAGGATATGGGCGCCGATGGTCGAGGCCTTCTCGATCACGCACACCGAGATGTCCGGATCGAGCTGCTTGAGCCGGATCGCGAACGACAGCCCGGCCGGACCGGCGCCGACGGTGACGACGTCGTATTCCATGACGTCGCGTTCGACCTGTTCGGCGGCGTTGGCGTCGTGTTCGCTCATGCTGGCGGCCCGGCTGGCAATGCGCGCGATTGTCGCGTTTTTGAGGTCGAGCCGGCAAACCGAGGGTGCCTTGAATGGCGCGGCGGGAATCGCATCCAGCGGATAGGCCCGTCGAGGCCTCGTCTGCTAGCGTCCGCGCATGGCGATGACGCAACTGCAGCTGCCGGGAGCCGAACTCGAATTCGATCCGCACTGGCTTTCCCGGCACGAAGCGGACGAGCTCATGGACGCGTTGTTCGACGCCGTGCCGTGGGAAATCCACCGGATCCGATTGTTCGGGCGCGACGTGGATTCGCCCCGGCTGAGTTGCTGGATCGGCGATCCGGAGGCGCGCTATCGCTACTCCGGCACACTGTTCGCGCCGCGACCATGGCATGCATGCCTGCTCCCGGTGCGCGCGCGCCTGTTGCGGCAGCTGGATGTCGCGTTCAACAGCGTGCTCGCCAACCGGTATCGCAGCGGCCGCGACGCCATGGGCTGGCACAGCGACAACGAACCCGAGCTCGGTGCGCGGCCGGTGATCGCGTCGTTGAGCCTGGGCGCTACCCGACGGTTCAAGCTCAAGAGCCGCACGCCGGACGGGCCAGGCATGGACCTGGACCTGACGCACGGGAGCCTGCTGGTCATGCGCGGCGATACCCAGGCGCATTACCGGCATGCCCTGCCCAGGACCGCGAAAGCGGTGGGCGAACGCATCAATCTGACGTTCCGGCGGATATTGGACGTGGCCGGTCCGCACAGGATCGAACCTTCGCAACGTTGAACTGAATCCCGGCGAGCGGCTTCGTCCGCGGAATGAAGGGGCAGGGCTTGGCTATTTCGCCGGGTGGCTGCCGCTTTGCTCGTGGGCGTCGCCGGCCGATAGCGCCCACCCGGCGATTTCGCCGCCGACACGACCGAGCGCCTGGGAGAAGGCATCGGCGACCGAGCCGACATCGGTGGCTCCCGCGGGCACGGCCTGCAGGAAGGTGCGCGATCCGACGATGTCGTTGCCCGGAGCGTGCAGGAGCTTGGCGTTGACCTCGATCGTCGCCGCAGGCACCGCATCACCGGCGTAATCGGCCTCGTAGCGACGCAGGTCCAGGATCAGTTTGTAGTTGGCGGCGATGCCACTGCCCTGGCGGCCGACCGCGGGTATTTTTCCCGAGTCCTCCAGCGCGCGCAGCAGGGTGTCCTGCAGCTGTTCGGACGGGGTCTTGGCCCAGTTCGCGCCTTTGTAGACCTGCAGTTCGCCCGGCGTGGGACGCACCGCGATGCGCAGGCTGTCCACCATGCGTGCGGCCGCGGGATGACCGATCGACAGCTGCCAGCCGACCTGCGGCCAGGATGGGTCCGCCTGGATGCGCGGATCGGGCGCGTAGATGGTCGCGGCCTCCTTGGGCCCACCTCCGAGCAGGCTGCAACCACCCAGGACAAGGGCCAGCGCCAGCGGCAGCGCGCCGCCCGCGAGCCGGGCGCCCACCGATCCACGATTGCCGTTACGCATGTTCATTCGGGTTCGAACTCCTTGGGTGCGTCGCGGCCCAGCAGATAGCGCGCGGGGCTGCCGTCGAGCCGGTCGGTGACGCGGCGCAGATCGCGGACCAGGGCCCGCAGTTCTCCGAGGGTCGGACCGAGCTGTGCCAGGCCATCGTTGGCGAAGCTCTGGATCGCGGCGCGGTTCTCGTTGAGGATCGCGTCGGCGCCGCCGGCGGCCGAATCCAGCCGGGTGAGGGTGGCATCGAGCTTGCGCAGCAGGGCCGGCAGTTCCCGGTCGATGTTGGCGACCGCGCCATTCGCGCTTTCAAGCGTGGCGTTGAGCTGTTCGCTGGCCAGGCGCGCATTGCGCACGAGCGCGCGCAGGTCTTCCTTCTGGGTCGCATCGCCCAGCGCGGCGGTAATGTTGTCCAGGTTGGTCAGCGTGTTGTCGATGTGCTCGATGTTCTCTTCGCTCATCAGCTTGTCCAGGCGCGCGACCAGCTTGCTCGCGGTATCGGCGATGTTCTGCAAGGCGGACGGCTCGGTCGTGATCACCGGGATCGTGTCGGCATCGTTCGATACCAGGCGCGGCGCGTTGGGGCTGCCACCGGTCAGCTGGATGAAGGGACTGCCGGTGATGCCGGCCTGGGACAGCTTGGCCTTGGTGTCCACCTTGACCGGCGCGCTGGCTTCCAGTTTCAGGCGTGCGCGCACCTGGCGCGGATCGCGTGGATTGAGCGAAAGTTCTTCGATGGTGCCTACCGAGATGCCGTTGTACTGGACCGAGCCGCCTTCGGTCAGGCCGGTGACCGGCTCGTTGAAGATGACGTAGTACTCCTGGAAGCTCTTGTCGGCCGAGTACTTGGCGGCCCAGAGCGCGAACAGCAGGCCGAACACCGCCACCAGGATGGTGAAGGCGCCGATCAGCACGTAGTTGGCCTTGGTTTCCATGCGGATCAGGTCGCCTGTGGTTCGGGTGTGCCAGCGGCGCGGGCGTTGGTATCGCGTGCCTGCTGCGCCGCGCGTGCGCGCGGACCGTGGAAGTATTCCTGCACCCACGGATGCTCGAAACGTTCCACTTCGGCGATCGGCGCGTTGATCACGACCTTGCGGTCGGCGAGTACGGCGATACGGTCGCAGATCGCGTACAGGGTGTCGAGGTCGTGGGTGATCAGGAACACGGTCAGGCCCAACGCCCGCTGCAGGGTGAGGATCAGCTGGTCGAACGCAGCCGCGCCGATTGGGTCCAGGCCGGCCGTGGGCTCGTCCAGGAACAGCAGCGGCGGGTCCAGGGCCAGCGCGCGCGCGATGCCGGCGCGCTTGCGCATGCCGCCCGACAGCTGCGAGGGCAGTTTCTCCACCGTGTCCGCCGGCAGGCCGGCCAGTTTCACCTTCAGCAGCGCCAGCTCGTAACGCAGCGAATCGACCATGTCCGGGTAGTATTCCTTCAGCGGCAATTGCACGTTCTCGCCCACGGTCAGCGACGAGAACAGCGCACCGTCCTGGAACAGCACCCCGGTATTGCGTTCGATGTGGTGGCGATCGGCCGGATCGTCCGAGCGCGCATCCACGCCCATGACCTCGATCTGTCCCGCATCGGGCCTGCGCAGCGCCAGGATCGAGCGCATCAGCACCGACTTGCCGCTGCCCGAGCCGCCGACCACGCCCAGGATTTCGCCCCGGCGCACGTCCAGGTCCAGGTCTTCGTGTACGACCTGGTGGCCGAATTGATTGCGCAGCCCACGGACCCGGATGATCGGCTGTGTGCCGGGATCATTGCTCTTCGATGGGCGGTCCGGATCGCTCATCTCACCAGCCCATGTACATGAACCAGATCGCCGCGATCGCGTCGATCACGATTACCAGCGAAATGCTCTGCACCACGCTCGAGGTGGTGCGCTCGCCCACCGACTGTGCGGTGCCCTTGACCTGTAGTCCCTCCAGGCAGCCGATCAGCGCGATCAGCAGGGCGAATACTGGCGCCTTCGACAGGCCCACCAGCATGTGCCGCATCTTGAAGGTGTCCTGCATCCTGGCCAGGTAGGCCGGTGGCGCGATGTCCAGGGTGAAGGCGCCGACGGTCAGGCCGCCTGCGAGGCCGGCCATCATCGCGATGAAGGTCAGCAGCGGCAACATGACCATCAGTGCGATCACCCGCGGCAGCACCAGCAGGTCGATCGGGTCCAGGCCCAGGGTGCGGATCGCATCGACTTCCTCGCGGCTGACCATGGCGCCGATCTGCGCGGTGAACGCGCTCGCGGTACGGCCGGCCAGGATGATCGCGGTCAGCAGCACGCCGAACTCGCGCAGGAAGGCGATGCTGACCAGCTCGACGACGAAGATCACCGCGCCGAAGTCTTCCAGGATGTTGGCGCCCAGGAACGCGATCACCGCACCGACCAGGAACGACAGCAGGATCACCAGCGGCACCGCGTCCAGCCCGACCTGCTCCATGTGGAAGACGGTGGCGGTGGGACGAAAGCGCCGCGGTTCCTTCACCAACCGCATCAGCTTGGACAGGTTCTCGCCCAGGAAGCTGACCAGGGCGATGGTCTCGCTCCAGTTGTCGGCGACCGCGAAGCCCAGGCGGCCGAGCGCAGCCCTGAAGCCCAGGTCGCGCTTGCGCTTCGGGCGGTCGTCCACCACGTCCTCGATCGCCGCCACCAGTTGGCGATGCTGCGGGTCGAAGGTGAAGCGATCGAAAGGCAGGTCATTGCGGCGCGCATAGCGCAGCAGCTGCAGCACGCCGAGGGTGTCCAGGCGCTCGACGCCGGTGGCGTCGATCGTGGCGATGCCCGGCGGCGCGGCCCGGAGCGCATCGCCGACGTCGCCGGCATGGCGCAGGGTCCAGCGCCCGGTCAGGCGCAGGCGCGAGCCGTCGCCTGGATCGGTTTCGGCCCTCGGCGGCTGGGTGGAGGCTTGGCTCAAGCGCGACTCGCGGTTCCGCCATTGACGGCGGCTAAAGCTTACGCACCTGCGTCTGCGACGTGTGAACGCATTGGGCGGGGCCGTGCGCCCATGCGATCCTGTCGGCATGCGCGCCGCACCCTATTCCCCGACCGCCGCGAGCTACGCGGCGCGGATCGCCTTCGTGACCGAACTGGCTGAACGCCTGCACGGATACGGCACCACGGCCCAGCGCCTCGAGGGCGCGGTGGTCGCGGTCTCGCAGAAGCTCGGGCTGGACTGCGAGCCGTGGTCGAATCCAACCGGCATGATCCTGGCCTTCAACGATCCAAGCCGCGCGCTGGGCGAGAGCGACACCACCCGGGTCATCCGGCTCGGTCCCGGGGATACCGATCTGTACAAGCTGTGCGAGGCCGACCGCATCGCCGAGGAGGTGATGGCCGGCCGGCTCGACCTGGCCGAGGGGCACCAGGCCCTGCGCGCGCTCGACCGTCCGCGCAGCGCGCGCTGGCATGCGATGCAGGTGTTCGGCTTCGGCTTGGCCTCGGCAGGGGTCGCTGGATTGCTGCGACTGCCCTGGCTCGAGATCGGCACAGCCGCCACCACCGGGCTGCTACTGGGCTTGCTGGAACTGGCGACCCGCGACCGTCCCCGGCTCAGGGAGGCCGGTGATGCGATCGCGGGCATCCTCGCCGGCACGATCGCGATCCTGGTTGCCGCGTTCGTGGCGCCGATCAACCTCAATACGGTCATCATCGCCTCGCTGATCGTGCTGTTGCCCGGCATGGGCCTGACCAATGCGGTCAACGAACTGACCAGCCAGCATCTGGTCTCGGGCACCGCACGCTTCGCCGGGGCGGTCACCACGCTGCTCAAACTCACCGTCGGCACGATGATCGCGGTGACGTTGCTGGCGCTGCTGGGAATCGATGCGCAGGTGCGCGCATGGCGGCCGCAGCCGGACTGGGTGGAAGGCGCCGCGCTGCTGCTGGCGGCCTATGCCTTCGCGGTCCTCTTTCGCACCGCGCGCCGTGATTACGGCATCGTGATGCTGGCGGCGATCACCGGCTACCTGATTTCGCGGCTGGCGGGCGATGCATGGGGCAGCCCGGTCGGCGTGTTCCTCTCGGCGCTGGTGATGACGGCCGCGGGCAACGGCTATGCACGCTGGTGGAACCGGCCGGGCGCGGTAGTGCGGATGCCCGGCATCATCATGCTGGTGCCCGGCAGCGCCAGCCTGCGCGGCGTGATCAGCCTGTTCCAGCAGCAGGAGCTCGCGGCGGGGCAGGATGCGATCGTCGGCGTGCTCAATATCCTGCTGGCGCTGATCGCCGGGTTGCTGTTCGGCAACCTGCTGCTGCCGACGCGCCGCAACCTGTAACCCGGCGGATCACCGCAAAACAAAACGCCGGCATCGGGCCGGCGTTTCGCGCAGGAGAAGTGTCCGGCTTTATTTCCTGATCAGGAAATCCTCGCGTTTCTTGCCTTTCTTGATCAGATCCGCCATCCAGCGCGGCGGCAGGCCACGGCCGGTCCAGGTGTCCTTGGCATCGGCCGGATTGCGGTACTTCGGCGCGACCTTGCCGGTCTTGCGCGCCTTGGCGCTCTTGCGGCCCGCGGTTTTCGATGCTTTCGCGGCTTTGGCTGCACCTGCACCGCCGAACAGTTCGGCGATGGAATAGCCCTCGGCCTTGGCCATGGCGGTGAGTTTCTTGCGTACCTGCGCGGCCGGTGTGCGCCGGGTCAGCGCGGTCTTGCGCTGGTTGGCCTGCTTGATCAGCGAATCCAGGTCCTTCGCCGAGAAATTGTCCAGATCGAAAGCCATGCGTACTCCAGATGGGGGAACGGAACTCGCCATGTGTCTGGCGTGCTACCGATAGTAACCTGCGAAAATACGTCCGCAAACCTGTTGCGCCGCTTTGCAGCGATGTCGATCGCGAATGCAATCGGCGATTCCATACCTCCATCCGCTTCGTTGCGAATGGAATCACGGAGCCATCACCTCAACGTGAAATGCCGAGCTTCGCGTGCAGCGCGGCCAGGTCGAGCTGTTCTGATTCCGCGGCGCTGCGGGCGCGGTATTCGAACGTACCTGCGGCGAGCCCGCGTTCGGACACCACCACCCGGTGCGGAATTCCGATCAGTTCGATGTCGGCGAACATCGCGCCCGGACGCAGGCCACGATCGTCGAGCACGGTTTCGATGCCGGCGTCATTCAGTTCCCGGTACAGCGCTGCTGCGGCGTCGGCCACCGCGGCATCGTTCTTGGGGTTGATCAGGCACACCGCCACCCGCCACGGCGCCATCGCTTCGGGCCAGAGGATGCCCGCGGCGTCGTGGTTCTGTTCGATCGCAGCCGCGACGATGCGCGACACGCCGATGCCGTAGCAGCCCATGGCCGGATGCACGTTTCTGCCGTTGGCATCGAGCACGGTGCAGGCCATGGCCTCGGAATACTTGCGTCCGAGCGCGAACACGTGCCCGACCTCGATGCCGCGGGCGATGCCCAGTGTGCCCTTGCCGTCGGGCGAAGGATCGCCGGCAACGGCGTTGCGGATATCGGCCACTTCCGGCTCGGGAAGGTCGCGTCCCCAGTTGGCCCCGGCCAGATGGAATCCTGGCTCGTTGGCGCCAACCACGAAGTCGTGCATGGCCGCCACGCTGCGATCGGCGATCACCCGGACCGGCTTGCGCGTGCCGATCGGGCCGAGGAAGCCCGGTTCGCTGCCCAGATGCTCCAGGATCTCGGCCTCGGTCGCCAGGCGGTAGTCGGCCATGCCGGACAGCTTGCCCAGCTTGATCTCGTTGACCACGTGGTCGCCGCGCACCAGCGCCAGGACGAACTGATCACTGCCTTCGTCGTCGCTGCCGATCGCCGCCACCGACTTGGCGGTGCGCTGCAGCGGGATCTCCAGCAATGCAGCGACAGCCTCGCAGGTCTTCTGGCTGGGGGTGTCGATCTTGCGCAGGGGCTCGCTCGGCGCGCCCCGTTCACCCGGCGCCACCGCCTCGGCGAGCTCGACATTGGCGGCGTAGTCGGATGCGTCGGAATAGGCGATCGAATCCTCACCCGAATCGGCGATCACGTGGAACTCGTGCGAAGCGCTGCCGCCGATCGCACCGGTATCGGCGGCCACGGCGCGGAAGGTGAGACCCAGGCGGGTGAAGATGCGCGCATAGGTGTCGTACATATTGCGGTATTCGGCGGCGAGCGAGTCGTCGTCGATATGGAAAGAGTACGCGTCCTTCATCAGGAACTCGCGCGCGCGCATCACCCCGAAGCGCGGGCGGATCTCGTCGCGGAACTTGGTCTGGATGTTGTAGAAGTTCACCGGCAGCTGCTTGTAGCTGGCCAGCTCGTTGCGCGCGAAGTCGGTGATCACTTCCTCGGCGGTGGGGCCGTAGCAGTAGTCGGCCTCCTTGCGGTCGCGGATCTTCAGCAGCTGGCCGCCGAACTTCTGCCAGCGCCCGGTTTCCTGCCACAGCTCCGCGGGCTGGACGGTGGGCATCAATAGCTCGATCGCACCGGCGCGATCCATTTCCTCACGTACGACGGCTTCCACCTTGCGCAGGACGCGCAGGCCCAGCGGCGACCAGGTGTACAGGCCGGCGGCCAAGCGCCGGATCATCCCGCTGCGCAGCATCAGCTGGTGGCTGACGATCTCGGCGTCGGCCGGGGTTTCCTTGATGGTGTGGAGATGGAATCGCGACAGGCGCATCGGCGGTGTAATGGCAAACGGATCGCCATTGTGCCATGCAGCAACCCCCGGGTCGGGCGGCCGGACAGGCCCTACTGGCGGTCGCCGTGGACCTCGATGCCGTCTTCGGGTTCGCGCTCGATGCGCTGGTACTTGCGGCCTCGCGGAGCCTGGTCGCTGTAGTGGACGGTGCCGCGCTCGTCTTCCCAGCGATACAGCACCGGACGTGCGTCCTCGGCTTCGGCCGCGGCGGCGCGTGTGGCGCGGACCTGCTTGGCCTGTTGCTGTTCGGGCGATTCGCGCAACGACCACCAGCCCGCGACACCGCCCAGCAGCAGGCCGCCGGCAATCGCCCAGGGCCAGGCCACGCGCACGCTCGTGGCTCCGGTCAACCCGCCGCAGCGGTTTCGGTGCAGTTGTAGGCCTTGAGGGTGGAACGGGCCAGCTCCATCTGGTTGCTGCGTTCGGTGTCAGTCAGGGGCTGGTCTGGCTTGCCATCACCATCGCTGTCCATCTGCACCGGCTGGCCGCTCTGCAGGTTGGCCAGGTTGCGGCGTGCCGTCGTGCAGCGTGAGTCCACGGCCGATGGTGCGTTGTCCGTGGCACTGGCGGACGCTGGCGCAGCCGTCGCCGGATCGCGCACGGCGTCCTGCGTGGTGTACTGCCCGGAGGCCGGCGGCTTCTCCGAATAATGGGTGACGCCGCGCGCGTCCTTCCACTTGTACACCTGCTGGGCCGCAGCCGGAGACGCCGTGAAGACGAGGGCCACGGCGAAAGCCGCGAGGGCGGGAGCGGCGAGCTGGCGCATGGGCGTGTCCTGGACGGGTCGTGGAACGATTGCAGCACCCGCGGGCGCGGCGCGCAAGCGCGGTGAACGCCGTGGATCGGCGCGTTCAGGCCGTTGGCGCTGCGGCTACACTTAGGGCCCCCAACGGGCCCTAGCATGAGCCAAGACGACAGCGTCCAGCGCCCCCGCGGGCGCGGTATCTACCTGCTGCCGAACCTGTTCACCACGGGCGGATTGTTCGGCGGGTTCTTCGCCATCATCGCCGCCTCACAAGGTCGGTTCGAAGCCGCGTGCGTGGCGATTTTCGTGGCCGCGATCCTCGACGGCGTCGACGGCAGGGTCGCGCGCCTGACCAACACCCAGAGCGAGTTCGGCGTGCAGTACGACTCGCTGGCCGACCTGGTCAGCTTCGGCATGGCGCCGGCGCTGGTGATGTACCACTGGGCGCTGCTGTCGCTCAAACTCGACGGGCCGACGCCCGGCAAGATCGGCTGGCTGGTGGCATTTCTCTATGCGGCCTGCGCGGCGCTGCGACTGGCGCGTTTCAACAGCCAGGTCGGACAGGTGGACAAGCGCTGGTTCATCGGCCTGGCCAGCCCGGCGGCGGCGGGGCTGATCGCCAGCTTCGTCTGGACCATGCACGACTTCGGTCTGGCCGGAGCCGACTATCGCTATCTCGCGCTCGGCGTGACCGTGTTCGCGGCGCTGCTGATGGTCAGCCGGATCCGCTACAACAGCTTCAAGGGCGGCATCGGGCCGAAGTCCGACCGGGTCCCGTTCGTGGCCCTGCTCGTGGTCGTGGCGATACTGGTGGCGCTGGTGATCGATCCGCCGCGGGTGCTGCTGGCTGCCGCCGCCCTCTATGCGCTGTCGGGGCCGTTGCTCTGGTTCCGGCGGCGCCGCCATCCAGTGGAGCCGGCATGAGCTGGGACGGTTTCATTCTGGATGAGTTCCGGCGCGAAGTGATGGCGGAACTGGGCCTGCACCCCTATGTGCTGGCGCCCGCACGAGGGACAGCGGCTTCCGTCTCTCCGGCCCTGCTTGAAGCGCTCGCGCGCGCGGCCGGGAGCACTGTCGACGCCGTCGCCGCGTTGCCAGGGCTGGACGCGCTGCCCGCCAGCGCGGCCAAGCGTGCGCTTTGGCCGCGGCTGCGGCGGATGCGCACGGCAACGCGATGAGCGCGGTGGCGGCAAACGAACGCCAGCAGCCCGCGCGGCTGCGGGTGATGCGCGAGGACGACCTCGACGCGGTCATGGCGATCGAACTGCGTGCCTATCCCTTCCCATGGTCGCGCGGCATCTTCCGCGATTGCCTGCGCGCCGGGTATCCGTCCTGGGTGCTCGAGGACGACGAGGACATCATCGGCTATGGGGTGTTGAGCGTGGCCGCGGACGAGGCGCACATCCTCAACCTGTGCACCGCACCGCACCGGCAGGGCCATGGTCATGGCCGCCGGCTGCTGCGCGCCCTGTTGCAGCAGGCACGGAGCCGCGGCGCGCAGCGATTGTTCCTGGAAGTCCGCCCTTCGAATCCGCAGGCGGTGGCGCTGTATATGGGTGAGGGCTTCAGCGAGATCGGCCGCCGCCCGCGTTACTACCCCGCGCACCACGGGCGCGAAGACGCGATCGTGATGGCGATGGAATTGCCGCCGCACCCATAGGCGCGGCGTCCGCGCGACGGACAGGATGGGTCGTGCGGCGGAACCTCAGCCCAGCCGCGTACGCTGCGCGGCGAGCGCCTCGCTCTGTGCGGTCCAGTCGGCCAGGCGTTGGCGCTCCTGTTCCACCACCGGCCCCGGCGCGTTCTGCACGAAGGTCTCGCTGGCCAGCTTGTTGCGCGACTTGGTCCGTTCCGCCTCGACCCGCTTGAGCTCCTTGTCCAGGCGGGCGCGCTCCGCATCCAGGTCGACCAGGCCTTCGAGCGGCACGAACAGCTTCAGCTCGCCGACCAGGCCGGCCGCGGCCGGCGGCGGTTCGCCCTGCAGGGTGTCGATCGAGGCCAGGCGGTTGACCGACTGCAGCTGCGAAGCGAAGCGTTCGAGGCGTGCGGCGTCGTCACCGCTGCCACCTTGCACCAGTAGCGGCACCTGCTTCGAAGGCGACACGCCCAGTTCGCTGCGGATGCGGCGCACGGCGGTGACCATGGTCTTGAGCCACTCGACGTCGGCTTCCGCGCGCAGGTAGTCACGCGTGCTGATGTCCAGCGCCTGCGGATAGGGCTGCAGCGAGATCGTGTCGCCGGCGATGCCCAGCCTGGGCGCGACCTGCCGCCACAGTTCCTCGGTGACGAAGGGGATCAGCGGGTGCAACAGGCGCAGCAGCGCCTCGAGCACGTACAGCAGGGTGTGGCGGGTGCTGTCGGCGGCTGCGGTGTCGTCGCCGGCGAGCGCGGGCTTGGCGAGTTCGACGAACCAGTCGCAGAACTCGTTCCACGCAAACTCGTACAGCGACTGGGCCAGCAGGTCGAAGCGATACGCGGCGAAATGGGTTTCGGCCTCGGTCGCAGCCTTCGCCAGGCGCGCCAGGATCCATTTCTCCGCATCGGTCTTCGGCTCGGGCATGCCGGTGGCGTTGTAGCCCTCGGTGTTCATCAGCACGAACCGGGTTGCGTTCCACAGCTTGTTGCAGAAATTCTTGTAGCCCTCGGCGCGACCGAGGTCGAACTTGATGTCGCGCCCCGGGCCGGCAAGCGCAGCCATGGTGAAGCGCAGCGGATCGGCGCCATGTGCGGCGATGCCGTCGGGGAACTCCTTGCGCGTGGCCTTCTCGATCTTGCCGGCCATCTTCGGCTGCATCAGTCCGGTCGTGCGCTTGGCCACCAGGGCGTCGGCGCTGATGCCGTCGATGATGTCCAGCGGGTCGAGGATGTTGCCCTTGGACTTGGACATCTTCTGGCCGTCCTTGTCGCGCACCAGGCCGGTGATGTACACGTCCTTGAACGGCACCTTGCCGACCAGCGCATCGGTCATCACGATCATCCGCGCGACCCAGAAGAAGATGATGTCGAAACCGGTGACCAGCACGCTGGTCGGCAGGAAATGCTCGAAACCGCGTTCGGCCATCGCCTGCGGATCGGGCCAGCCCATGGTCGAGAACGGGAACAGCGCCGACGAGAACCAGGTTTCGAGCACATCCGCGTCCTGGCGCAGGGCGGAGCCGCCGTGGCCGCGGGCCACTGCCTGCTGCCGTGCTTCGTCCTCGCTGCGCGCGACGTAGGCATTGCCGGCGTCGTCGAACCATGCGGGAATCCGGTGTCCCCACCACAGCTGGCGGCTGATGCACCAGTCCTGGATGTTCTCCATCCAGTGGCGGTAGGTGCTGAGCCAGTTCGGCGGGACGAAGCGCACCTGGCCCGCCACGCCGTCGACGCCCTGGACCAGTTCCAGGCCGCGCCTGGCCAGTCCGTCCATCTTCACGAACCACTGATCGGTCAGATACGGTTCGATCACCTGGCCAGTGCGGTCGCCACGCGGCACCTGCAGTTTGTGCGGCCTGGCCTCGACCAGCAGGCCCTGCGCCTCGAGGTCGGCCAGCACCGTCTTGCGCGCCTCGAACCGGTCCAGGCCGCGGTAGCGTTCCGGCGCGTTGTCGTTGATCGTGGCGTCGTCGTTGAACAGGTTGATCAGCGGCAGCCGGTGGCGCTGACCCACCGCGTAGTCGTTGAAATCGTGCGCGGGAGTGACCTTGACCACGCCGGTGCCGAATTCCCGATCGACGTAGTCGTCCGCGATCACCGGGATCGTGCGGCCGGTCAGCGGCAGGGTGATGGTCTTGCCGATCAGGTGCGCGTAGCGCTCGTCATGCGGATGCACCATCACCGCGGTGTCGCCGAGCATGGTTTCCGGACGCGTCGTCGCCACGGTGAGCGAGCCGCTGCCGTCGCTGAGCGGATACGCAATCGACCACAGGACGCCGTCCTCTTCCTCGCTCACCACTTCCAGGTCGGAGATCGCGGTCTGGAGCACCGGATCCCAGTTGACCAGCCGTTGGCCGCGATAGATCAGGCCCTGCTCGTACAGTCGCACGAACGCTTCGGCGACGGCCTGCGAGGCCATCGGATCCATGGTGAACATGCTGCGCGACCAGTCGCCGCTGGCGCCGAGGCGGCGCATCTGGCGCTCGATGGTGTCGCCGGACTGCTGTTTCCACTCCCACACTTTCCCGATGAATTTCTCGCGGCCCAGCGAGTCGCGCGTTTCGCCCTTGCCCTCGATCGCCAGGTTGCGGCCGACCACCATCTCGGTGGCGATGCCCGCGTGGTCGGTCCCCATCTGCCACAGGGTGCGATCGCCGCGCATGCGGTGATAGCGGATCAGCGCATCCTGCAGGGTGTGCTGGAACGCGTGGCCCATGTGCAGCGTGCCGGTCACGTTGGGCGGGGGCAGCAGGATGGTGTAGGTCGGCCCGTCGCCCCGCGGCGCGAACACGCCGGCGCCTTCCCACTCGGTGTAGAGGCGGGCTTCGAAGGAACTCGGGTCGTAGCTGGGGGCGAGGTTGGACATCGGGTTGCGTTGCGGAGTCTGATTGGGGAATTCGTAGGAGCGCCGCTTCGGCGCAACCGGTAGCGCGGCGGTCGCGCCCAAGCGGCGCTGCTACATGTCGTGTTTGTTCACTTCCATCCCGCGCGCCTTGTACTGCTTCCAGCGTTCGCGCAGGGGCTCGCGCGCGTCGTCGTCGGCCGGCACCACTTCGAGCACGCGCTCGAAGGCGCCTTCCACCGCGGCGTCGCGCAGGTTGATCACCAGCGGCCTGAGCGGAGCGTCGGCCTCGGGCGGCGCGATCAGCACGAGTGCCTCGTCGTCCTCTTCGCCGCCGGCGATCTGGTGCGGGAGATAGACATCGTCGCCCATGTCCCAGAGCAGGTCGTCCAGCGCCTCGGCCTGCGCCGTGTCGCGCGCAAGCACCAGCAGCGGCAGGTTCGCCTCGTAGGCCTTCTTCGCCAGCTCGCACACCAGCCGCAGCGGTTCGCTGCGGAAGCGGGGCTTGGCGATCAGGTAGAAGTCGGCGCGAGACATGGTCAACGGGGTTGTGCCTCGACTTCGCGCTGCGCGTCACGCAGCGCTGCGCTCGGCACGATCGGGAAGATTGGTGTTCCGTTCGCCCTGAGCGTAGCGCCGCAGGCGCGAAGTCGAAGGGTCATCAGGCGGCCCGATCCATCAGCCACTGCGCCAGCAGGCCGACCGGGCGGCCGGTCGCCATGCCCATCTTGCCGTCGCCGTTGGCGACTCCGGCAATGTCCAGATGCGCCCAGCGCTGGCCTTCGGTGAACCGCGACAGGAAGCAGCCGGCGGTGATCGCGCCAGCCCAGCGGCCGCCGATGTTGTAGACATCGGCGAAGTTCGAATTGAGCAGGCTCTGGTATTCGTCCCACAGCGGCAGCTGCCAGCCGCGGTCGAAGGTGGTTTCGCCGGCGGCGATGAGTTCGGCTGCCAGATCCTGGTGCTTGCTCATCACGCCGGTCGCGAACTTGCCCAGCGCGATGACGCAGGCGCCGGTCAGCGTCGCCACGTCCAGCAGCGCCTGCGGCTCGAAGCGCTGCGCGTAGGTCAGCGCGTCGCACAGGATCAGCCGGCCCTCGGCATCGGTGTTGCCGACCTCGATGGTCTTGCCCGACATGCTGGTGATCACGTCGCTGGGGCGGTAGCTGTTGCCGTCGGGCATGTTTTCGACCGCGGCTGCGATCACCACCAGGTTGATCGGCAGCTGCATGCCCACGGCGGCGACGAACGCGCCCATCACGTTGGCGGCGCCGCACATGTCGTACTTCATCTCCTCGATCCCGCCCTGGGTCTTGAGGTTGATGCCGCCGGTATCGAAGGTGATGCCCTTGCCGACCAGCACGTAGGGCTTGGCGTCGCCGCCGTTGTTCCACTTCAGGACGATCAGCTTGGGCGGGTTCGCCGACCCTTGCGCGACCGCCAGCAGCGATCCCATGCCCAGCTGGGCCATGTCGTCGCGCTCGAGCACCTCGCATTCGGCCTTGGCGAAGCGTGCGGCGAATTCCTGCGCCTGCTGCGCGAGGTAGGCGGGGTTGCAGACGTTCGGCGGCAGGTTGCCCAGTTCGCGCGCGAACTGCACGCCGGCAGCAATCGACTTGCCCTGGGCGAGCGCGCTGGCGTCGTCGCCCTGGATCGCGAACGCCTTCAGCCCGGTTTCGCTGCGCTTCTTGTTCTTCTCGCCCAGCGTGGCCAGGTAGCGGTAGCAGGCGTGATCGGCGGCGACGGCGGCGCTGCGGATGTTCCATGCGGCATCGCGGCCTTCGACCGCCAGTTCGCTCAGGGTGAACAGGGCGGTGGAGACCGGACCGTTCCTGAGCGCGCGCGCGGCGTCGCCCACCGCCTTGAGGTACTGCGGTACGCCAAACTTGCCCGCTTCGCCCAGGCCGACGACGAGCACCCGCGGCGCGGTCACGCCCGGCAGGTCGTGCAGCAGCGTGGTGACGCCGGTCTTGCCGCCGATGTCGCCGCGCTCGAGCAGTGCGGACAGCTTCCCGCCGCTGGCCGCGTCGATGGCCTTGGCGCCGGGCGTGAGCGTCTTGTCGGCATGGATGCCGACCACCACGCAATCGAGCAGCGCCTGTGCCGGGTTGCCTTGGTTCAGGGTGAATTCGAGGGCCATCGACCAGATTCCGTACACTGTTGGGTCAGACGACGGCGCCTCGCAGCGCCGTCGACGCGATCTGCAAGTCTAAAGCACCCGCTAGTCCCCCGATCCGCAGCCGCTCACCGGTCCCACCTTGCCGAGCCACGATGCAGCAGCTTGACCGATACCTGTTCCGCGAATTCGCCCAGGCGACGTTCGCGGCGCTGGTGGTGCTGCTCATGGTCAGCCTGGGCGGCGTGTTCGCCGACGTGCTCGGCGACATCGCCCGTGGCCGGGTGCCCGCGGCGATGATGCTGTCCCAGCTCGGATTGCAGGTGATCCGCTACCTGCCGCTGATCCTGCCGCTGGGCATGATGCTGGGGCTGCTGCTGGCGATGGGGCGCCTGTACCGGGATTCGGAGATGCCGGTGCTGACCTCGATCGGGGTCGGTCCCGGTCGGATGCTCAAGCCCCTGCTGCTGCTGGTCCTGCCGGTGGTGCTGGTGATCGGCGCCTGCTCGCTGTGGCTGGGGCCCTGGGCGCAGCGGACCTCCGACGCGATGATCGTCGCGGCCAACCGCACCCTGATGGTCGCAGGACTGGAGCCTGGGCGGTTTACCGAACTGCCCGGGGGCGACGGCGTGGTCTACGTCGGCTCGATGTCCAACGATGGCACCCGCCTGAGCAGGATCTTCGTGTACCGCCAGGATGGCGACCGGCTCGATGTCACCACCGCCAACAGCGGGCACATGAGCTTCGAGAGCAGCAGCGAGCGCTACCTCACCCTCGACAACGGCTTCCGGGTCGAAGGGCCGATGGACGAGGGGCGCGACTTCCGCCTGATGCGCTACGCGAGCAACGACCTGCGCCTGCCGGAAGGCGAAGAGGAGCGCGAAGAGGACGACCCCGAGGCGCTGCCGACGCTCTCGCTGCTGGGCGATGTGCGTCCCGAGGCGACCGCGCAGATCCATCGCCGGATCGCGCCGCCGCTGCTGGCTCTGGCCTTCGCGCTGCTGGCGATTCCGCTGGCGCGCAGCTCGCCACGGCAGGCGCGCTACGGCCGCATCCTGGTCGGCTTCCTGGCCTACATCTTCGGCATGAACCTGATGCTGCTGGGCACCGACTGGCTCGCCGAAGGCAAGGTCCCGCTGGCGCTGGGGCTGTGGTGGCTGGTGTTGCCGCTGTTGGGCACCGCGCTGTGGCTGTATTTCAAGGACGGGCAGATGCGGCGCCCGCGCCTGGCGAAGGCGCGCCGATGAAGGCCTCGCTCTCATGAAACCATTCCCCAAGATCCACGACCTGTACGTGGGCCGGGTGATGCTCGGCACGGTGCTGCTCACCTGGTCGGTGCTGATCGGCCTGGATGCGCTGATGGCGCTGGTGACCGAATTCAGCGACATCGGCAAAGGCAATTACGACTTCGCCACTGCACTGACCAACGTGGTCTACACCCTGCCACGGCGTGCATACATGCTGTTTCCCACTGCGGCAGTGATCGGATCGCTGATGGGGCTGGGCCAGCTGGCGGCCACTTCCGAACTCACCGCGCTGCGCGCGCTGGGGCTGTCCCGGCGCCGTCTGAGCATTGCGGTGGCGGCGACGCTGGCGCTGTTGACCGTACTGATGGTGGTCAACGGCGAAACCCTGGCGCCATGGGCGCAGAAGCGCGCCGACGGCATCAAGGCCTCGGCCAAGTCGAAGGACATGATCGTGGCCCAGTATTCGGGGCTGTGGGCGCGCGAGGGCGATACCTTCCTCAATGCCCAGACCGGACAGGAGAAGAGCGACGGCGACCAGCGATGGCTGGAACTGCGCGATGTGCGCCTGTACGAGTTCGACGATGCCGGGCGCCTGGAGTCGATCGCCCGCGCAGGCGTCGCCGAACACCGCCCCGGCGGATGGCTGCTGCGCGACGTCAGGCGCACCTATTTCGAGGCCAGGGCGGTCAACCAGACCGACGTGGCCGAGGAGCGCTGGGAATCCAAGCTCGATCCGGCGGCGTTGGCGGCCAGCGTGGCGCGTCCGCGCTACCTGACCGCCATGGCCCTGAAGAGCAGCATCGACTACCGCATGCGCAACGGCCTGGATGCGGCCGAGTACGAGGAGCACTACTGGGGTCGCTGGTTCTACCCGGTCAACGTGCTCGCCCTGTGCCTGGCGGCGATCCCGTTCGCGTTCGGCACGCTGCGCAGCGGCGGCCTGGGCAAGCGCCTGTTCGTCGGCATCGTGTTCTCGCTCGCGTTCTGGCTGCTGCAGACCCAGTTCGTGAAGCTCGCGGCGGTGTACAAGTTCGACTTCCGCGTGGCCTACATGATCCCGCCGGCGCTGATGCTGGGAATTTCGGCCTATCTGTTCCGCAGGCGCAGCGGTTAGCCTGCATCGCGCGCACGGGACGCGCACGCAACTGGGATGACAACGTGCGCAGCGCGCTATGCCTGCTTCGGCATCCGGATCATGCGCGTGGCGCTGACGCGATCGTGCAGCGTCAGCCGGTCACGGTCGAACCAGGCCCACCAGAAGCCCGCTCCGGCCGCCAGCAGCGAGACCGTGCCCAGCGCATAGCGCTGCACCAGCGCACGCGTGGAGGCGGGGTTGCCTTGCGCATCGGTCACCCGCAGCCGCCAGGGCCGCATGCCCAGGGTCTGGCCGCCGCGCCGCCAGCTCAGTACCGCGTATGCGCCGGTCACGATCCAGCAGCACAACCAGGCCAGCCATTGCAGTGCGCTGAGCGGCGCGATGTTCTCGCGTGGCGGGTGCCCGGATACGACGTACCCGAGCGTGAACGCCGCGCCCACCAGTAGCCACAGGGCGAGCACGGGCAGGGCGTCGTAGACCAGGGCGAGCAGGCGCCAGCCGACGAGTGCGCGGGGTCGGGGAATGTTGGCGGCGACGGTGTCCATCCGCACTAGGATAGAGCTGTGCGCGGCGATGTCGGTTACGGCGAAAGCGGCGTGCACTATTGTTCCGTCATGCCCAGCCCAGCCGAACGCCGTCAGCTTGCGATGCAGTTGCCGCCGCTGCGCGATGCGGACGCGCGCGCGATCGAGCAATTCCTTGATGCCTACTGGGCCGAGCACGGCGCGGCCAAGCAGACCCTGGCCAGCTACCGGCGCGACCTGGAAGGGTTGGCGCGATGGCGCGACGGCGCCGGCGGCGGCGTCGGTGCAGCCGACCGCGCAGGCCTGTTCGACTACCTCGCCTGGCGCACCCGGCACGGCTATTCGCCGCGCAGCAATGCACGCCTGCTGTCGGCCCTGCGCGCGTTCTATGGGCTGCGCGTGCGCCGCGGCGAGCGGCCGGACGATCCCACCGCACTGCTGGAGCCGCCCAAGCTGCCGCGCTCGCTGCCCAAGGCGCTGTCGGAAAGCGAGATCGAGGGCGTGCTGGGCGCGCCCGACATCGCTTCGGCCGAAGGCCTGCGCGACCGGGCGATGCTTGAGCTGATGTATGCCGCCGGCCTGCGCGTGAGCGAACTGGTCGAAGTGCCGGCGACCGGGCTCAACCTTCGCCAGGGGGTTCTGCGCGTGCAGGGCAAGGGCGGCAAGGAGCGGCTGGTGCCGCTGGGGGAGGAAGCTCAGCACTGGCTGCAGCGCTATCTGGACCAGGCGCGCCCGCAGCTGGCCGCCAAGCGCAGCCCGGCGGCGCTGTTCCTCACACGGCAAGGTATGGCGCCGACGCGGCAACTGTTCTGGCATCTGGTCAAGCGCTACGCCGCCGTGGCCGGGATCGATCCCAGGCGGATCAGTCCGCATGGACTGCGGCACAGCTTCGCCACCCATCTGCTCAACCATGGCGCCGACCTGCGCGCGCTGCAGATGCTGCTCGGCCATGCCTCGCTGTCGACGACCCAGATCTATACCCTGGTCGCTCGCGAACAATTGAAACGACTCCACGCAAAGCACCATCCACGTGGTTGAGCGGTTCGCCGCCCGCGGCGAGCGACAGCTGCTCATCAGCCGTCGGGCCGCTGCCCTGAATCCGATCCGGCACTGCCGCTTGCCGGCCCGGTTCCGCCGTTCAGCCATTGCGAGCCGGTGCGTCACAACGCGCATGCGAGAATCGTGGAACCTTCGACAGGCGACCGGGTCGAACCGCCCCTGCCGCCGAGCCACGGAATCCGCATGACCTACAGACTGTTGTTGTCTCTGCTGCTGACCGGCGCCAGCCTGTCCGCCTGCGCCCAATCGACCCTGCCGGCCGGAAGTCAGGCGCAATCCGCCAAGACCGCCACCGATCAGCCGCGGGTGAACGCGCCGGCCGCCCCCGAGCTCAAGATCGCCGCCGGCACCCCTGCCGCCCGTGCCCTGCAGGCGCTCAAGCGCGTGAACCAGGACATCGCCCCGGAGCAGATCACGGATGCGCCGGTGCCGGGTTTCCAGCAGGCGATCGTCGCCGGCCAGGTCGTCTACGTCAGCAATGACGGCAAGTACCTGCTGCAGGGCACCCTGTACGACATCGAGGCGAAGAAGAACCTGGGCGAGGAGGCCATGGCGACGCTGCGCCGCGACCTGATCAGGACGATCCCGGCGGCCGACCGCATCGTGTTCGCGCCGCCGAACCCCAAGTACAGCGTGGTCGTGTTCACCGACGTGGAATGCGGCTACTGCCGCAAGCTGCACAGCGAGATCGCGCAGTACAACAAGCAGGGTATCGCCGTGGAATACGTCGCATTCCCGCGCATGGGGCTGGCCAGCGACGACTTCAGGAAGATGGAGGCGGTGTGGTGCGCCAAGGACCGCAACAAGGCACTGACCGACGCCAAGAACGACCGCAAGGTGGCCAAGGCCAGCTGCAAGAACCCCGTCGCCATGCAGTACAACCTGGGCCAGCGCGCCGGCCTGACCGGCACCCCGATGATCCTGGCCGAAGACGGCACCCAGCTGGGCGGCTACATTCCCGCCGCAGACCTGCGTGCGGCCCTGGACGCGCACGCGGCCGATTCCGCGCCGAAGACCGCCGCCACCGGCAGCTGATCCTGCCCGGGGACCCCGCCGGAACGAAGCCGCCCGCGGGCGGCTTCGCTACAATTGCATCCCCGTGTTTCGTGGTTCCCCTTCGGACATGATCGTCCTCGAGGGCCAGCCGGCCCTGTCGCCGTTCCGCCGTGAACGGCTTGAAGCCCGCCTCCGGCAGATCCATCCCGCCCTGCGCATCGCCGAAACGCGGTTCACCTACTGGGTCGAACCCGAGCCGGGTGCGCAGGTGGACCTCGACGCCCTCGCGCGGATCCTCCAGGCCGGCACGGCCGTGGAGGCCGCCGCCGGGGGTGCCGTCTCGCGCTTCGTCGTTCCCCGCCTGGGCACCATCTCGCCCTGGGCGAGCAAGGCCACCGAGCTGTTGCACGGGGCCGGCCTGCCGGTGCGGCGGGTGGAACGCGGGACGCGCGTCGACCTGCTCGGCTGGCCTGACGCTCCGGATGCGGCACTTTCAGGGGCGCTGGCGCGCCTGCTGCACGATCCGATGACCCAGTCGCTGCTCGACAGCCGCGAGGCCGCGGCTGCGCTGTTCCAGACCCCGCGACGCGGTGCGCTGGAAGTCATCCCGCTGGCAACGCTCGAACAGGCCAATGTCCGACTGGGCCTGGCGCTGGCCGACGACGAGATCGAATACCTGCGCGCGCGCTATACCGAGCTCGGGCGCGACCCGCACGACGTCGAGCTGATGATGTTCGCGCAGGCCAATTCCGAGCACTGCCGGCACAAGATCTTCAACGCCAGTTGGACCATCGACGGCCGCGACATGCTCCACAGCGGCGGGTCGCAATCGCTGTTCCGGATGATCAAGCACACCCACGCGCGCACCCCGCAGCACACGCTCTCGGCGTACAGCGACAACGCGGCGGTGGTGGAAGGCCTGCCCGCACGCCGCTTCCGCTCGGATCCGGCGACATTGCGCTATCGCGCCGAAGGCGAGACGCCTTCGGCGTTCTGCATCAAGGTCGAGACCCACAACCACCCGACCGCGATCGCGCCGTTTCCGGGCGCATCCACCGGTGCGGGCGGCGAGATCCGCGACGAGGGCGCGACCGGCCGCGGCGGCAAGCCCAAGGCCGGCCTGTGCGGATTCTCCGTCTCGCATCTGCGTATCCCCACACTTCCCCAGCCATGGGAAGGCGAGCGTGTGTTGAATCCGCGCATGGCGCCTGCGCTGGAGATCATGCTCGACGGCCCGATCGGTGCGGCCGCGTTCAACAACGAGTTCGGGCGCCCCAACCTCAACGGTTACTTCCGGAGTTTCGAACTCGCCGAGGGCGACGGACTGGCCCGCGCCTACGACAAGCCGATTATGCTGGCCGGTGGCCTGGGCGCGGTGGATCGCATCCAGGTGGACAAGCGCAAGCTGGCGCCGGGCGACGCGGTGATCGTGCTCGGCGGCCCGGCGATGCTGATCGGGCTGGGCGGCGGCGCCGCCAGCTCGGTGGCATCCGGCGACAGCGCCGAAGACCTGGACTTCGCCAGCGTGCAGCGCGACAACCCGGAAATGGAGCGGCGTTGCCAGGAAGTGATCGACCGCTGCGTGGCCCTGGGGCTGGACAACCCGATCATGAGCGTGCACGACGTCGGCGCCGGTGGATTGTCGAACGCGATTCCCGAACTGCTGCACGATTCCGGCGTCGGCGGCGTAATCGACCTGGACCGCGTGCCCAGCGACGATCCTTCGCTGTCGCCGATGCAATTGTGGTGCAACGAGTCGCAGGAGCGCTACGTGCTGGGTGTCCCGCAGGGGCGGCTGGCGGAGTTCGAAGCGATCTGCATGCGCGAACGCTGCCCGTTCGCGGTCGTCGGCACGGCAACGGCGGAAGAGCGGCTGGTGGTCGGCTATGGCGCGGTTCCCCATTCCCAGGCGGGGGAGGGCGTGCGTTATGCGATCGACCTGCCAATGGACGTGCTGTTCGGCAAGCCGCCGAAGATGCACCGCGACACCCAGCCCCTGCCGGCGCATCGCTGGCCCGACATCGACACGGCCGCGCTGTCGCTGCACGAAGCCGGGCTCAGGGTGCTCGCGCATCCCACCGTTGCGGCGAAATCCTTCCTGGTCACCATCGGCGATCGCAGCGTGGGCGGACTGACCGCGCGCGACCAGATGGTGGGTCCGTGGCAGATGCCGGTGGCCGATTGCGCGATCACGCTCAGCGGATTCGACGGCTATGCGGGCGAGGCCATGGCCATCGGCGAGCGCACGCCGCTGGCGCTGATCGACTCCGCGGCCGCCGCGCGCATGGCTGTGGGCGAGGCCATCACCAACCTGTGCGCCGCGCCGCTCGGTGCGCTGGACACGATCAAGCTTTCGGCCAACTGGATGGCCGCCGCATCGCACCCGGGCGAGGATGCCCGGCTCTTCGACGCCGTGAAGGCCGTGGGCATGGAGCTGTGTCCCGAGCTCGAGCTCAGCATCCCGGTGGGCAAGGACTCGCTGTCGATGCAGGCGCAGTGGCAGGCCGACGGGGTCGCGCAGAAAAGCGTGTCTCCTGTTTCGCTGATCGTCTCCGCGTTCGCACCCGTCGCCGACACGCGCGCCCAGCTCACGCCATTGCTTGCTCGCGAGGAAGACAGCGAGCTGTGGCTGATCGGTCTGGGCGCAGGGCGCCGACGCATGGGCGGATCGATCCTGACCCAGTGCTACGGCGGCTTCGGGGTGCAGCGGCCGCCGCACGACGTGTCCGACGTGCCCGACCTGGACGATCCGCAGCGGCTGCGGGCCTTCTTCGAGCTGATCCGCGATGCCCGCGAAGCCGGCATCCTGCGCGCCTACCACGACCGTTCCGACGGCGGCGCCTTTGCCGCGCTGTGCGAGATGGCGTTCACCTCGCGCGTGGGCCTGGACATCGGCCTGGAAGGCTGGGGCGACGACGGCGGCGAGGATGCATTCCGCGCGCTGTTCAACGAAGAACTCGGTGCGATCGTGCAGATCGCGGCCGAGGATCGTGCCGAATTCGCCGACCTGGTCTCGCGCCATGGCCTGGTGGAATGCGCGCAGCGCATCGCGCGCCCGACCACCGCGCCGGCGATCCGCGTGCTCAACGAGGGCGAGCCGATCGTCGAGTGGCGCTGGGAAGAGCTGTTCGACGCTTGGTGGTCGGTGACACATGCGATGCAGCGGCTGCGCGACAATCCGGACAGCGCGGATGCCGAGCGCGCAGCCGCGCGGCGCTTCGATGCGCCGGGGCTGAAGCCGAAGCTGACGTTCGACCCGGCCGCGGACATCGCCGCGCCGTTCATCGCCCGCGGCGCACGGCCCCGGGTCGCGATCCTGCGCGAGCAGGGCGTCAACGGGCAGATCGAGATGGCCTCGGCCTTCGACCGCGCAGGCTTCGATGCCTTCGACGTGCACATGAGCGATCTGATCGGCGGGCGCGTGCAGCTCAAGGATTTCGCCGGCTTCGCCGCCTGCGGCGGCTTCAGCTATGGCGACGTGCTCGGCGCGGGCCGCGGCTGGGCGACCTCGATCCTGGAACGCAGCGCCCTGCGCGACGCCTTCGCCGAATTCTTCGCCCGCGGCGAGAGTTTTGCGCTGGGCGTGTGCAACGGCTGCCAGATGCTGTCGCAGTTGAAGGACATCATTCCAGGCGCGGACCACTTTCCGGATTTCCTGCGCAATGCCAGCGAACAGTTCGAGGCGCGCTTCGGCATGCTGGAAGTCGTGGATTCCCCGTCGCTGTTCTTCCAGGGCATGGCCGGCTCGCGGATTCCGGTCGCGATCGCGCACGGTGAGGGCCGTGCGGTGTTCGCGTCGCCGGCCGATGCCGCCGCCGCCCGCGTCGCGCTGCGCTACGTACAGGGCGATGGCGCGCCGGCGGTTTCGTATCCGGCCAACCCCAATGGTTCCACCGATGCCATTGCGGGGCTTGCCAGCGAAGACGGCCGCGTCAGCATCCTCATGCCGCATCCCGAGCGCACCCCGCGCAGCGCCAACCTGAGCTGGCATCCGGCGGACTGGCCCGAGGATTCGCCCTGGATGCGGATGTTCCGCAACGCGCGGGCGTTCGTGGGCTGAATCCGGGCCGTGCAATGCGGTGATCGGCCTTGATGGGGCCGGTCCGCCGGCCCCTTTTTCATGCTGACGTCAACGCACCGGCGACACCTCGATCGTCACTGCGAACGGCTCCGCCCCGGCGACGGCGATGCGGCTGCGGCCTGGCCGCACCGCGCGCAGTTCCCAGCCGCGACCGCTTCCGGCCTGGACGTTGTCGATCCCGATCGCCTCAACCGCCTCGCCATCGACTGTTGGCTCGGGTGCAAGGGCATCGCGCGTGCGCAGTTCGCGAGTTTCGCCGACCCGCATCGTGAGTACACGGCCGTCGTCGGCGCGCGTGACGAAACGGCCGGCAGGCAGCGGGCGCGAGGCGGCGGTGGCGCGTCCGGGCGCGGACGGCGTGGGCATCGTCGTTTCCTCACTGTCCTGATTGGTCCCGGCGGCCCGAGGGCCGCCGGGTGGAGAGGTTGGCGCGCAGGCGGCCAGCGACAGCATCCAGGCCGTCGCCGCCGCCATCGTGCCGCTACTCGTCACGCAGCACGATCCTTTCGACGATGTCCTTTTGCGCCTTGACCTGCGCATTGGTCGAGGCCGGATTGTTGGCCACCATCTCCGCCGTCAGGATCGCCGCTGCCCAGGTGGTGTCGGCCACGCCGTCGCCATCGGTGTCGACCGGCGTGTCGAACGTCACCGCGCCGTTGGCGAAGTTCAGCCATGCCGCCAGCAGCTGTTCTCGCAACACGGTCAGGATCGGTGCCTTCGCTGGCGCATGCAGGATCTGCGCCGCGTCGGCGCGCGTCAGCGGCGTATCGAATACCGCGCTGAAGAACGTGACGATGTCCAGGTAGCACTGCAGTTGCGCGTCGCTGAAGTCGTTCGGCGGCTTCGGCCGGTACTGGTTCAACCACCAGCCGCT
Source organism: Lysobacter sp. M15 (assembly GCF_022662515.1). Classification (NCBI taxonomy): domain Bacteria; kingdom Pseudomonadati; phylum Pseudomonadota; class Gammaproteobacteria; order Lysobacterales; family Lysobacteraceae; genus Lysobacter; species Lysobacter sp. M15. The sequence goes on along the minus strand of NZ_JAKPBV010000014.1, from coordinate 320,354 downwards.
GCCCATCGACAGGTCGGCGTTGCCGGTCACCACCACGGCCGCTTCGTCGCTGGCCGATCCGCCATCGTCGTCGGCGACGCCCAGGCCGATCTGGTACAAGCAGGCGTCCGCATACAGGTGCGACTGCGCCAGGCTGACGTCCCTCGGCTGCACGCTCGGGCTCTTGGCCGGATCGTTCGCCGGCGGGTTGACCAGGGAGACCTGCACGTCGTCCGGCGTACCGTCGTCCCAGGACCAGGTGAACGTCAGGTCGTCGCTGCCCGGGTCGGTCGCCGTGCCCGGTACTTCCAGCGATTCGCCGAGCTCAAGCACGAAGGCCTGCTTGCCGTTGTAGTCCTGCATGGCGCCGGTCTGGATCGCCACGGCCGGATCGACATTGTTCACCTGCGCCTGCGCGGTATAGCAGACGTCCTGCGCATTGGGTGCGCCGCCGACAAGGTCCTGTCCGCAGACCTGCACGTCGTAGGTGCCGTTGTCGCCGTACTGCTTCTGCACTTCGAAGCTGAACACCGCATCGGGCCGGTTGTTCTCCAGCGAACCGGTCAGCGCCGCAGCGCCGGCGCCATCGTCGAAATCGATGGTCGCGGCCAGCGGCTCCAGCCAGCCCGGGTCGGTGATCGTCCCGGAGATGGTGACGGTGCCGTGCTCGTCGATCGGTGAGATCGCGTCGATCGAGACCGTGGGCAGCACGTTGTCCACGGTGACTGTGGTGGTGGCGGTGTCGGTCAGGCCGAACTCGTCCGTGACCTGCACGCCGACGGTGAACATGCCGTCCTGCCCGACGGTGCTGAAGTCCGCGGTGACGCCGGTGGCGTCGTCGTACTGGCCATCGTTGTCCAGGTCCCAGGCGTAGCTGAAGCTGCCGCTGGCGCTGGCATGCGAACCGGCCGTGGTGCCGGCCGCCGACAGCTGCACGTCGCTGCCTTCGTCGGTGGTGTACGGTCCGCCGGCGCTGGCCACCGGACTGCACACCGCCGGCGCGGTGAAGTCCTCGGTCGGCACCGCATGCAGGCCATTGGACACCGCGTCCTCGCCCATGCCGCGCTGCGCGAAGCTGGCCCACAGCGCGCAGAAGTTGGCGCTGCCGTTGTTGACCATGTCCGCGGCGAGGATGCCGTTGCGCGCGTCGAGGAACGTCGGCGTCGGCCCGTTGACGGTGCTGCGCATGCCATCGAGCACCAGTTGCGTGGTGGTGTTCAGGCCCAGCCGGGTGCGGATCAGATACATCGCCGCCGCCCAGATCTCGCCGTTGCGGTGCGGCGAGTTCACTCCGGTGCTGTAGTCGCCGTAGGTGTCGGGGTGGGTGTCGTAGGCGGAACTGCGGATGCCGCGGTTGGCGTTGCCGGTGACGTACTCGCCCACCGTGGTGTCGCCCCAGCGCAGCAGCGACAGCGTGTCGCTCCAGCCCTCGCCGAGCGAGCCGGCCTGGTTGGTGCCGCCACTGAGCGTGCCCGCCACCAGGCGGTTGGAAACGCCGTGGCCGTACTCGTGGGCGATCACGTCGCCGTCGAAGCTTCCGTCGCGGTATGGACGATTCGGCCGGATCCACAGGTACATCTGCATGCGCGCGGTGCTGCCGTCAGCGTTGGTGCCGAAGTTGGCGTTGTTGGCGCAGCGGATCGCCACCGGTGGATTGACGTCGTCGTCGACGCAGCCGAAGTCGATGCCATCGTGCGCCTCGGCCAGCACCGGATCGCCGTCGGCGCCGCCCAGGCCGAAGTTGTCGACCTGGAAGTTGCCCGAGGCCTCGTCGAAGCCGAAGCCGTACAGCCAATCGTGCATGTCGTTGGTGTAGTGGAACAGCTGGGTGATGGTGGCGTCGCGGTCGGCTGCGATCGCCGCGTCCCAGGTCGCCTGCGGGATGTCCTCGAAGTCGGTGCCGTCGGGCAGCCCGCGCCAGGCGTCGGTGAAGCCGAAGTCGAAGGTCTCGTCGTCGGGCGAGATCGGCTGGTAGTTCACGCTGTCGTTGTCGGCGCGGTCCTGATAGGCGTTGACGTTGTTGCCCGAAGTCGTGGTCGCGCCGGGCACGATGGTCAGCCAGCCCGCGAAGCTGGACAGCTCGCGCGTGGGATCGGCGTCCGGATGCTGGCCGGTGAAGACCCGGCCCTCCTGCGCATGATCGTAGTTGCTCTGGCGCGACAGCGTGGCGCCGCTCTCGGCGTCGATCAGGGTCTCGTGCCAGGACTGGCCGCTGAGCTCGACGTCGGTCCGCCAGGCCAGGCGCAGGCTGCGGTCGCGCTCGATGAACCACACCAGTTCGGCGCCCAGCGGCGTCGGCTTGCGCAGTCCCTTGGCGGCGGTATTTTCGAAGCGATGCGTACCCTTGGCGAGCGTACGCGCGGCCGACGGTAGCGACAGGCGCGCGCCGCCGAGTGCGGCCGCGCGCTGCAGCGCGTCGGCCGCGGTCAGCCGCGGTTGACCACTGGTGCGCAGGCTGCCGGTGCGACCGCCGATGATCGCCAGGCGGCCTTCGGCATCGATGGTCGCGTTGATCAACGCGTTGTGCACGCGCAAGCCTTCGATCCGTTGCCCGATGCGCAGGTAATGCGCGCCACTTGTAGGCGAGGTGTAGTGCCTCTCCACCACCAGGGTGCGCACGTCGTTGGGCGCCAAAGCAAAGGCTGCGGCGTTGCGCCGGATGTAGTCGAATGCGATTGCCTCGGGCGTGCGGCCCGACGGCTTGGTCAGGAACCGCCCCTCGCGGTTGAAGATCGAGTGCCACTGCTGCTGCACGAAGCCGGCCGTCGCCGCGGCAAGCGGCCGCTTGTTAAGGGCGCCCGGTCCGATGCCGGCGGTCAACGCCGTGCCGGTAAGCAGCAGGCCGGAGGCCATCAATACGGCGCCGGCGGCGCCGAGTCCGGCACGCTTGCGTGCATCCGGATTCGTGACCCCTTTGCGGGGCGCGTGGTTGCGGGTTATCACCAGAACATCTCCCTTGTCGATTCGTCGTGCTCCCCTGCACACCAGCGAAACGAACGCGTCAGCATGGTGCGGCCACGCGGTCTGATCGGTAATCGCGAAGCGCAACCGGAATCACGTTTCGAAAACCGCAACATGGCGGCGCCGTCCTGCCCCCGCTGCGGTTTGCGTTTGGCTGGCGAATGCGCCGGGGCGACCTGTTAAAGTCAGCGTTCCGCAGCGGAGGTGGCGCGTGAACGCAGTCGTCGTGCCCAGCACCGGCATGCCAGCCGAAATCGATTCCAGCGCCGACGCGCGCATCGTGGCCGCCCTGCTCGAAAAAGGCCGGCTCAAGGACGCGGACCTGCAGCGCGCGCGTCGCCTGCAGGAGGAAACCGGCGGCAGCCTGCTGAGCCTGCTCGGGCGCCTGGGACTGGTGTCCGAGCGCGACCATGCCGAAACCAGTGCCGCGGTGCTGGAACTGCCGCTGGTCAGCGCCAAGGACGCACCCGACCTGCCGCCCGAAGGTGTGGCGCTGTCGGTCAAGTTCCTGAAGCAGTTCCACCTGTGTCCGATCGAATGGACCGAGCACGAGGTCGGCGTGCTGATGGCCGATCCGCACGATGCCTATGCCCTGGACGCCGTGCAGCTGGCGGCGCAGCGCACACCCAAGGTCGCGGTGGCGCTGCGCAGCGAGATCGACGACCTGATCGAACGCTGGTACGGCCAGGGCCGCAGCGCCATGGGCGCGATCGTGGAAACCGCCGACGGCGAGGGCGGCGGCGACCTGGACGACGTCGAGCATCTGCGCGACCTGGCCTCGGAAGCTCCGGTCATCCGCCTGGTCAACCTGGTCATCCAGCGGGCGGTGGAACTGCGCGCCTCGGACATCCACATCGAGCCGTTCGAGAACCGGCTGAAGGTGCGCTTCCGCATCGACGGCGTGCTGGAGGAGGGCGAGAGCCCGCCGGTCAACCTCACCGCCGCAGTGATCAGCCGCATCAAGATCATGGCCAAGCTCAATATCGCCGAGCGCCGTCTGCCGCAGGACGGCCGGATCATGCTGCGGGTGCAGGGCAAGGAGCTCGACCTGCGCGTGAGCACGGTGCCGACCGCGCACGGCGAATCGGTGGTGATGCGCCTGCTCGATCGCGAGACCGTGGTGTTCGACTTCCACAGGCTCGGCTTCACCGACGAGTTTTTGCCGCAGTTCCAGCACGTGCTGGCGCAGCCGCACGGCATCCTGCTGGTGACCGGGCCGACCGGTTCGGGCAAGACCACCACGCTGTACACCGCTCTGAGCAAGCTCAACACGCCCAGCGTCAAGATCATCACGGTCGAGGATCCGGTCGAATACCAGATCGAGGGCATCAACCAGATCCAGGCCAAGCCGCAGATCGGCCTGGATTTCGCCAATGCGCTGCGCAGCATCGTGCGCCAGGACCCGGACATCATCATGATCGGCGAGATGCGCGACCTGGAAACCGCGCGCATCGCGATCCAGTCCGCGCTGACCGGACATCTCGTGCTAAGCACCCTGCACACCAACAACGCCGCCGGCGGCATCACCCGCATGCTCGACATGGGCGTGGAGGACTACCTGCTCACCTCCACGGTCAACGGCATCCTGGCGCAGCGCCTGGTGCGGCGGCTCGAGCAGACGCACGCGCAGCGTTACGCCGCTTCGCCCGAGGAAATCGAAAAGTTCGAATTGCGCCGGTTCCAGCCGCAGGGCGAGATATACCTCTACCGCCCCGGGCCGTCGCCGCTGTCGCCGACCGGCTACCTGGGGCGCACCACCATCGTCGAATTCCTGGTGATGGACGACGAACTGCGGCGTGCGGTGATGCGCCACGCGGGCATGGGCGAACTCGAACAGCTGGCGCGCAAGGCCGGCATGCGCACCATGTACGAGGATGGCATCGTCAAGGCGCTGCGCGGCGAAACCACGATCGAGGAAGTGCTGCGGGTCACTGAGGACGCCTGATCGATGCCCCTCTACCGCTACAAGGCGCTGAACTCACGCGGCGAGATGCTCGACGGCCAGATGGAGGCCGGCAGCGACGGCGAGGTGGTGCTACGCCTGCAGGAACAGGGCCATTTGCCGGTCGAAGCCAGGCTGGCGAGCGAGGGGGGCGGTGAGTCGGCATGGCGTGCGCTGTTCAAGCCCAAGCCGTTCGCGGGCCAGCGCCTGGTGCAATTCACCCAGCAGCTGGCGACCCTGCTCGGTGCAGGACAACCGCTGGATCGCGCGCTGACCATCCTGCTCGAGTTGCCGGAAGACGAGATCGCCCGTCGCACCATCACCGACATCCGCGACGCGGTGCGCGGCGGCGCAGCGTTGTCGACCGCGCTGGAGCGGCAGCACGGCACCTTCAGCAAGCTCTACATCAACATGGTGCGCGCCGGCGAGGCCGGGGGCAGCCTGCACGAGACCCTGGCGCGCCTGGCCGATTACCTCGAGCGCAGCCGCGCCATGCGCGGGCGGGTGATCAATGCGCTGATCTACCCGGTGATCCTGCTGGCGATGGTGGGCCTGTCGCTGCTGTTCCTGCTGGGTTTCGTGGTGCCGCAGTTCGCCGCCATGTACGACAGCTTGGACGCGGAACTGCCGCTGTTCTCGAAGATCGTGGTGAACCTGGGCCTGTTCGTGCGCGACTGGTGGATCCTGCTGGTGGTGCTGCCGGCGCTGGCGCTGTGGTGGTTCGACCGCAAGCGGCGCGATCCCGCCTTCCGCGCGCGCCTGGACGCATGGCTGCTGCGACAGAAGTTCGCCGGCCCGCTGGTGGCCAAGATCGAAACCGCGCGCCTGGCCCGCACCCTGGGCACCCTGCTGCGCAACGGGGTGCCGCTGCTGACCGCGCTGGGCATCGGCCGCAACGTGCTGGGCAACCGGGTGCTCGCCGACGCGGTCGAGGCGGCCGGGGACGAGGTCAAGAACGGTATCGGCCTGTCCACCGCCCTGGGCAGGAGCAAGGTGTTCCCGCGCCTGGCGCTGCAGATGATCCAGGTCGGCGAGGAATCCGGCGCGCTCGACAGCATGCTGCTCAAGACGGCGGACACCTTCGACACCGAAACCGGCTTGGCCCTGGACCGGATGCTGGCGGCGCTGGTGCCGGTGGTGACGCTGTTGCTGGCGATGATCGTCGGCGTCGTCATCCTGGCGGTGCTGACCCCGATCTACGATCTGACCAATGTCATCGGATGAGGAAGCCGGGTCGCCGATGCCTGAAGGAACTCATGTCGCCGCCATCGATCACAATAAGCAGCAGATGACCACAAAACCCAGAAGGATTTGTCCATGCGTCGCACCCGTTCCCTGAATCGAGAATCCAGGCCCGAGCCGCTGAAAAGCAACGACCGTCGCCGATTCACTCCTGTCGGCCGTGGCGCCGGCACAATTCGCGTCGCAGCGGGACGTTATTCGCAGGGCGGCTTCAGCCTGATCGAGATCATCCTGGTGGTGGTGCTGATCGGCGGCATCGTGGCCTTCGCCGCGACCCGCATCCTCGGCGGCGGCGATCGTGCCAAGGTTAACCTGGCCAGGGCCCAGGTGCAGACGCTGAGCGAGAAGGTGCAGCAGTTCGAAATGGATACCGGTGGGCTGCCCAACTCGCTCGAGGAACTGGTGTCCTCGTCCGGCGCCGGCTGGCTGGGACCGTATGCGAAGGAATCCGAACTCAAGGATCCCTGGGGCACCGCGCTGGAATACCGCATGCCCGGCGAAGGTCGCCCGTTCGATATCGTCAGCCTGGGCGCCGACCGCAGGGCCGGCGGCGAGAGCGTGGCGGCCGACATCCGTCTCGAATAAGGGCGGCCGCCACATGTACAGCGCAGCCTTCATCTGGGAACCGGGAACCTACGACGCCGAATTCCATCGGCTCAACGCGCTGATCGAGGAAGTCGCCCGTTCGCTGCCGGGATTCCTCGGCGTCGAGTCGTGGCAGGCGCCGGATGCGACCCGGCGTAATGCCACCTATTACTGGGATGATCTCGAGACCCTGAAAGCGTTCTCGACCCATCCCGTGCACCAGGAAGCCAAGCGCCAGTACGCGCGCTGGTACGCGGGCTACCACATCGTGGTGTCGCAGGTGATCCGCTCGTACGGCGATGCCGCATTCGCGCACATCACGCCGAACCAGCGTCGCGCGGCCTGAAGCCGCGTCCGGACGCCACGGGATGCGCCAGGTTTCCCGCTTCGCGCAGCGCGGCCCACGTGGGTTTTCGCTGCTGGAGATGCTGCTGGTGGTGGCGCTGATTGCCGCCGTCGGCGTGCTGACCGCGACCGCGCTGACCGGGGGCATGGACGGCATCCGCCTGCGCGCCGCCGCGAAGCAGGTGGCCGCGCAGCTGCGTTTCACCCGCGCGCAGGCGATCGCGACCGGTCGTCCGCAGCGTTTCATCATCGACCCGCGCGCACATGCCTGGACCGCGCCGAAACAGCGCAGCGGACGCATCCACGAAAGCCTGGGCATCGTCTTTACCGGTGCGCGCGAAACACAGCCGGCGCGGGGCGTCGGTGCGATCGTGTTCTTCGCCGACGGCGCCTCCACCGGCGGCCGTGTCCAGCTCAACGCGAAGCGCGCGGCCTGGAACGTGGACGTCAAATGGCTCACCGGCGAGGTGACCGTGCGCCGTGGCGAGGTGGGGCGGTGAGGGCGCAGCGCGGCTACACCCTGATCGAGGTGATCGTCGCCTTCGGCGTGCTTGCCCTCGGCCTGACCCTGCTGCTGGGGACCCTGTCCGGTGCGACCCGGCAGGTGCGCAATGCGGACGATGCCGGTCGTGCAGCCCTGCACGCCCAATCGCTGCTGGACCAGGTCGGCGTAGGCGAGGTGCTGCAGCCGGGCCGGCGCGACGGCGAGTTCGAGCAGGGCCGCTATCGCTGGGTGCTCGATGTGCAACCGTATCGCGATCCAACTGCACCAGCGGCCGCACCCGTCGAGCTCGCCGCGCCGCAGCTCATGCAGCTGGCACTGACGGTGCAATGGGGCGAGGGCGCCCGCGAGCGCCTGCAGGTGCAGTCGCTAAGGCTGGTGGCACCGGATGCCGCCGCGGGCGTGGCGCTGCCATGAGGGCTTGCCAGACCGCTTCCAGCAGGCAGGGCGGCTTCAGCCTGATCGAAGTGCTGCTGGCCACGGTGCTGTTGGCGGCAGGCCTCGCGCTGGCGTTTGCCAGCCTGCGTGCGGCGACCGGCACGACCCAGCGCGGCGAGAGCCTGGCCCAGCGCAGCGAACGCATGCGCGCGGTCGAGGGGTTCCTGCGCCGGCGCATCGCCGGCGCGCGCCCGATCCTGTTCGGCACCAACCTCGACAGCGGGCTGCAGGAGCGTTTCATCGGCGATGAGGCGCACATGCGCTTTGTCGCGGACACCCCCGACTATCTGGGTCGCGGCGGCCCGCACCTGCACGAATTGGCGGTCGAGGACCAGGGCGAAGGCGTGCGGTTGACCGTCGCGCTGACCATGGTCCAGGCCGGGACGCTGGTGCCCGAACGCCCGCCGCGACCCCCGGAGGCGTTGGTGGAAGACATGGACGAAATCCGCTTCCGCTATCGCGCCATGACTGCCGACAACCGGCTCGGTGAATGGCAGGACACCTGGGAAGACGTCGAACGCATGCCGCTGCAGGTGCAGGTGCTGCTGCGCGACCGCGACGGGCGCGATTGGCCGGCCCTAATCGTGAGCCTGCCGCTGGCGAGCAGTTACACCGCGATGGCGGGGATGGGGCAGTGAGCCGATTGTATCCGCAGGCAACGCGCGGTGCGAAGCGGGGCGGCATGCTCCCGGATCGCCGCGGCCGGCAGACGGGCGCCGCACTGTTGCTCGTGCTCTGGCTGATCGCGCTGCTGGCCGCGTTGATCGGGGGCTTCGCCATGTCGGCGCGCATCGAACATCTGCAGGGGCAGGTGCTCAGTCGCGGCGTGGTGGCCGAAGAGGCCGCCCGTGCGGGCGTCGAATACGCACTGGTGCGCGTCGTGGACGAAGATCCGCGACGCCGCTGGCAGCCGGATGGACGCAGTTACCGCTGGCGTTTCGGCGGGGCCCAAGTGCAGGTGCGGATCATCGACGAACAGGGCAAGATCGACCTCAACACCGCGCAACCGGCCTTGCTGGCCGGCCTGTTCCGGGTACTGGGTCTCGAACCGCCGGAGGCCGAGCGCCTGGCCGGCGCGATCGTGGACTGGCGCGACCCGGATACGTTGTCGCAGCCCGCCGGAGGCGGCGAGGATGCCGATTACGAAGCCGCTGGCCTGCCTTACGGTGCCAAGGACGCGCCGTTCGACACGCAGGCCGAGCTGCTCCAGGTCCTGGGCGTGAGTCCGCAGGTCTACGCGCGCGCGGCACCGCATCTGACCGTGTTCAGCGGCCGCGATTCGCCCGAACCCGCGTTTGCTTCTGCGGTGGTGCTGGCGGCGATGGGGCTGGATGGCGAGACCATCGTGCAGCAGCGCGAACGCTGGGATCCTGCCTCGGGGCAGCCGCCCCCGCTGCTCGGCGGCGGCGTCTCGCTCGTGGGGACAAATAGCGGCACGTATAGTATCTGGAGCCGTGCAAGGCTCCGCGATGGTCGCGAGTCGTTGCTGCGCGTGGTGGTGCGCTCCGGCGGCACAGGCCTGCCGGGCATGGCGTATCTGCCGCTGCAATGGGAGGAAGGCACATCGCTGCGATGACCACGCCCCAGGCAGGCGCGACTGCGCGACGCACGCTGCGCGACCGACTGCGCATGCGCGGCGCCGTGGCCGCTTCCGGCGGCTTGCGCGGATTCGTGGCCTGGTGGGGACGCGCGCTGATGGCGTGGCTGCCGCGTCGCTGGCGCCTGGCGTTGGGCATGGATCGCGGGCGGCTGCTGTTGCAGCCCGGCGGCGGTGGCGTGCAGCTGCGTTTGGAGGATGGAGAAGGCCTTCGCGATCTTGCCCGTCTGCCGGATCTCGAGCCGGAGGTCTCGGCCACCGACACGCTGTTGCGGTTGCTCGCCCCGGCAAGCCAGGACCTGCCGCGCTGGCTGCTGCTGCCCGCGTCGGTCGCGCTGCGCCGGCGCATGCTGCTGCCCGCCGCGGCGAGCGAGCGCCTGCGCGACGTGGTCGGGTTCGAGATCGAGCGGCAGACGCCCTTTGCTGCGGATGCCGTCGCATTCGACGCACGCCTGGTCGCGCGCCGCGATGGCGATGCGCAGATCGACGCCGAGCTGATCGCCGTGCCGCGCACCGCTTTGCAGGCGGCCGAAGCCGCGCTGGGCGATCTGGCCGGCAACCTCGCCGGAATCGACGTGCTCGGCGCCGACGGCGCGACCCTGGGGATCAACCTGCTGGATCCCGCCCAGCGCCGGCAGCAGGCCGACCCGCTGCGGCCCTGGAACCTGGTCCTGGCGACGGTGGTCGTGGTCGCCACCGCGGCGATGCTGTGGCAGACCCTGTACAACCGGCGCGCTGCTGCGGACGCGTTCGAGCAGGTCGCCAGCGAACGTGCCGGCGCGGCGCGCGGCGTCGCCCTGGAACGTCAGCAGTTGCTGGACATCGTCGACGGCCAGGCCTTCCTCGATCGCACCCGGGCCGGGCGTCCGACCGCGGTCGAGGTGCTCGAAGACCTGAGCAAGCGCCTGCCCGACAGCACCTACCTCGAAAAACTCGCGATCGAAGGCGGGCGCATCACCCTGATCGGGCGCAGCAACGAAGCCTCGGCCCTGCTGGGCCGGCTCGAAGGCTCCAGGCTATGGCGCGCCCCTGCACTTGCGGGCGCACTGCAACCCGACCCCCGCACGGGGCGCGACATCTTCACCCTGACCGCCGACCTGGCGACCGCGCCGCAGGAGCCCCGACGTGCATCCGGTCAGTAATCGCGACCGTTGGCTGGCGCTCGGCCTGCTCGGCGGCGCGCTTGCCCTGGCCTACCTGGTGCTGGTGCATCCCTGGTGGACGGTGCCCATGCTGGCCGAAGGCCAGCGCATCGCCGCGCTCCAGCAGCGCGAGTTGCGCGCGCGCATGCAGCTGGGACAGGCCCTGCAGGTGCGCCAGGCGCTGGCGCGAGCCCGCGCCCAGCAAGCGCGTACCCCCGGCTTCCTGCCCGAGAGCAGCGCCGAACTGGCGACCGCCGGCCTGATCAAGCGCCTGGAAACCGTGGTCGGCCAGGCGAGCCCCGGCAACCGCGCCTGCGCGATCACCAACCGCTCGCCACTGAGCGAACCCAGTGCCGATCGCTATGCCCGCGTCGCCGTGCAGGTGCGCCTGCGTTGTGGCGTACCGGAAACCGGCGCGGTGCTGCACGCGCTGGAAAGCGGCACTCCGCGCCTGTTCGTGGACAACCTCAACATCCTCGCCCAGCGTTACTTCGCCATGGCCGACCAGGTATCGCAGAGCGGAGGGCTCGACGTCAGCTTCGACCTCTACGGCTACCTGCGTCCGCGCCCGGGCCAGCCGACGTCTCCGTCACGGTCAGGGGGCGACGGTGCGCGCTGAGGACATCGCACCGCGTACCTGGCTGCTTGGCGCATTGGCGGCCTGGGCGCTGTTGGCCTGGATCCTGTCTCTCGCCGGCCTGGGCGGACGGGTCGCGCCGCTGGCCGAGGATCCTTCGCTGGTGCAGCGGCTGCCGCAGCTGCAACCGTCTGCGCCCGAGCGCCTGGGGCCGTACACGCAGTACGGAGAACTCGCGTCGCGGCCGCTGTTCTCCGAAGACCGGCGTCCCAAGCCATTCTCGCTGCGCGGCGAAGGCGAGGGCGAACAGACCAATGCGTTCGACTACGTATTGACCAGCGTGCTGCTGACTCCCGGCCTGAAGCTGGCCATCCTGCAGCCCGCGGGCGATGCCCAGGGCGGGGCGCCGATCCGGGTCAAGCTGGGCGAATCGGCGGAGCAGGCCGCCGCCTGGCGCCTAGTCTCGCTCGAGCCGCGACAGGCGGTGTTCGAGGGACCGGACGGCCAGCGCACCATCGAACTGCGCGCCTACGACGGCACCGGCGGCGAACCGGCCACGCCCGCCAGCCAGCCGGTCGCCCGCAGCGGCGCCCCTGCGATCCGTCCGGTCGTGCGCAGCAATGCCGATGCCGCGAGCGCCGATGCAGCCGCGAATGCCGCGGCGGCGGCGGCCGCCGTCGCGCCACCTGCGTCCGCCAAGCCGCCCGAGGCGGTGACCGACGCCACCTCGAGTGCGGCCGAACCTGCCGTCGCCACCCCCGATGCCCAGATCGAGGCGATCCGCAAACGCATCCAGGCCCGGCGCGAACAGCTCCGGCGCGAGGCGCAACAGCCGCCGCCGCCGCCCAACACCGACTAGAGTGGCAACGATGAGCCTTTCCCAGATCCGTCCGATGCTCGTGGCGCTGCTCGCCACCCTGCTGGCCGCGTGCGCCAGCAATCCCGCGCCGACCATGCGTCGGGATGCCGCCCTCGGGGTCGCGCCGCCTCCGGGTACATCGTCCGCAGACGAGGACGCGGTGAGCCGGCAGCCGCTGGAGTCTCCGGACGTCGACCCGCGCCCGGTCATCCGCCGCGGCACCGGGCAGACCATCAATCGCGAGGCGGCCAGCGCGCCGCCGCCCAACCTGGGCGGGAGCACCGGGCAGGCCACGTTCAACTTCGAGGGCGAATCGCTGCATGCGGTGGTCAAGGCGATCCTGGGCGACATGCTCGGCCAGAACTACCTGATCGCGCCGGGCGTGCAGGGCACCGTCACCTATGGCACGCCCAAGCCGGTGAGCGCGGCCGAGGCGATGAGCGTGCTGGAGATGATCCTGGGCTGGAATAACGCGCGCATGGTCTATAGCGACGGGCGCTACAGCATCGTTCCGGCCGACGCACCGCTGGCCGGCAGCGTCGCGCCGCGGATCGGTCCGGCGTCGAACGCGCGCGGCTTCGAATCGCGCGTGGTGCCGCTGCGCTACATCTCGGCGGCCGAGATGAAGAAGGTGCTCGAGCCCTACGCGCGGCCGAACGCGATCGTCAACGCCGATCCGGGCCGCAACGTGATCACCCTGGCCGGCACCCGGGCCGAGCTGGAGAATTACCTGCGCACGATCGCGATCTTCGACGTCGACTGGATGAGCAGCATGTCCGTCGGCGTGTTTCCGCTGCAGTCGGGCAAGGCCAGCAAGGTCGTGGCGGACCTGGAGAAGGTGTTCGGCGAACAGGGCAAGTCGCCCGTCGCCGGCATGTTCCGCTTCATGCCGCTGGAAGGCGCCAACGCCGTGCTGGTGATCACGCCGCAGCCGGATTACCTCGACGACATCCAGCAATGGCTGGAGCGCATCGACGGCGCCGGCGACGCAGTGCGCCTGTATTCGTATGAACTCAAGTACATCACCGCCAAGGATCTGGCGGAACGCCTGGCCGAGGTCTACGGAGCGGCCCGCCGCGGAGGGGATTCCGGCGATGGCAACGTCTCGCTGATGCCGGGACTGGAATCCACGTCCATCGAAGACGGTGGCATCGACGGCAAGAACGGCAGCAGCGCGACCATCGGCGACACCGGCAACGACGGCTACAGCGGTGATACTGGCTCCGGGCCGGGCGGCACCGGTGGCCAATCGATGACACTGGGCCGTCGCGAAGGCGGGGACACTGCGGTCAGCTTCGAGGTGGACGGCAGCCAGGTCGGCGTGTCGGCCGTGGACGAAACCAATTCCATCCTGGTGCGCAGCAGCCCCCAGGCCTGGCGCTCGATCAAGGAAGTGATCGAGAAGCTCGACGTAATGCCGATGCAGGTCCATATCGAGGCCCAGGTGGCCGAGGTCACGCTGACCGGCGACCTGAGCTACGGCGTGAACTGGTTCTTCGAACGCGCTGTGACCGACGCCGGCCTGCCCAGCGCGGTGGGACGTACGACGTGGAGCGGACTGGCGGGCAACGTATCGGGCACGCCTCTTGGCGGCACCGCCGCTGGCATGGCATGGACGTTCCTGGGCCGCAACGCCGCAGCCATCATCAGTGCGCTCGATGAGGTCTCGGACGTGCGCATGTTGCAGTCGCCGTCGCTGATGGTGCGCAACAACGAGGAGGCCACGCTCAACGATGGCACGCGGATCCCGATCGCTTCGGTCACGGTCAACCCGATCGTCGGCGACAACACCTACAGCCAGGTGCAGTACCTGGACACGGGCACGATCCTCAAGATCAGGCCACGCCTGACCAAGGATGGCACGGTGTTTCTGGACATCGTGTCGGAAGTGAGCGCGCCGCAGGGCGAACCGGACCAGAACGGCAACGTCCGGATTTCCAGCCGCAAGGTCAAGACGAATGCGATCCTGCAGAGCGGGGATACCACGCTCATCGCCGGACTCATCCAGGATGGGACGGTACGCGGATCGACCGGATTCCCCGGCCTGAGCCGGATACCGGTCCTCGGCGGCCTGTTCGGCCGTCAGTCCAGCAACAAGTCGCGCACCGAGGTAATCGTCCTGATCACCCCGACCATCGTGCGCGATCCGCGCGAAGCCCGCGACCTGACCGACGAATACACCCGCCGCTTCCGCGCCATGGAGCCATTGCGCAGCACGCCTTCGGGGAACTGAGTGCAGGTGGTGGGCCACGCGCTCCCGATCGTGCTGTTGCCGGTCGGCGTCGACGACGACGCGCTCGACGCCTGCCTGGCGGCGCTCGACGCCAGCACGCCGGCCGCCGCGCGCGTGTGGCTTGCGGACGATGCGCAGGCCGGGCCGCGCGCACTGGCGATCATCGAACGCTGGCTGCAGTGCACGCCGCTGCGTGCGGACTACACGCGACGACAACGCGCGCTCGGCGAGGTCGCGCATCTCGACCAGATGCTGCAGGCCTGCGGCGACAGTGACGTGATCGTGCTCGCGCCGGACGCCATGCCCACTCCTGGCTGGGCCGTGCAGCTGCAGGCCTGCCTCGCGCGTGATCCTTCGATCGCCACCGCGACGGCCTGGTGCAGTGCCGGCGAGACCGCGGCCTGGCCCCGGGTCGGAGAGATCAATCCGATCCCGGACGACCCGGCGCGCCTGGCCCAGGCCTGCGTCATGATGCCGCCCCTGCATCCCGAACTGCCCGCCGCGGTGGATCACGCCTTCGCCCTGCGCGGCAGCGCCCGCCAGCGCGCCGGCGGCCTGGACGCGGCCAGCTACAGCTCGAGCTACGCGGCGCTGATCGATCTCTCGCTGCGGCTGTCTGGACTGGGCTGGCGCAACGTCCTGTGCGAAACCGCGTTCGTCGCCCGCGGCGGCGAGGGTGGTCCGGCCGAGGGCGATATGGAAGCGCTGGCTGCACGCTGGCCTGAGTGGCACGCGCGGCTGGCGCACTTCCTGATGGACGATCCGCTGCACGCCAGGCGCGAACAACTTGCGGCATGTTTGCTGCAGGTCGGCGCGCCGCAGCAGCAGGCGGAGCTGTTCAATTGAACGCGCCGGACGGCATCGCCGCGGTCGTGGTGACCTACCAGAGCAACGAAACCATCGACAGCTGCCTGCGCCGGCTGCGCGATGCCGACGGCGTGGTGCAGATCCGCGTGGTCGACAACGGATCGGCCGACGAAACGCTCGCGATCGTGCAGCGCCATGCGGCCGCCGACCCACGCCTGCACTTCATCGCCAATCCCGACAATCCGGGGTTCGGCGTGGCCTGCAACCAGGGTGCGGCGGATTGCGATGCGCCCTGGCTGGCGTTCGTGAATCCGGACTGCTTCGTCGCCGAGGACAGCCTGGAGCGACTGCAGGCGCACGCCGTCGCGATTGGCGGCGAGGCGTTGCTGGGCGCGGACCTGGTGGACGAGACCGGCGAACGCGACGCCGCCGCGCGTCGCCACGATCCGGACTTCGGGCATATGCTGCGCGCGGTTTCGACATCGCAGCTGGACGCGCCCTACGACCGCACCCGGACGCTGCAGCGCGTCGATGCCACTTCGGGCGCGCTGATGTTCATGTCGCGTGCGCTGTTCACCCGGATCGGCGGCTTCGACGAATGCTACCGCCTGCATGCCGAGGACCTCGACCTGTGCCGGCGCGCGCGCGACGCCGGTGCGGTGGTGGCGGTGGCCAACGATGTGCGCGTCGTGCATCTGCGCGGCGTATCCAGCCGCAGCAGGCCCTGGTTCGTGGAATGGCACAAGCACCGCGGCCTGATGCGCTACTTCGATCGTTACGAGGCACCGCGCCGCGGCCCGCTCACACGCTGGGCCGTGCGGGCGCTGATCTGGTTGCGGTTTCCGTTCGCGGTGTTACGCGCGCACCTGCGCGCCTAGCGGGAGCCCGCGGCGACGGGAAAAGTGGGCCACTTCCCACCAGGCCGTCCGCATCAGAAACGGCGCAAGCGCGCGCCACAGCGCTGCTTCCCGCGCTCTATCACTTGCGGTAATGGTTGATCTCGTCGCGCAGCGCGCGCGCGGCTTCGGCCGCCGCTTCGGCGTAATCGGCACCTGAAGAGGCGTACAGGATCCCGCGCGATGAGTTGATCATGAGCCCCATGCCGTCCGCAGTCCGGCCGTTGCGCACCGTGGCCTCGACATCGCCGCCCTGCGCGCCGATCCCGGGGATCAGCAGCGGCATGTCGCCGACGATGCCGCGGATCGTCTTCAGCTCCTCAGGAAAAGTGGCACCGACCACCAGCGCGCAGTTGCCGTCGGCATTCCACTCGCCGGCGATGGTGCGGGCGATGCGCTGGTAAAGCGGTTCGCCGTCCACCAGCAGTTCCTGAAAATCGCGCGCACCGGGATTGGAGGTGTGGCACAGGAACACGCAGCCGCGGTCGTTGCGGGCCAGGAACGGCTGCGCAGAATCGCGACCCATGTAGGGGTTCAGGGTCACGGCGTCCGCGCCATAACGGTCGAAAGCTTCCACTGCGTACTGCTCGGCCGTACTGCCGATGTCGCCGCGCTTGGCGTCCAGGATCACTGGAATGTCCGCATGGACGGCGTTGATATGGGCGATGAGCCGTTGCAGCGCCAGCTCGCCATCGTTGTGCGCGGCGAAATAGGCGATCTGGGGTTTGAATGCGCAGGCGTACCCGGCGGTCGCATCGACGATGTCGCGGCAGAACCCGAACAGCGCCTCGCCGTTATCCATATGCTCGTCGCTGGCGAAGGCGTCCGGAAACCTGGCCGGATCCGGGTCCAGACCCACGCACAGCAGCGAGTCGGCGGTCTTCCAGCGTGCGCGCAATCGTTCGACGAAGCCCATGCCATCCTCCTATGCCTGTATACGAAGACGCCCACGTTGCCGTGGGCGTCCCGCTGTCACTTCAACGCCTTGAACCGCAACCGGTGCGGCTGTGCCCCGGCCTCGCCCAGGCGCCGCTTCTTGTCTTCCTCGTACTCGCGGTAGTTGCCCTGGAAGAACTCCACGTGCGAGTCGCCCTCGAAGGCGAGGATGTGCGTGGCGATGCGGTCCAGGAACCAGCGGTCGTGCGAGATGACGAAGGTGTTGCCGGGGAACTCCAGCAGCGCATCTTCCAGCGCGCGCAGGGTCTCGATGTCCAGGTCGTTGGACGGCTCGTCGAGTAGCAGTACGTTGCCGCCCTGCAGCAGGGTCTTGGCCATGTGCAGGCGGCCGCGTTCGCCGCCCGAGAGCGTTCCGACCAGTTTCTGCTGGTCCTGGCCCTTGAAGTTGAAACGGCCGATGTAGGCGCGCGACTGGATCTCCACGCCATTGATGTTGAGGATGTCCAGTCCGCCGGAGACTTCCTGGAACACGTTGTGGTTGCCGGTCAGCGCGTCGCGGCTCTGGTCGACGTAGGCCAGCTTGACCGTCGGCCCGATTTCGATGCTGCCGCTGTCGGGTTTTTCCTGGCCGGTGATCATGCGAAACAGCGTGGATTTGCCGGCGCCGTTGGGACCGATGATGCCGACGATCGCGCCAGGGGGCACGCTGAAGCTCAGGTCGTCGATCAGCAGCCGGTCGCCGAAGCGTTTGGACACATTCTTGAATTCGATGACCTTCTGGCCCAGGCGCTCGCCCGGCGGAATGAAGATCTCGTTGGTCTCGTTGCGGCGCTGGTAGTCGACCGACTGCAGCTCCTCGATCCGGGCCAGGCGCGCCTTGCCCTTGGAACGGCCGCCCTTGGCATTCTGCCGGGCCCACTCCAGCTCCTTCTGGATCGCCTTCTGGCGCGCCTTTTCCTGGCTGTCTTCCTGCTTGAGGCGCGCGTCCTTCTGCACCAGCCACTCGGTGTAGTTGCCCTTCCACGGAATGCCGCGACCGCGGTCCAGCTCCAGGATCCACTCGGCGGCGTTATCGAGGAAGTAGCGATCGTGGGTCACCGCGACCACGGTGCCGGTGTAACGGGCGAGGAACTGCTCCAGCCATTCCACCGATTCGGCATCCAGGTGGTTGGTGGGCTCGTCCAGCAGCAGCATGTCCGGCTTCTGCAGCAGCAGCCGGCACAGCGCCACGCGGCGCTTCTCTCCGCCCGAGAGCTTGCCGATCACGGCATCCCATGGCGGCAGGCGCAGCGCATCGGCCGCGACTTCCAGCTGGTTTTCCAGCGTATGCGCATCGCCCGCGGCCAGGATCGCCTCCAGCCGCTGCTGCTCGGCGGCGAGCTTGTCGAAATCGGCATCGGGTTCGCCGTAAGCGGCGTAGACCTTGTCCAGCTCGGCCTGGGCGCTGAGGATCTCGCCCACGCCTTCCTCCACCGCTTCGCGCACGGTCTTGTTCGGGTCAAGCTCGGGTTCCTGCGCCAGGTAGCCGACCTTGATGCCCGGCTGCGGGCGCGCCTCGCCGCTGAAGTCATGGTCGACGCCGGCCATGATCTTCAGCACCGTGGACTTTCCCGCGCCGTTCAGGCCGAGCAGGCCGATCTTGGCCCCGGGGAAGAACGACAGCGAGATGTCCTTGATGATCTGGCGCTTGGGCGGAACCGTTTTGGACACGCCGTTCATGGTGTAGATGTACTGCATCGGGGCTCCGGGCACGCCGCGGCTCCGGAGCGGGCCGGGCGTCGTGATGTCACAGGGATGCGGGAATTATAGCGGTGCGGCCCGGCCTGCTGCGCGCTGAATGCCGCCGCCAACGATGTGGCGGATGCGGGATGCATTCAGCCCAGGCGCCGGATAGTTCGGGCCATGCAAGCGCGAGGCGCGGGCACTCACCGGAGGACGCCATGAAGCAGGTTCTGAAACTCGCCCCCCTGATGCTGGCGCTGGCCGCCGTTGCCATTCCGGCGGCCGCCAAGGACAAGTGGCGGGGCCACGACAAGCACGACCGTTACGGCTATTACGACGGCCGTTATGACCGGCGTGACGACCGCGACGACGACCGGCGCTGGGATCGGGACGATCGTCGCGCTTATTACGCAGGCTATCGGGATGGGCGGCGCGACGATCGGCGCTGGGATGACCGTCGCTGGGATGATCGCGACCGTCGCTACCATCCGGTCAGCGGTCATTGGGACAACGGCCGCCGCGGGCCGCCGCCGTGGGCGCGTGGTCGCGATTACCGAAGCTACGGCTATCGCCAGGTGTACTACGTGCCGGTGAACGACTACGGCCGCTATCGCCTGTACCGGCCGGACTATGGTTATCGCTGGGTCCGCGACGACCGCAACAACTTCCTGCTGGTCGCCGCGACCAGCGGCATCATCAGCCAGATCCTGTCGCCGGGCTATTAAATTCCAACCGGAAGTTCCTGGAAGGCGCGCCTGAGGTGCGCCTTCTTTCTTTCGGCCGCGCCGGGGCGGAATTGAGTCGGTGGAAGTCCGGCTACAGGCTTCTGGGGCAGGGGTTCCTGACCTTGCCTGTGTCCAGCGCCGTTGCTGCGGCGCGGTGGATCGTGGATCGCGGCGTGGCGAGCTAGAATCCACGTCTCCCCAAGCTTCCCGGAGCACCGATGTTCCCCCGCGACGCCCGCATCGAAGGTTACGACCCCGAACTGGCCGCGGCGATCGCGTCCGAAAACGACCGCCAGGAACATCACGTCGAACTGATCGCCTCGGAAAACTACTGCAGCCCGCGGGTCATGGAGGCGCAGGGTAGCCAGCTCACCAACAAGTACGCCGAGGGCTATCCGGGCAAGCGGTATTACGGCGGCTGCGAGTTCGTTGATGTGGCCGAGCGACTGGCCATCGACCGGGCCAAGCAGTTGTTCGGGGCCGACTACGCGAACGTGCAGCCGCATTCGGGGTCGCAGGCCAATCAGGCGGTGTACCTGGCCCTGCTCAGTCCAGGCGACCGGATCCTGGGCATGTCGCTCGCCCACGGCGGCCACCTCACCCACGGCGCCAAGGTCAACATCAGCGGCAAGCTGTTCGACGCTGTGCAGTATGGCGTGAACGACGAGGGCCTGATCGATTACGACGAGGTCGAACGCCTCGCGCTGGAACACCGGCCGAAGATGGTGGTGGCCGGCTTCAGTGCCTATTCGCAGGTGGTGGACTGGGCCCGCTTCCGTGCGATCGCCGACAAGGTGGGTGCGTACCTGTTCGTGGACATGGCCCACGTCGCCGGGCTGATCGCCGCCGATGTATACCCCAATCCGGTGCCGCACGCGCACGTTGTGAGCTCTACCACGCACAAAACCCTGCGCGGGCCGCGCGGCGGCATCATCGTGGCCAGCCGCGCCGGCATGGGCGAGGGCGCCGAGGAGATCGAGAAGAAGCTGCAGTCGATCGTGTTCCCGGGGATCCAGGGCGGCCCACTGATGCATGTGATCGCGGCCAAGGCGGTCGCGTTCAAGGAAGCGCTGGAGCCCGAGTTCAAAGCCTACCAGCAGCAGGTAGTGAAGAACGCGCAGGCGATGGCGAAGACCATCAGCGCGCGCGGCTACAAGATTGTCTCCGGCGGCACCGAGAACCACCTGATGCTGGTCGACATGATCGGCAAGGACATCACCGGCAAGGCTGCCGAGGAAGCACTCGGCAGGGCGCACATCACGGTCAACAAGAACGCAGTGCCCAACGATCCGCAGAAGCCCTTCGTCACCTCCGGGCTGCGCATCGGTACGCCCGCAGTCACCACGCGCGGTTACCAGGAAGCAGACTGCGTGGCGCTGGCCGAGTGGATCTGCGACGTGCTGGATAATCCGAAGGACGAAAAGGTGATCGCTGGCGTGCGCGAGAATGTCACCGGGCAGTGCAAGCAGTTTCCGGTTTACGGCTGAGGGCGTCCGACGGTGCCGCAGGTCATCGCACTGGTGGGAGATCGTAACGATGCGGTGACCGCGCATCGCGCGATTCCACGCGCCCTGGTTCTCGCCGCGCAGGCCTGCGGCGTCGAGTTGGAGGCACGGTGGCTGCCGACCGACGGTATTCGTGACGACCGCGACCTGGCCGGCTATGACGGCTTCTGGTGCGTGCCCGCGAGCCCGTATCGCAGCGAGGCGGGCGCGCTGCGCGCGATTGGCCATGCGCGCGCGCAGCATCGCCCATTCCTCGGCACCTGCGGAGGCTTCCAGCACGCCGTCGTGGAGTACGCGCGCTCCGTGCTGGGCTGGGCCGACGCCGATCACGCCGAAACCTCGCCCGACGCGGCGCGCGCGGTGATCGTGCCGCTGGCCTGTTCGCTGGTCGAGGTGGCCGAGCCGGTCATTTTTTCTCCCGACACCCGCATCGCCGCCGCCTATGGCGTCGAGCGAATCGAGGAGGGCTATCACTGCCGCTACGGACTGGGTCCCGTGTTTCGCGAAGTTGCATTTGGCGATGGCGCGCTGCGAATCGGTGCGGTCGATAGCCAGGACGACATCCGTGCGATCGAGATGCGCGACCATCCGTTTTTCGTGGCGACCCTGTTCCAGCCCGAGCGCGCCGCATTGCGCGGCGAAGTGCCGCCGCTGGTTTGCGCCTTCGTGCGCGCGGTGGCCGATGGCGCCACGGCCGGACGCGAAGCGGCGTAAGCGATGCATTGTCCCTTCTGCCAGCACCAGGACACCCGCGTGATCGACTCGCGCGTGAGCGACGATGGCGCCACGATCCGGCGCCGGCGCGAGTGCGAAGCCTGCGGCGAACGGTTTTCGACGCTGGAAACCGTGGAGCTCAAGCTGCCGGCGATCATCAAGTCCGACGGCCGGCGCGAGCACTTCGATGCGCGCAAGCTGCGCCATGGCTTCGACCGGGCGCTGCACAAGCGGCCGGTGTCGGAGGAGCAGATCGAATCGGCGGTGCGCTCGGTCGTGCATCAGCTGCGCATGACCACCGAGCGCGAGCTGCCTTCGCGCCGGGTCGGCGAATTCGTGATGGCCGAACTGCGCAAGCTCGATCATGTCGCGTTCGTGCGATTCGCTTCGGTGTACCGCGCGTTCGAGGACGTGGCCGACTTCCGCGAGGAGCTCGACCGACTCGAACGCGACCTGCCCGGCGAAGGCCAGCTGCCACTGCTTGGCGCCGATGTGGTGCCCTTCGACAAGCATGCCGAGAAGGGCAAGAAGCGTTGATCCTCGCGTCGAGCGCGGCGCATTGCGCCGGACCGCTTGCTCGCGCTAACGCCATCTTCGCCGCGGAAGGGCAGCATTCATAGCTCAGCCATAACCGGAGCGCGTGTGCCGAACGCCCAGCCCCCAATCCCTGAACCGGGTTTCACCGCCACTGATCACACACTGATGGCCCACGCCCTGCGTCTGGCCGAGCGCGGCGCGTTCACCACCAAGCCCAACCCGATGGTCGGCTGCGTGATCGCGCATGGCGACGAGGTCGTCGGCGAAGGCTGGCATCAGCGCAAGGGCGGGCCGCACGCGGAGGTGCTCGCGCTGCAGCTGGCCGGCTCGCGGGCGCGTGGTGCGACCGCGTACGTGACGCTCGAACCCTGCGCCCACACCGGCAACACCGGGCCGTGCGCGGATGCGCTGGTCGCGGCCGGTGTGTCGCGCGTGGTCGCGGCGATGCGCGATCCGTTCCCGCAGGTGGACGGCGCGGGATTCGAGAAGCTGCAGACAGCCGGGATCGTGGTGCAGACCGGGCTGATGGAAGCGCAGGCCCGCGTGCTCAATCGCGGCTTCCTGTCGCGGATCGAGCAGGGACGTCCGTGGCTGCGGGTGAAGCTGGCGACCAGCATCGACGGACGCAGTGCACTGGCGTCGGGCGAATCGAAATGGATCAGCGGCGAGGCCGCGCGCGCGGACGTGCACCGCTGGCGCGCGCGCAGCGGCGCGATCCTGACCGGCTCGGGTACGGTGCTGGCGGACGATCCGCAGCTGACCGTGCGCTTCGACGACGACACCCCGTTCGTCGCGCCGGTCCGCGTGGTGCTGGACCCGGGGCTGGCCACGGTCGCCCGCGGCCGGGTACGCGAGGGCGACGCGCCGACCCTCTATCTGCATTCGGCCAACGCCAAGCCGCCGGCGGGCCTGCTCGCCGAGCATGCCGCCGTGCCCGAGCGCGGGGGACAGCTGGATCTGTCGGCCGTGCTCGGCCTGCTGGCAGGGCGCGGCATCAACGAGGTGCAGGTCGAGGCGGGGGCGACCCTGGCCGGCGCGCTGCTCGCGGCTGGTCTGGTCGACGAACTGCTGCTGTACGTGGCGCCGGTGCTGCTCGGCGACCGCGCGCGCCCGCTGTTCGACGGGCTCAGCATCGACCAGATGACCCAACGGCTGCACCTCGAGATCGTCGACACGCGCCGCATCGGCCACGACTTGCGCGTGCTGCTGCGGCCGCGGCCGGTGGCGACTTGAGTTTCAAGGACCATTTCTCCGCCGTCTCCGGCGACTACGCCCAGGCGCGGCCGGAGTATCCGCGGGCGCTGTTCGACTGGATCGCGTCGGTGGCGCCCGGGCGCACACTCGCCTGGGAAGCCGGTTGCGGTAGCGGCCAGGCCAGCCGCGACCTGGCTGCGCGTTTCGCCCAGGTCTTCGCCACCGACCCCAGCGATGCCCAGATCGCGCAGGCGCGCGCGCCGGCCAACGTACGTTTTGCGGTGGAGCCGGCCGAGCGCTGCAGCCTGGCCGATGCCAGCGCGGACGTGGCCTGCGTGGCGCAGGCCCTGCACTGGTTCGATCGCAGTGCGTTCTTCGCCGAATGCGGGCGCGTGCTGCGGCCGGGCGGCGCGCTGGTCGTCTGGGGCTACCAGGACATCGAAGTGCCGGCGCCGTTGCAGCCGGTGAACGACGCGTTTCAGGCGCTGATCCGTAGCGATTGGCCGTCAGAGCGCGCAGACGTCGACGCCGCCTATGCCGGCTATGCCTGGCCGTTCGAGCCGCTCGCCGCGCCGCCGTTCGAGCTGCAGGCGGAATGGACGCTGCCGCGGCTGCTGGCCTACTTCTCCAGCTATTCGGCCAGCAAGCGCCATCGCGAGCGCACCGGGATCGATCCGCTGACCGTGCATGCCTCCGAATGGCGTCGCGCCTGGGGTGACCCCGAGGCGACGCGGATCGTGCGCTGGCCGCTGTTCGTGCACGCGCGCCGCAAACCGTCGGCCTGAGGATCGGCCCCGCAAGCTTGGTAGAATCGCGCCACAGAACGTCTTCAGGGCGGGGTGCGATTCCCCACCGGCGGTAGGTGCGATGGCAATCCAGTTGCCCGCGCGAGCCCGCGAGCGCTGACGGGCAGCGGTCTTTCGCCCGTCAGGTCAGCAGACCCGGTCCAATGCCGGGGCCGACGGTCGGAAGCGGCAGCTTCCGGAAAGTCCGGATGAAAGAAGGCGTCGATGCGCGGCCGCATGGCTGCGTTGTCGTGCCGTGCCCTGTGGACGTTTCCCCTTTACGGAACGGGAAACGCGACATGTTCACCGGTTTGATCGAAGGCGTCGGCCGTCTGGCCGCACGCGAACCCATGGGGGGCGACGTGCGCCTGCGCGTTGAGGTCGGCAGCCTGCCGTTCGAGCAGGTGCAGCCGGGCGAAAGCATCGCCATCAATGGCGCCTGCATGACGGTGGTCGAGTTCGATGCGGCTTCCTTCGGCGTCGACGCGTCCAGCGAAACCCTGTCCCTGACGACCCTTGGCACCCTGCCGCTGGGCGCGGCCGTGAACCTGGAACGCGCGATGCGGCCCAGCGACCGGCTCGGCGGCCACCTGGTCAGCGGCCACGTCGACGGCCTGGGCCGGGTGCAGCGGATCGCCGACGACGGCCGCGCCCAGCGCTGGCGCTTCACCGCGCCCGCGTCGCTGCTCAGGTACATCGCGCGCAAGGGCTCGATCTGCGTTGACGGGGTCAGCCTGACCGTCAACGCCGTGGACGGCGAGGGTTTCGAGGTGGCGCTGATTCCGCACACCATTTCGCATACCGCGTTCGCCACCACCGCTTTGGGCGATGCAGTGAACCTGGAAGTGGACCTGGTGGCCCGTTACGTCGAGCGGCTGCTGTCCGCGGAGGTACGCGCATGAGCTTTTCCACCGTTCCGGAACTGCTGGAAGAGCTGCGCCAGGGTCGCATGGTCGTGATCGTGGACGACGAGGATCGCGAGAACGAAGGCGACCTGATCATGGCGGCCGAGCTGGTCAGGCCGTCGGACATCAATTTCATGGTCACCCACGCGCGCGGGCTGGTGTGCCTGTCGCTCACGCGCGAGCGCTGCCGCCAGCTCGGCCTGCCGCCCATGGTCCGCGACAACACCTCGTCGCACGGCACCAATTTCACGGTCAGCATCGAAGCTGCCGAGGGCGTCACCACCGGCATCAGCGCCTACGATCGCGCGCACACCATCCGTACGGCGGTCCGGCCCGATGCGAAACCGGCCGACCTGTCGCAGCCGGGCCACATCTTTCCGCTGCAGGCGCAGCCGGGCGGGGTGCTCAGCCGCGCCGGGCACACCGAAGCCGCCAGCGATCTGGCGCTGCTGGCCGGGCTGGAGCCGGCAGGCGTCCTGGTCGAGATCCTCAATCCGGACGGCAGCATGGCCCGCCGCCCGGAGCTGGAAGCCTTCGCCCACGAGCGCCATCTGCTGATGGGATCGATCGAGGACCTGATCCGGTATCGCCTGCATACCGAGCACACGATCGAGCGCATCGACGTGCGCGACATCGACACCGCGCACGGCCCGTTCCGCCTGCATACGTATCGCGACCGCATCGGCCACGGACTGCATTTCGCCCTGCTGCGCGGGCAGGCCGATGCCGCGACGCCCACCCTGGTGCGCGTGCAGCCGGTCAATCCGCTGGCCGATGCGCTGCGCTGGAGGCGCGCGGATTTCGGCCCCGATGCGGGCGATGTGCTGGCCCGGATCGCCGCCGAGGGCACGGGCGCCCTGGTCCTGCTGGCCGACGCATCCGGTCCTGAAGCCGTGCTTGCGCGTATCCGCGAGCAGTCCGAGCCGCGTTCGCGCCACGGCGCATTGCAGGAATGGCGGATGACCGGAACCGGCTCGCAGATCCTGGCCGACCTGGGCCTGGGCCGGCTGCGCGTGCTGGGAACCCCCAGGCGCCAGGTCGGCCTGGCCGGATTCGGTCTCGAGGTGGTGGAACACGTCGAACTGTAGCGCGGGTCTTGACCCGCCATCGGTGACTGGGTGAAGCCGCGGTTCGAGACCTGCGGTCCGCGCCCTCGAACGGCGGATCGAGCCCGCTCCCGGATCGAGCCCGGGGCAGGCTCTACAATGACAATCCTTTCAACGACCCCGATCTCATGCCCCATTACGAAGGCGATCTGCGCGTCACCGAAGGTGCGCGCTTCGCGATCATCGCCAGCCGCTGGAACCCGCGCATCAGCGATGCGCTGGTGGCCGGCGCACGTAAGGCCTTCGCCGACCACGGTGTCGCCGAGGGCGTGGTCGACGTGGTGCGCGTTCCCGGTGCATGGGAGATTCCGCTGGCCGCCGCGCGCGTGGCCAGGGCCGGCGGGCACGCGGCGATCGTGGCGCTGGGCTGCGTGGTCCGCGGCGACACCCGTCACTTCGAGCAGGTGGCCGACGGCTGCTCCGACGGGCTGATGCGCGTCTCGCTGGACTATCGTGTTCCGGTGGCGAACGGGGTGCTGGCGGTGGATGCCTTCGTCGACGCCGAAAAGCGCGCCGGCGGCAGCCATGGCAACAAGGGCGAAGAGGCCGCGCTGGTCGCGATCGAGATGGCGCACCTGCTGGAGCAACTGCCGTGAGCCGCCCCCGCCGCAGCGACGGCATCGATCCGGTCAAGCGTTCGCGTGCGCGCCGGCGCGCGCTGCAGGCGGTGTACGCCATGCAGCTGTCGGGGGCGGACGTGCGCGACATTGTCGGCCAGTTCGCGCACGAGCAGATCCACGAGGAAGCCGATCTGGAATATTTCGAGGATCTGGTTCGAGGCGTGGCCGCGCATCGCGCGGAACTCGACCGTTCGCTGCAGCCTTACCTGGATCGCGGCATCGAGGAAGTCGATGCGATCGAACGGGCGATGCTGCGGATCTCCGCCTACGAACTCCAACACCGCATCGACGTGCCTTACCGGGTGATCATCGACGAGGCACTGCGCACCACCAAGCGCTTCGGCTCCGAACACGGCCACACCTATGTCAACGGCGTGCTGGACAAGGCCGCGGCGGACTGGCGCGCGGTCGAAATGCAGGGCACGCGCAGCTGACGACGACTGCGCCTTGCTGTCCGGCGTCGAAGGCATCGACGCCTGGCGTTCCATTGCGCGCTGCGGCGCGTTGGAGGTCATCGTGACCGGATCCGGCCGCGGCGCGGAATTTGAGCTGATCGAACGCATCCGTGTGCGGGTATCCACACGCGCCGACGTGCTGCTCGGCATCGGCGACGATGCCGCATTGCTGCGCGTCCCCGAGGGTCACGACCTCGCGGTGGCCACCGACACGCTCAACGCCGGCGTGCATTTCCCGCACGACACCATCCCGTCCGCCATCGGCTGGAAGGCGCTGGCGGTGAACCTGTCCGACCTGGCCGCGATGGGCGCGCGCCCGGCCTGGTGCACGCTGTCGCTGTCGTTGCCGCATGCGGACGAGGCCTGGCTCGACGGCTTCGTCGATGGTTTCCTGCAGCTCGCGGCGCAGCACGGGGTGGCCCTGGTCGGCGGCGACACCACCCGCGGTCCGCTGTCGGTATGCGTGACCGCGCATGGCCTGGTGCAACACGGCGGCGGCCTGCGGCGCGACGCCGCGCGCGAAGGCGACGACATCTGGGTCACCGGCACGCTGGGCGATGCAGCAGCAGCACTGGCCCAGCTGCAGGCCGGCGGCGTTGCCGACCCGGCGCTGCGCGCGCGCCTGGACCTGCCCGAACCGCGCGTGGCCTTCGGCGTAGCGCTGGCGCCGCTCGCGCACGCCTGCATCGACGTCTCCGACGGCCTGCTCCAGGACCTGGGCCATGTGTGTCGCGCCAGCGGCGTCGGCGCCGAAGTCGATGTCGACCGCCTGCCCGCATCGCCCGCCCTGGCGGCGCGCAGCAGCGGCGATACCCTGCGCGGCGAACAGGCCTGCGGCGGCGACGACTACGAGCTGTGCTTCACCGCTCCGCCCGATGCGGCCGGGGCCATTGCCGCCGCGGCGAAAGCGACTGGGACTGCAGCGACCCGGATCGGACGGATCGTCGACACGCCGGGCGTCGCCGCCGTCCGCGCGGACGGCGGCACGTGGACGCCGCCACGCAGCGGCTACGCCCACTTCGCCTGATCGATCCACGCTGGCCGAATCGCGCGTAGGTTGCCGTTGCTGCTGGGAGCGGCATCCGCGCCGTGCGCGGGGGCCCGATGCTCGCCGAACCGAAATCCGCGTTGCTGTCGACGGCGCTCGTGGTCGGAGTCACCGGCCATCGCAGCCTGCGCCCTTCCGACATTCCGATCCTCGAACATCAGGTCCGCGATGTGTTGCGCGACTTGCAAAAGCGTTATCCGCGACTGCCGCTGGTGGTGGTCTCGCCGCTGGCGGCGGGCAGCGATCAGCTGGTGGCGCGGATCGCCCTGGAGATGCGGATCCGGGTGATCGCGCCGCTGCCGATGCCGGTGGCGCTGTATCGCGACGACTTTCCTTCCGAGGATGCTCGCGCCGAGTTCGAGCGCCAGTGCGACCAAGTGGAGGCGCACGTGCTGCCGCTCAGCCGCGGCAACAGCGTCGCCAGCATCTCGACCCCAGGATCGGCACGCGACAAGCAATACGCGGACGCCGGCACGTTCACCTCGAACCACTGCCACTTCCTGCTGGCGCTGTGGGACGGCGAACCCTCCGAGCAACTGGGGGGCACCGCGCAGATCGTGCGCTTCCACCTGCATGGGGACGTGCCTGGCCAGATCGAGCGCAGGCACGAGGGCTCCAGCCTGCTTGGGCTGGTGGACGATACCCTGGTGTGCCACATCCGCGCGCCGCGGGCGGGAAGCCACAACGCACCAGGCGCTGTTCCGACCTGGCTGACCAGCGTCGCCGATCCGGGCAGTCCCCACCTGCCGGAATCGTTCGACGACGCATGGCGCAAGCAGTCTGAATTCAACGCCGATATCGCTCGCCATCTTGCCGATGCCGCAACTTCGACGGGCGCGTCGCGGCCCGTCGGTCTTGGTGGTATATGGCCGCTGTTCGAGGCTGCGGACGGGCTTGCACGGCTGTACCAGCGGCGGGTCAACCGGGTCTTGCGGGCGACCTATCTGCTTGCGGGCCTGATGGGCGCCGCATTCTTCTCCTACACCCACGTCGCCAGCGAGGATCTGGTGATTTACGGATTCCTCGCCGTATTCCTCACCGGCATGGCGGTCACTTGGGTGGCCCGCCGCGGCGACTGGCAGCGCAAGTACCTCGATTACCGCGCGCTCGCGGAAGGCCTGCGGGTGCAAGCGTACTGGCAGTGGGCGGGGTTGACGGACGGGCCCGGCGCGACATTCGCGCATGACAACTTCCTGCAGAAGCAAGACGCCGGTTTGGAATGGATCCGCAATGTGATGCGCGGAGCCGGACTGGAGGCCGCACTGGGGTCCGCGCCGGAGCCCGAGTCGCGGATCGATGTCGTGATCGCGGATTGGATCGGGGCACCGGGGAAGGCGGGGCAGCTCCACTACTACGTCAGGGCGATAGAGCGTCGTGCGCGCCTGCACCATCGGGCCGAATTGTTCGGCCTGTGCTGCATTGTTTTAGGCGTCGGCGTCGGCGTTCTGCTTGCGCTGTTCGCACGATGGTTCGATGGCGAGCTCAAGCACAACCTGGTGGCGGTGATGGGCATCCTCTCGGTCGCCGCTGCGGTCCACGAAGCCTACATGCACAAGAAGGCCGACAAGGAGCTGATCAAGCAGTACGCGTTCATGCAGCGGATCTTCTCGGCAGCCCGGCGTCGCGTCGATGAAAGTCGCAACGTGCAGGAGAAGCGGCGGGTGCTGCGCGCGCTGGGCGAGGCGGCGCTGAGCGAGCATGCCGCGTGGACCCTGATGCACCGTGAGCGGCCGGTGCAACACTCCCGGATCTGAGTCGCCGACCGGCGTCGACCGTTCGTCGGAAGTACTGCCGTTGGCGCCGCGGCGCTGTCCCATTGCCCGGCATGCCCCCGTTACCCGTGCATACGCTCCCCCGGCGTGCCCATGCAATTCCGCGCCTTCATCAGCTACAGCCACGCCGACGCGGCCACGGCCGGTTGGCTGTTGCGCCGGCTTGAAACCTATCGGGTGCCTTCGCGACTGGTCGGAACGCCCTCGGCTCCTGCACCCATCGAACGGCGCCTGGGAAAGTTCTTCCTCGACCGCGACGAGCTGCCGAGCTCGGGCGACCTGGGCGCGACCATCCACGTGGCGCTGGCCGATGCGCAAGCGCTGATCGTGGTCTGTTCACCGGCGGCCGCCGCGTCGCGCTGGGTGAATGCCGAAATCGAGGCGTTTCGCGCCTCAGGCCGCGGCGATCGGATCTACAGTTTCGTCGTGGCGGGTGACCCCGGCAGCCGTGATGCCGCGCTTTCATGTTTCCCACCGGCCCTGCTCACCGATGCCGCGGGCGCGGTGCGCGAACCACTGGCAGCCGATGCGCGCGCAGAAGGCGACGGACGCGAACGCGCGTTCCTGAAACTGGTTGCCGGGCTGCTCGGCATTGGCTATGACGCGCTGGCGCGGCGCGAGTCGCAGCGGCGCAATCGCAAGCTGGCGATCGTCGCGGCGGCATCGCTGGCGGGCATGGCGGTCACCTCGGGCCTGGCGGCATCGGCCTATCTCGCGCGCAACGATGCCCAGCGCCGGCAGGCGCAGGCCGAAGACATCCTGGGTTTCATGCTTGGCGACCTACGCAAGAAGCTGACCACGGTCGGCCGCCTGGACCTGATGCGCGCCGTGGACGACAAGGCCACCGGCTATTTCGCCACGCTCGACCCGCGCGACATGAGCGACCGGGCACTGGAGGAGCAGGCGCGCTCGCTGACCGGGATCGGCCAGGTACGGCTGGACGAAGGCAACCACGACGCCGCCATGTCCGCGTTCCGCGAAGCGCATGCACGCAGCACCGCGTTGTACCAGCGCGCTCCGGAGAACGGACAGCGCCTGTTCGATCTGGCGCAGGCCGAGTACTGGATCGGCTTCGTGGCCCTGCAACAGGGCAGGCACGACGAAACCGGCGTGTGGTTCCGCAAGTATCGCGACAGCGCGATCAAGTTGGCGGCGACGGATCCGAACAACTTCGATTGGCAAAAAGAGATGGCCTATGGGCATCACAACCTGGCCGTACTCGATGAAAGCCGCGGGCGCTACGCCGAGGCCGAACGCGCGATGCGCAGGAAAATGGTGCTTCACCGAACCTGGTTACGGCAACGCCCACAGGATCTCCAGCTGCGGTTTGAGGCCGCTGATACCGCTTCTTGGCTTGGCAGCCTCGCATTGCGGCAAGGGCGATTGGCCGATGCCGAAAAGTTTTTCGTAGAAGCCGATCGGGACATTGCCCGTAACCAGGCCTCCGAGCCGGAGAACGCCACGTGGAAGGAATATCGGATCGACTCCTCGACCTTGCTCGCGGAGGCGCAGGCGCTTCGCGGGCGTCTGCTCGAAGCGCGCACAAGCATAGAGGCTGCGCTTCCGCTCGCGATTGCGTTGGTGCGCCACGATCCGCGCAACGCCGAATGGCAGGTGGGCTTGGGGGTGTGCCGCTGGTGGCAAGCGGTGTTATCTGCCAGTCCCTCCACGAACGACGATCAGTTGCGGATGGCCGAAGCGATCTTCGCGACCGCGCTCGCCGCCGAGCCCAAGAGCGATCGTGCGCTGCGTTGGCTCGGCAAGGCCCGCAACCTGCAGGCGCAAGCGGCGCTGGCGCGCGGCGACGTTGAGGCGGGCCGCGATCGGCTGGCGCAAGCGCATGCGGTGCTCACTCCCGCATGGCAGGTTCGTCAGACCGAGCCACTGCGTATCGTCCTGGCCCATACCCTGATATTGGACGGGGAAGCGGCGCAGCTTGCGGGCAACAACGCGACTGCGCGAGCAGCCTGGACCGATGCCGAGCGACTGCTGCGGGCCAATGCCGACGGCCCAATACCGTTTGAGCGCCTGAACACGCTGATCCGCGCGATGTATTTCCTCGGCCGCACCACCGAGGCCGCGAGGCACCGGCAACGCCTCGACACCGCCGGCTATGTCCCGCTGCAGCCTTTTCCAACGGTCACCCGGGTCGCCACGCAATGAACGGCCTCACCGCACTTTGAACCGCCGGGCCGTTGGCCCGTGTCCCGGCCGCAAGGCCATTCCCCAGCAGGAGACGACCATGCCCAGCACACCCAACATCAACCTCGACATCCGCATCGGCGGTTCCAGCGATCCCGGCTGGCACAACGTCCTGGCGTCCGACAACCAAACCACCTACGGCTATTGCTACACCGGTGGCGACGACAGCGCCGGTGGCCTGATCCAGACGGTCAACCAAGGCCGGGATACCGCACCGATCCAGCTGATCGCCGACCCGCGTTACCAGATCAGCGGCCACACGTTCAAAGACGACCCCCAGAACCAGCTCAGCTGGAGCGGCAATGGCAATCGCGCCGGCGCGATCATCGACGCCAACAACGCGGTCGAAAACGCGGAGTACAGCATCCAGGTGACCGATACCGGCAACGGCAACTGCACCATCCCATGCGACCCGCAAGTCACCAACAAGCCGCAATAAGCGTGTACAGACCGGCGCGCTGCTGATCATCGACCCGCCGGCTATCAACAAACAGCCGGCGGAGCGGATGAAGGTGATACTTGTGCGATAGGTGTCACTGTGGGAAGGGCCCGTCTCCCGGCGCTGCGCGTCACTACCGCTCACAGAAGGAGAGGGGATTGTACGCAAGGACCAGGAGAGGGCCTGACACCTGCTGGCAGGTGACGCATGCGACATGCGTCTAGCTCAGAGATCGTCAGCCCGGAACGCGTCGCGGATCCAGTGCAGCCGCGGCGCGTCGGGATCGCCATCGGCCTCGACCACGTCGAAACGGCAGGGGGTGTTGGCGTAGCGCGGATGGCCGAGCAGGAACTGCTGCGCGGCGCGCACCAGCTTGCGCCGCTTGTTCGCGTCCACCGACATGGCGCCGCCGCCGAATCCGGAATGGCGGCGGTAACGCACTTCCACGAACACCAGGGTGTCCCGATCGAACATCACCAGATCGAGTTCGCCCAGGCGGAAGTTCGCGTTCGCCGCGATCTCGCGCAAACCTGCGCGCAGCAGGTGCGCGCGGGCGGCGGCTTCGACCTGTGCGCCGCGCAGGCGGCGTTCGCTCAACCGCCGGCGCCCGTCAGTGGAATCACGGCCCCGTTGCTGAAGGTGGACCAGGCCGGGGCGCGCACGACGTTGCCGTCCGCGCCGATCCGCAGCACGCCGGTGGCGCCCTCCACGCGCGCCTCGTCGCTCAACGCGAGGTGTTCGAGATAGGCGGTCAGCAGCCACGCGTCGTAGCCGAATGCGAACAGCCTGGCGGCGGATCCGCGCGCGGTGGGCAGGGAGGCGCCGGTCACCGTGGCGCTGGGCAGGCCGCGCGTGCCGGTGACGCTCCAGGCATCGGTGGGGAAGGCGATACCGTCGAGCGCGCGGTCGTCTTCAGGCTTGCCGCTGCCGGACACCAGCTGCGAAGTCGCCACCCGCGGCTTGGCGGTCAACCCCGCCGCGGCAAGCTGCGGCGCGATCGCCCGGGCCTGCGCGCGACGCAGCGCCAGGAACACCGCATCCACGCCGCCCGCGGCCTGGGCAGCGGCCTGCAGCGCCGGGGTCATGTCGGCCGGCTTGTCGCCATACACCGGCAAGGTCTGCAGCACCGTGCCTTCCTTTTCCTGCAGGCGCTTGCCGAAGGCGGCCACGCTGCGGCGGGCGTAATCGCCGTCGCCGGCGAGGACCAGCACGCGTTTGGCGTTGCGCGCCACCAGATAGTCGGCGGCGCCGATGCCATCGTCTTCCGGCGCCAGCGAAAAGCTCGCGCTGTTGGGCGGCGGATTGGAGGGGCCACGATTGAGCGCGATCACCGGCGCGCTGGCCTGCACGCCGCGGTACACCGCATCGATCTCTTCGCGTCCCAGCGGCCCCAGCACCTGATCCGCGCCCTCGGCGACCGCACGGGCGTAGGCGGCACCCGCGCCCGCGGCCGTGCCGCTGGTGTCGTAGAACACGAGCTCCGGGCGGCGCCGATGTTCACCGTAGTAACCCGCCAGCAGCCCGTCGCGCACCGGTGCGGCGGCCGTGGCCAGGCCGCCCGACAGCGGCAGCAGCACCGCGAGTTTGATCGGCGGACGATAGCCGTCGCTTTCGGCAGGAGGGCGGGCACCCGCATCGAACTGCCAGCGTGCCGCACGCTGCTGACCCTCGGCCGGCGTGTCCTCGACCGGCCCCGTCGGCTGGCTCACGCGGACCGTGGCGCAACCGCTCACCAGCGCCAGCAACAGCGCGAGCGGAAGCAGCCGCGTCGGGAGCGTCGAACGATTCAATCTGCGCATGGCATCCGGCCGGTTTGCGGGAACGGCTAGGATTCTACCCGCGCACGACCGGAGACGAGGCATGCCCGCGGCCCCTGCAACACCGCAACATCCCGTGGGAAAGCAGGCTGCGGGAACGCC
Organism: Lysobacter sp. M15; assembly: GCF_022662515.1. Lineage (NCBI taxonomy): Bacteria > Pseudomonadati > Pseudomonadota > Gammaproteobacteria > Lysobacterales > Lysobacteraceae > Lysobacter > Lysobacter sp. M15. The sequence continues at coordinate 285,704 of NZ_JAKPBV010000014.1, read as the reverse complement.
GGCCCCGGGTACGCCGGCTCCCGGAACACTCTTCGTGGTGGCAACGCCGATCGGCAACCTGGCCGATCTGTCGCCGCGCGCGCTGGACACATTGAAGAGCGTCGCGGCGATCTGCGCCGAAGACACGCGCCACACGCGCCAGCTGCTTGCGCATTTCGGGCTCGAGCGTCCGCTGCTGGCGCTGCACGAGCACAACGAAGCCGAAGTGTCCGAACGCATGGTCGCGCGCCTGCTGGCCGGCGATTCGCTCGCGCTGGTGTCCGATGCGGGCACGCCATTGGTCAGCGACCCCGGATTCCGGCTGGTGCGTGCCGCACGGGAGGCCGGCATCCGGGTCAGTCCGGTGCCCGGCGCCAGTGCCCTGGTGGCGGCGCTGTCTGTGGCCGGACTGCCCAGCGACCGCTTCGTGTTCGAGGGCTTCCTGCCGGTCAAGGCGTCCGCGCGGCGCGAGCGCCTGGCCCAGCTCGCGTCGGAAACCCGCACCCTGATCTTCTACGAGTCCGCGCACCGAATCGCGCAGACGCTTGCCGACGCGGTCGATACGTTCGGTACGCAGCGCCGCGCGGTGATCGCGCGTGAGTTGACCAAGCTGTTCGAAACCGTGCTGGACGGCCCGCTCGCCGGCCTCCGGGAGCAGGTGGAAGCCGACGCGAACCAGCGCAGGGGCGAATTCGTCCTGCTGGTGCAGGGAGCGGGGGACGAGGCCGAGGCGAAGTTGATCGAGGGCCGGCGTCTGTATTCGAAACTGTGCGAACACCTGCCGCCTTCCGCGGCCGCCAAGCTCGCGGCCGACCTCAGCGGTGCGCCGAGGAAGGCCCTGTACGGGCATGGCGGCTGACGCGATCGATCCGATGCGATATCTGGCGAGAAATGTGAATCCGTTCGCGCATCCGTCCGCGCCGGGCCGTGACGCAGCCGCCCAAGGCGCAGTTCGAAACGCCGGCGCTCCGCGCATTGCCTTCGCCGGCGCGGCTGCGCCCGGCCACGAATCTTTCACGCAATGGTAGCGACTGAATTGGTACGACTAGCCGTTGGGCGAAACGTAATTCGCACTCGGGCCGGCATGTCGTGCGCCAACAGGCTATGCGGTTGCTGTCGTTTCGTTTTGCGACGCCAACCAGACCGGTCATTGCAGGGTTTCTCGTCGAATGCGCCGGTCCTGGGCCGGGAAAGGATAGGGCGGACATGCAGGAACACGACGGTTTCAGGATGACCCGGCGCGAGGTGCTTCTTGCCGGCGCCACCACCGTCGCTGCGGGAGTCGCGCCAAGCGCGTCCGCCGCCGCGAGCAAAGCCTCTACCGTTCCGGACGCCAAGGCCCCCGTCAGGGCCAAGGTGGCCTTCACCGTCAACGGCAAGGCGCAGGCGCTCGAACTCGACACACGCACGACCCTGCTCGACGCGCTGCGCGAGCACCTGCAGCTGACCGGAACCAAGAAGGGTTGCGACCACGGCCAGTGCGGCGCCTGCACAGTCATCGCCGGTGGCCGCCGCATCAACGCCTGCCTGAGTCTGGCGGTGATGCACGAAGGCGACACGATCACCACCATCGAGGGACTGGGCACGCCGGACGATCTGCATCCGATGCAGCGCGCCTTCGTCAAGCACGACGGCTACCAGTGCGGCTACTGCACGCCCGGGCAGATCTGTTCGGCGGTGGCGGTGCTGGACGAGATCAAGGCCGGCATTCCCAGCCACGCCAGCGCCAACCTGCGTGCGCGGCCGCGCGTCACGGACGAGGAGATCCGCGAGCGGATGAGCGGCAACATCTGCCGCTGCGGCGCGTACTCCAACATTGTCGATGCGATCGCCGAGGTCGCCGGGAGGCGCGGATGAAGGCCTTCAGCTACGAGCGCGTGCGCACGCCGGCCGAGGCGGTCGCGGCCGCGACGCGCACGCCCGGCGCGCGCTTCATCGCCGGCGGCACCAACCTGCTCGACCTGATGAAGCTGGAAATCGAGACGCCGGCGCACCTGGTCGACGTCAATGGCCTCGGGCTCGACCGGATCGAAGCCACCGATGCCGGTGGCCTGCGCATCGGTGCGCTGGTGCGCAACACCGACCTGGCCGCGGACCGGCGCGTGCGTCGCGACTATGCCGTGCTGTCGCGGGCGTTGCTGGCGGGCGCTTCGGGCCAGCTGCGCAACAAGGCCACCACCGCCGGCAATCTGCTGCAGCGCACCCGCTGCCCGTACTTCTATGACACCAACCAGCCCTGCAACAAACGCCTGCCCGGCAGTGGCTGCGCGGCGCTCGAAGGTTTCAGCCGCCAGCACGCCGTGATGGGTACCAGCGACGCCTGCATCGCGACCCATCCCAGCGACATGGCGGTGGCCATGCGCGTGCTTGATGCGACGGTGGAAACCGTTGCGTCGAACGGCGCCACGCGCAGGATTCCCATCGCCGATTTCCATCGCCTGCCGGGATCGACGCCGCAGGTCGAGACCGACCTGCAACCGGGCGAACTGATCACGGCCGTCACCCTGCCCAAGCCGCTCGGCGGCAAGCACATTTACCGCAAGGTGCGCGACCGTGCCTCGTATGCCTTCGCGCTGGTTTCGGTCGCGGCCGTGGTCCAGCGCGACGGCAGCGGACGCGTGGCTGTTGGCGGCATTGCGCACAAGCCATGGCGCGTCGAGGCGGCCGAGGCGGAGCTTCCGCGCGGGTCCAAGGCTGTCGCCGCGCGCCTGCTCGAAGGCGCCAGAACGACGCCCCAGAACGCCTTCAAGCTGCCGCTGGTCGAGCGCACCATCGCCGCGGTGTTGATGGATGCGCAGACATGAAGTTCGATACCCCCGCCACCACCAATCCCATCGACCAGCTCAAGGTCGTCGGCAAGCCGACCGACCGGATCGACGGTCCATTGAAGACCACCGGCGCCGCGCCGTATGCCTACGAGCGGCATGACGTGGTTCCGAACCAGGCCTACGGTTATGTCGTGGGCGCGGCGATCGCCAAGGGCCGGATCTCCTCGCTCGACGACAGCGCCGCGCGCGCCGCGCCGGGCGTCCTGGCCGTGGTCACCGCCAGGAATGCGGGCAAACTCACCAAGGGCAATTTCAACACCGCCAGGCTGCTCGGCGGACCCGATATCGAGCATTACCACCAGGCGATTGCCCTGGTCGTGGCCGAGACCTTCGAGCAGGCACGCGCGGCCGCGCAGCTGTTGCGCGTCGACTACGCGCGAAGCAAGGGGAAGTACGACCTGGCAAAGGCCAAAGGTTCTGCGGTTGAGCCCAAGAGCGACCCGGACAGCAAGGCCGGCGATTTCGCCGCAGCATTTGCATCGGCTCCCGTGCAATTCGACCAGACCTACACCACGCCAGACCAGTCGCACGCGATGATGGAGCCGCACGCTTCGATCGCGGCCTGGGAAGGCGACAAGCTGACCGTCTGGACCGCCAACCAGATGATCAACTGGGGCGTGCAGGACATGGCACGGACGCTGGGAATCCCGAAGGAAAACGTGCGCTTGGTGTCGCCCTACATCGGCGGCGGGTTCGGCGGCAAGCTCTTCCTGCGCGCGGACGCGGTGCTGGCCGCGCTGGGCGCCAGGGCGGCGAAGAGGCCGGTCAAGGTGGCGCTGACGCGCCCGCTCATGTTCAACAACACGACGCATCGCCCGGCCACGATCCAGCGCATCCGCATTGGCACCCAGCCCGACGGCACGATCACCGCGATCGGCCACGAGAGCTGGTCGGGAGACCTGCCCGGCGGCGGCCCAGAAGCCGCCACGCAACAGACCAAGCTGCTGTATGCCGGCGCCAACCGCATGACCGCGCTGCGGCTGGCCGCGCTCGATCTGCCCGAGGGCAATGCGATGCGCGCACCGGGCGAGGCGCCTGGCCTGATGGCGCTGGAAGTGGCGATGGACGAAGTGGCGGAGAAGCTGGGCATCGATCCGGTGGAATTCCGGATCCGCAACGACACCCAGGTGGACCCGGAGAAGCCCGAGCGTCCGTTCTCGCAGCGCCAGCTGGTGGAATGCCTGCGCACCGGTGCCGATCGCTTTGGCTGGGCCAAGCGTCCGGCAACACCTGGACAGACTCGCGACGGACGCTGGCTTGTGGGCATGGGTGTCGCCTCGGCCTTCCGCAACAATCTCGTCATGAAGTCGGGCGCACGCGTGCGCCTGGATCCGCGCGGCACGGTCACGGTGGAAACCGACATGACCGACATCGGCACCGGCACCTACACCATCATCGGCCAGACCGCGGCGGAAATGCTCGGCGTGCCACTGGAGAACGTGGTCGTGCGCCTGGGCGATTCTTCGTTTCCCGTGTCGGCCGGTTCCGGCGGCCAGTGGGGTGCCAACAGTTCCACCGCCGGCGTGTATGCCGCGTGCGTCAAGCTGCGCGAAGCGGTCGCGCAGAAGCTGGGCCTGGATCCGGCCGCGGCGCAATTCGCCGATGGCACGGTCAGTGCCGGCGGCCGCAGCATGCCTCTGGGCCAGGCTGCCAAGGACGGCGAAATCGTGGCGGAGGACACGATCGAGTTCGGCGATCTTGCAAGGAAGTTCCAGCAATCCACGTTCGGCGCGCATTTCGTCGAAGTCGGCGTGGACCGCGCCACGGCCGAGATCCGCATCCGCCGCATGCTGGCCGTCTGCGCCGCGGGCCGCATCCTCAACCCGAAGTCCGCTCGCAGCCAGGTGATCGGCGCGATGACCATGGGCGCGGGTGCGGCGTTGATGGAGGAACTGGCGATCGACAAGCGCCTGGGCTTCTTCGTAAATCACGATCTCGCCGGTTACGAGGTTCCCGTGCATGCCGACATCCCGCATCAGGAGGTCGTGTTCCTTGACGAAACCGATCCGATGTCTTCGCCGATGAAAGCCAAGGGCGTAGGCGAACTGGGGATCTGTGGCGTGGCCGCGGCCATCGCCAATGCCGTCTACAACGCGACCGGAGTACGCGTGCGCGAGTATCCGGTGACGCTCGACAAGCTGATCGACAAATTGCCCGCGGTCGCGTGAGCGTCATCCGGATGGCTTGCATGGAACAGGATCTACCTGCGGCATGTGAACCGGCCGCGACACTGGCAGGGCACGCGGTGACAGATATCGGCGCTCGCGGGTTCCAGGGCGGCTCGGCCGCTGCCTTCCTCGCCGCCGGCAACCCACGTGCGGTGCTGCAGGCGGCGGCAATGCTCGCACGCCAGGATGCCCCCGCAGCGCTCGCTCTGGTCCTGGAGACCGAAGGCTCGACCTATGTCCGCGCCGGTGCGATGGCGTTGTTCGCCCAGACCGTGCAGGTCGGATGGTTGAGCGGCGGCTGCCTCGAACCGGAACTGGCGCGTCGCGCAATGCAGGCCGATGCAAGCGAGTGCATCGAGTGGATCGACGTCGACACGCGCGAAGACGAGGCGTTGTTTTCCGGGTCGGCCATGGGATGCAGGGGACGGTTGCGCATCGCGCTGCTGCCCGTGCGCGCACTGCGCGGGGTCGAGGCGTTGTTCGAGGCATGGATCGACGGCGGAACGACGCTCCAGCGCTCGCTGGCGTCGAACGGCTTGGTGCAGATGGAAGCGAACGGCATCAGCCGCGCATGGCAGGTCCCGGCGGGCAGCCCAGGCTGGGCACGCGGTACGCAGCATTGGCAGCTGCCACTGCCGAGGCCGCCGGAAGTGCTCATGCTGGGTGCCGGGCCAGAAACGCATGCGTTGCTGGGACTGCTGCACGACCTGGGCTGGCGGACCAGCCTGGTGGAGCATCGGCCTCGCTGGCTTGCCTGCGGCGATCGCGCGGACGCACGGTTCGACACGCTGCCGGACGACGTGCTGCGTGCGGGCCGCACATTCGATGCGGCGCTGGTGATGCACCACAGTTTCGAGCTGGATCGGGACGCGCTGGAGGCCCTGGCGGCCACCTCCATTTCTTTCGTGGGCCTGCTCGGCCCGCCGCGCCGGCGCGACGACCTGTTCAAGCTGCTGACGCCCGCGCAGCGCGACGCGTTGTCCGCACGCCTGCGCTCGCCGGTCGGACTCGACCTGGGAGGAGAAGGGGCCGAAGCGATCGCGCTGAGCATCGCCGCGCAGTTGCAGGACTGGCGCGCCAACGCCGGCAGAACGTGAAGTCCACGCATCTGGCCATCGTGCTGGCGGCTGGCGGCAGCACGCGCCTCGGCCGGCCCAAGCAATTGCTCACGCGCGCAGGCGAAACCCTGGTGCATCGCGCTGCCCGGCTCGCCTCGGAAATGTCACCGGAGCGGTTGCTGGTCGTGGTCGGCGCCGAACGCGATGGGATAGAGCGTTCGCTGCACAATATTCCCTGCGAGTTCATCGACAACCCGCAGTGGCGCGAAGGGCTTGGCACCAGTCTGCATGCCGCAGGGCAGGCAATCGTGGCCCGTCTTGAAGCGCCGGTGCTCATCCTGGGATGCGACCAACCGGCACTCGAGCTGCGGCATCTGCAGGCGCTGCTGGTCGGTGCGCAGACCGCGCCCTCGCGCTGCGCCGCCACCGTGCATGGCGAGCGTTTTGGGGTTCCGGCCGTTGTGCCGTTCGACTGGTTCGCACATCCGGACGAGCTGACCGGCGACCGCGGCTTCGGCGCTCGACTGAGCCTGCTCGGACCCGAGGCCATCTGCGCCCTGCAGGCCCCCGAGCTCGGGCTGGATATCGATACGGTGGACGACCTGCGCGAAGCGGCTTCCAGGCAGTGGCTAGATCCATTGCCCGGATAACTGCGCCATGTCCGGCGGCGCCGGCTTTCGGACCTTCATCAGGTTGAACGGGCGCTCCCGCCGAAATCCGCCCTGCGCATGCGTGCGAGGCCTGCATGCGACAATACGTGCGGCGGAGCCGGCCAGACAGTCGCGTCATCGGCCCACTACGGTGGGTGCGGATGCCGAGGAAAGTCCGGGCTCCACAGGGCACGGTGCCAGGTAACGCCTGGGCGGCGCGAGCCGACGGAAAGTGCAACAGAAAGATACCGCCAGCGGTCCTTCGGGATGCGGGCAAGGGTGAAATGGTGCGGTAAGAGCGCACCGCGAGCCTGGCAACAGGCCGGCACGGCAAACCCCACCGGGAGCAAGACCAAATAGGGACCTCATGACGTTGCCCGCGTCGGGTCCGGGTAGGTTGCTCGAGCGTAGCGGTGACGCTGCGCCTAGAGGAATGACTGTCCACGACAGAACCCGGCTTATCGGCCGGCTCCGCCCCTTCGATTCCCGCGCCCTCGGGAGCTTGGCCTGAGGGACCTCATGACGTTGCCCGCGTCGGGTCCGGGTAGGTTGCTCGAGCGTAGCGGTGACGCTGCGCCTAGAGGAATGACTGTCCACGACAGAACCCGGCTTATCGGCCGGCTCCGCCACCCCGCTTCATTGCGCGATGCGCAATGAAGCCCCAAGGTTTGCTGCGCAAACCTTGGGCCCCGGGCGATCGCTTCCGATCCCCGCGGCTTCGCCGCGCCCCCTTACCAAGGGGGCTTGGTTCAGACGGGCGCTCTTGCAGCTCGCCGCAGCTTCGCCTCACGTCCCCGAGCTGTATCCAGGAACCCCAAAGTTCGCTGTGCGAACGTGGGGCGCCGCTGCGCCCCCAATCCCCGCGGCTTCGCCGCCCCCTACCCAAGGGGCTTGGCTTCGTGCGGCAGTTTTGCGGGTCACGCGCTCTGGCAGCTTGCCGCTTACGGCGGAAAGTTTTTGATGGGACGCCGGGCCTGTCGGCAGTGGACGCTCGATCGGAGCAGATTGCGCGCAATCATAGTCCAGACCTTGGATTTGTTGCTTCAACGCAACAATAGAGAGAGTGCTGCGCCGCAACACCGTTCCGCGGGCTCGATCGCGACTGTCTCACTCATTGTGAGAATAAGCCGAATCTCAAAATTTGAGACGAATCAGAAGGTTGTGGATAAAGCTTGAACAGTTCTCTCAAGTTCTTCGCAAGTCATTGACCTGCCTAGTGAATTCCGTCACTGAAACTTGTTGACAACCCCTCTGGTCACTCCTAAGGTGGCAACTCGTGGGGAAACCGGGGAAACCGTGGTTTTCCGAGGCACAGAAGCCCGCCGGGAAGAGGGGCGCCGAGGGCAGGATGTTCCAGGGCGAGACCGCCATCACTATCGACGACAAGGGCCGGCTGGCCATCCCGACCAGCTACCGGGACCTTGTCGCGCGCGAGTGCGGCAACCGCCTGGTCATCACCTACAACCCGTTCGAGGCGGGCTGCCTGTACCTGTACCCCGAGCACGAATGGCAGCGGGTCCGGGACGACGTCAACAAGCTGTCCACAACCGTGCGCGCCCACCGCCAGCTGCAGTTCAAGCTGGTCGGCGCCGCGCAGCCGGTGGAACTGGACAGCAGCGCGCGTATCGGCATACCCGCCAGCCATCGCAGTGCCATCGGCATCGACAAGAAGGCCGTGCTGCTGGGCATGGGCAGGCGGTTCGAGCTGTGGAGCGAGCAGGCGCATCACGCCCAGATCGGACAGGTGCTGTCCGACGAGGACCTGAGCGCGCCGATGCTCGAGTTGCGGTTGTGACGGGCGGTGGCGCGGATGCCGTATCCGCCCACCTGCCGGTCCTGCACTTGCCCGTGATGTTTGCGCAGGTCATGGAAGGGCTGCGGATCAAGGCGGATGGAACGTACCTGGACGGCACGTTCGGGCGCGGTGGGCATGCGCGCGGCGTGCTGTCGCGATTGGGCCCCGGAGGCCGGTTGCTGCTGATGGACAAGGATCCCGAAGCGATCGTCGAGGCCGAGCGCCAGTTCGGCGGCGATGGGCGGGTTGCGATCCGTCGCGGCAGCTTCGCCGACCTGTCGTACTGGGATGAAGCGCGCGCCGGGCTGGATGGCGTGCTGTTCGACCTTGGAGTCTCCTCGCCACAGCTGGATGTCGCCGAGCGTGGTTTCTCGTTCGGCAAGGATGGCCCGCTGGACATGCGCATGGATCCGGACAGCGGCGAAAGCGCGGCCGAATGGCTGGCGCGCGCATCCGAATCCGAGATCGCCGACGTGCTCTATACCTACGGCGAGGAGCGGCAGTCGCGCCGGATCGCGCGTGCGATCGTCGCGCGCCGGGCGCAGCAGCCGATCACGCGCACCGCGGAGCTGGCGGAACTGATCGCTTCGGTGATGCCGCGCGGAGCGGGCGCGTCCGATAAGAGCCGAATCCACCCGGCGACCCGCTCGTTCCAGGCGATCCGCATCCACGTCAACCGCGAACTGGCCGACCTGGAAAGCGGCCTCGACGCGGCGTTGTCCGCGCTGAAGCCGGCCGGGCGCCTGGCGGTGATCAGCTTCCATTCGCTGGAGGATCGCATCGTCAAGCGCTTCATCGCGCGCCATGCCAAGGCGCCCGCGGCCAACCGCAGGCTGCCCGAAGCGCAGCCCTTCGTGCCCACGCTTGCGGCAATCGGCGATGCGCAGAAGGCCGGCGTGGACGAGACCGCCGCCAATCCGCGCGCGCGCAGCGCCGTGCTGCGGGTGGCGGAGAAACTGGGGGGCGTGGCATGACCCTGCGCGTGCTCGTCATCCTGCTGGCCATGGCCAACGTCATCAGCGCGATCGGCGTGGTCCATGCGCGCCACCGCCACCGCCAGCTGTTTGTCGATCTGACCAAGCTGGAGAAGGCGCGCGACGAATTGAATATCGAATTCGGCCGCCTGCAGTTGGAGCAGGCGACCTGGGCCGAGAGCAACCGCATCGACCAGATCGCGCGTAGCCGGCTGGGAATGAAATTCCCGGAAACCGGCGACATCGTGGTGGTGCGTCCATGAAGCGCCCGCCCCCGGACAAAGGCATGCGGGACAAAGGCATGTTCGAAAAGCGCGCGCAGCGCCCGGGCAACAAGCCGCGCCATCGCGCGCAGTTCAACCTGCGCGGTCGCCTGTTCATGGTCACCGGCGCGCTGGGTCTGTGCTCGCTGGCGCTGGTCGGGCGGGCGGTGGACCTGCAGCTGATCGACAACGATTTCTACCGCAAGCAGGGCGACGAGCGCTTCCTGCGCGAGATCGAGATCCCGACCGTGCGCGGCATGATCACCGACCGCAACGGCGAGCCGCTGGCGGTGTCTTCGCCGGTGGAATCGGTCTGGGCCAACCCGCAGGAACTGTCCAGGCACCCGCAGCGCATCCCGGTGCTGGCCAAGGCGCTCGGCGTGCCGGCGGATTATCTGCAGCGCAAGGTCTCGCAGCGCGCGGGCAAGGAATTCATGTGGCTCAAGCGCCGCATCAATCCCTCGGTGGCGCGCGCGATCATGGCCCACGACATTCCCGGTGTGTATTCGCAGCGCGAATACCGGCGCTTTTATCCGCAGGGCGAGGCGGTCGCGCACATCCTGGGCTTCACCAACATCGACGATTACGGCCAGGAAGGCGTCGAGCTGGCCTTCGACGACTGGTTGCGCGGCAAGCCCGGCGTGAAGCGGGTGATCCGCGACCGCCGCGGGCGCATCGTCGAGAACGTGGACCTGGTGCGCGCGGCGCAGCCGGGCAAGGACCTCACCCTCAGCATCGATCGGCGCATCCAGTTCCTGACCTACCGCGAGCTCAAGCACCAGCTGCTCGAATCCGGCGCCACCAGCGGATCGGCAGTGGTGCTGGACATCGCCACCGGCGAGGTCCTGGCCATGGCCAATCTGCCGTCGTTCAACCCGAACAAGGTCGATGGCGGCAACCGCGACGCGCATCGCAACCGCGCGGTGACCGATCTGATCGAGCCCGGCTCGACGATGAAGCCGCTGACCGTCGCCGCCGCGCTCGAGGCCGGCGCGATCACGCCGCAGACCCTGTTCAACACCAATCCGGGCTGGATGCCGAACGGCCGCTACCGCACCACCGACACCCACAACTACGGCGTGCTCGACACCACCGGCGTGATCAGGAAGAGCTCCAACGTCGGTGCCGCGAAGATCGCGCACATGCTGTCCAACCAGCAGTTCTACGACTTCCTGCGCAAGTTCGGCTACGGGCGCAGCACGGGCAGCGGGTTCCCGGGAGAGGCTTCCGGGCTGTTTCCGGCTCCAGGGCAGTGGAGCGGTACCAGCAAGCAGACGATGTCCTACGGCTACGGCCTTGCGGCCACGCCGCTGCAGATCGCGCATGCCTACGCCACGCTGGCCAACCAGGGGCGCGCGATGCGGCCGACCTTCGTCAAGGGCGAGCGCAACGATCCCGAACAGATCCTCGACCCGCAGATCGCGGGCGAGGTGATGAAGATGATGCAGACCGTCACCGAACCCGGCGGCACCGCCACCCAGGCCGCGATCCTGGGTTACCACGTCGCCGGCAAGACCGGCACCGCGCGTATCGCCAGCAACGGCGGATATTCGCGCAAGTACGTGGCGTTCTTCGCCGGCGTGGTGCCGGTGGACAACCCCCGCTTCGCCATGGCGGTGGTGATCAACGAACCCAGCCAGGGTTCCTACTACGGCGGACTGGTGTCGGGGCCGGTGTTCCATAACGTCATGGAAGGCGCGCTGCGCCTGATGGACGTGCCGCCCGACGACATCGAAACCTGGCTCGCGGCACAGGCGAAGGCCGAAGCCAAGCTCGCCGCGAAGCAACCCGCACCGCCATCGGACCAGCGCGCCGGGGCAACCCCGCCAGTCGTCACCGTGCCTGCGCGCGCAACCGAATCGCCACGCCGACCGCATCCGATGGCCGAGGACGGCGCTCCGCGGCCCATCGATCTGCGTGCCGACCAGAGCGGAGCGGTGCGATGAACCGCGCGATGCTGCTGGCCGAACTGCTGCCGGATGTCGCGGCCGTGCCCCCCGACCTGCTGGTCACCGGACTGGTGCAGGACAGCCGCATGGTGCGTGCAGGCGATGCCTTCGTCGCGATCGGCCCGTACGTGAACAGCCCGCTGAGCGTGCATGGCCTGGGCTTCGTCGCGCAGGCGAAGGCGAGCGGCGCGAGCGCGATCCTGTTCGAGCCGCCGGCGCCCGCGGAACTTGCGCCGCCCGAGGATGCGATCGCGGTTCCCGGACTGCGCGCGCGCATGGGCGAAATGGCCGATCGCTTCCATGGCCGGCCGTCGCATGCGATGACCATGGTGGGCGTCACCGGCACCAGCGGCAAGACATCCACGGTGCAGCTCATCGCGCAGGCGTTGCAGCTGCTCGGTCGCCGTAGCGGCACCGTCGGCACGCTCGGCGCCGGGCTGTACGGCCAGGCGCGCGCCACGGGCTTCACCACACCGCTGGTGCTGCAGACGCACGCGCTGCTGGCCGAGCTGCGCGACGCCGGTGCCGAAGCGGTCGCGATGGAGGTCAGCTCGCATGCCCTCGACCAGGGGCGGGTGGATGCGGTGCATTACGACGTGGCGGTGTTCACCAATCTCACCCGCGATCACCTCGACTACCACGGCGACATGGCCAGCTATGGCGCGGCAAAAGCCCGGCTGTTCGCCCGGCCGGGCCTGCATGCGGCGGTGGTGAATCTGGACGACGAGTTCGGCGTGACGCTGCTGGCGGAACTGCCGCCGACGTTGCGCGGCATCGGCACCAGCGCGCAAGGCCATGCACAGGCCATGGTGCGCGCTGAGAACGTGGCGCTGGATGCGGCCGGCATCGCCTTCGACATGGTCCTGGGCGATTCGCGACATGCAATCCGTTCGCCGCTGCTGGGACGGTTCAACATCGGCAACCTGCTGGCGGTCGCCGGCGTGCTGCATGCGCTGGGTTTTGATGATGCGGCCATCGCCACCGTGCTGCCGCGGCTCGAACCGATTCCCGGGCGCATGAACCGGATCGGGGGCAGCGACGGCCAGCCGCTGGTGGTGGTGGATTACTCGCACAAGCCCGACCCCTTGCAGCAGGCGCTCGAATCGCTGCGCGGCCACCTGCACGGACAGCTCGTCTGCGTGTTCGGCTGCGGCGGCGAACGCGACCGTGGCAAGCGGCCGCAGATGGCACGCATCGCCGAAGACCTGGCCGACGTGGTGATCGTCACCGACGACAATCCCCGCGGCGAGAACGGCGATGCGATCGTGGCCGAGATCGTGGCCGGCTTCGCCCGCCCGCAGGATGCGATCGTCGAACGCGATCGCCGGCGCGCGATCGCCCGCGCCATCGGCGATGCCGGACCCGACGACATCGTGCTGATCGCGGGCAAGGGTCACGAAACCTACCAGGAAGTCGCCGGCGTGAAGCACGCCTTCGACGACACCGACGTGGCGCGCGATGCGTTGGCGCGCCGGGCAGGTGGCTCATGAAGCCGCTGCGCCTGTCCGAGATCGCGCGCATGGCTGGTGGCCATCTGAACGGCGAAGACGTCATGGTCGATGCCATCGCCAGCGATACCCGCGCCATGCCCGAGGGTGGCCGCGCGCTGTTCGTGGCGCTGAAGGGTGAGCGCTTCGATGGCCATGATCATGTCGCCGACGCAGCGCTGCACGGCGCGCGCGCCGCGCTGGTTTCGCATGCCGTCGTGTCGGAGATTCCGCAGGTTAGCGTCGCCGACACCGAACGCGCGCTGGCCGCCATCGCCGCGGCGCTGCAGTCCGGGCGCTCCGGCAAGGTCGTCGCGATCACCGGCAGCAATGGCAAGACCAGCGTCAAGACCATGCTGCTGTCGATCCTGCAGAGTGCCGGGCGGGCCTATGCCAATCCCGGCAACCGCAACAACGAGATCGGGCTGCCGCTGGCCGTGATCGATGCGCCGGACGATGCCGACTTCGCAATCTACGAGATGGGCGCCGGCAAGCCGGGCGACATCGCCTACCTGACCACGGTGGTGCGCCCGGACGTGTCGCTGGTGAACAACATCGCGCCCGCGCACCTGGAGCGCATGGGCAGCCTGCTCGGCGTGGCCGACACCAAGGCCGCGATCTACGACGCATTGCCCGCCGATGGCGTGGCGGTGATCAACGCCGACGACGCGTTCGCTCCGTATTTCGCCGAGCGCGCGCACGGGCGGCGGCTGATCCGCTTCGGCATCGAGGCTTCCGCGGACATCCGCGCACGCGACATCCGCGGCGATGCCGGCGGCATGCGTTTTGTCCTGATCGCACCCGAAGGCGAGGCGGAGGTGACATTGGCGCTGCCTGGCCGTCACAACGTGCGCAACGCGCTGGCAGCCGCTGCGTTGGCGCTGGGAGCCGGTGCGTCCTTCGATGCGGTGGTGACTGGCCTCGAGGCCGCGCGTCCGGTCGCCGGCCGCCTGGTCCGGCACGTGCTGGGCAACGGCGCGACCCTGATCGACGACAGCTACAACGCCAATCCTGGCTCGCTCAATGCCGCCATCGACCTGCTCTCGACAAGCACGCAGGCCGAAGGGCAGGGCGATGCCTGGCTGGTGCTGGGCGATATGCGCGAACTCGGCGCCGATGCCCAGGCATTGCATGCCGAGGCCGGTCGCCGCGCAAAGGCCGCGGGCATCGCGCGGATGTACGCGCTGGGCGAGCTGAGCGCGCATGCCGCGCAGGCCTTCGGCGAAGGCGCACGCACCTTTGATTCGCATGCGGCACTGGCCGAAGCGTTGCAGCGCGACCTCGCCGCGGGGACTACGGCTCCCACGATCCTGGTGAAGGGATCGCGCGGCAGTGCGATGGATCGCGTTGTCCGGCAGTTGCTGGAACAGGAGGGCGCGCATGCTGCTTGAACTGACCCGCTGGCTGCAGCAGCTCGAAGGCCTGTTCGGCCTGTTCGGCTACCTGACCTTCCGCGGCATTCTTGCGGCGCTGACCGCGCTTGCGCTATCGCTGTGGTGGGGCCCGGCGATGATCCGCAAGCTGGCCGAGTTCAAGGGCCAGCCGATCCGCAGCGACGGTCCCCAGACCCACTTCACCAAGGCCGGTACGCCGACCATGGGTGGCGCGCTGATCCTGCTGACGGTGCTGGCTTCGGTGCTGCTATGGGGCGACCTCCGCAACAAGTACGTGTGGGTGGTCCTGGTGGTGATGATCGGCTTCGGCGCGATCGGCTGGTACGACGATTGGCTGAAGATCGTCAAGCGCGATCCCAACGGAATGAAGTCGCGCTGGAAGTATCTGTGCCAGTCGATCCTGGGCCTGGCGGCCGGCTACTACCTGTATGCCTACGCCGATGTGCCGGCCGCCACCACCTTCTACCTGCCATTGTTCAAGTCGGTGGCGCTGCCGCTGGCGGGGATCGGCTTCGTCGCCATCGCCTATTTCTGGATCGTCGGGTTCTCCAACGCAGTCAATTTGACTGATGGCCTGGATGGCCTGGCGATCATGCCTTCGGTGCTGGTCGCGTGCGCGCTGGGCATCTTCGCCTACGCCTCGGGCCATGCCGAGTTCTCCAAATACCTGCAGATCCCGGCGGTGCCAGGTGCGGGCGAGCTGGTGATCATCTGCGCTGCGATCGCCGGTGCGGGCCTGGGCTTCCTCTGGTTCAACACCTACCCGGCGATGGTGTTCATGGGCGACATCGGCGCGCTGGCACTGGGCGCGGTGCTCGGTACGGTCGCGGTGATCGTGCGCCAGGAACTGGTGCTGGTGATCATGGGCGGGATCTTCGTCATCGAGACGCTCTCGGTGATGATCCAGGTTGCCTCGTTCAAGCTCACCGGAAAGCGCGTGTTCCGGATGGCGCCGATCCACCATCACTTCGAACTCAAGGGCTGGCCGGAGCCCCGCGTGATCGTGCGCTTCTGGATCATCTCGGTGATCCTGGTGCTGGTCGGGCTGGCCACGTTGAAGGTGCGCTGATGACCCGGCCCTTCGACCAGATGCGTTACGAAGTCGGCAGCGGCGAAACCGTCCGCCAGGCGACCCGGCTCGATGCGATCCAGGGCCGCTTCGACCCGTGGCTGCTGATCTCGTTCTTCGCGCTCGCGGGGCTGGGCGTGGTGATGGTCGCCTCGAGTTCGATCGCCATTGGCGAGAACCACGAGGTCGGCCCGTTCTATTTCCTGGTCCGCCACCTGCTGTTCCTGGCTTGCGGCATGGGCCTGGCGTTCGTGGCGATGCGGGTCGAACTCAAAACCCTGGACCAGAACAGCCAGCTGATGCTGCTGCTGTGTTTCGTGCTGCTGCTGCTGGTGTTCGTGCCGGGCATCGGCAGCAGCGTCAACGGTGCCAGGCGCTGGCTGCAGCTGGTGGTGGTGAAGTTCCAGGCGGTGGAGGCGGTCAAGCTGCTTTTCATCCTCTGGCTTGCCAGCTACCTGGTGCGTTTCCGCGACCAGGTCAATGCGACCTGGCCGGCCATGCTCAAGCCGCTCGGCGTATCGGTGGCGCTGGTCGCCTTGATCCTGATGCAGCCGGATTTCGGTTCGTCCTCGCTGCTGCTGGCGATTACCGCCGGCATGCTGGTGCTCGGCGGCGTGAACATGCCGCGCATGTTCGGCCCGGTCCTGGTCGGTCTGCCGGTGCTGGCCATGATCGCGATCGCCGAGCCGTATCGCATGCGCCGCTTCACCTCGTTCGTGGACCCATGGGCGGATCCGTTCGGCAGCGGCTACCAGCTGACCAATGCGCTGATGGCGGTCGGACGCGGCGAGTGGTTCGGCGTCGGCCTGGGCGGCTCGGTGCAGAAGCTGGCCTACCTGCCCGAGGCGCATACCGACTTCATCATGGCGGTGATCGCCGAGGAGCTCGGCTTCGCTGGGGTCTGCCTGGTGATCGGCCTGTATGCGCTGCTCGTCGGCCGGGCGTTCTGGGTGGGCCTGAAGTGCGTGGAGATGCGGCGTCATTTCGCCGGCTACTGCGCGTTCGGGATCGCGCTGTGGATCGCCCTGCAGAGCCTGGTATCGATTGGGGTGAATCTCGGTCTGCTCCCGACCAAGGGACTGACCCTGCCGCTGATTTCCTCGGGCGGTTCCAGTGTGCTGATGACCTGCGCCGCGATCGGCGTGCTGTTGCGGGTCTCGTACGAGCTCGATCGCGCCGAGCGCCAGGTCGCACGCCTGCGCGGCGAAGCGGCACAACCGTCCACGGGTTCGCCGGCGATGAGCCAGCCGATCCCGGCCGACGTGGCGGCCGAGCGCGGCACCAGCCGTCTGCGCCAGCGTGTCGAGCCCGGGCTCGGCAAGAGCGGGCTTGGTAAAAGCGGACCCGGCAGAAGCGTGCCCGGCAACAACGTGCTCGGCCTGAGGAAGACGACATGATGGCCCGCCTGCACGAACGCCGGCTGCAGACCACCGGTGACCTGGCACAGGCGCACCGACGCGTGCATTTCGTCGGCATCGGCGGCGCGGGCATGAGCGGCATCGCCGAAGTGCTGTGCACCCTTGGCTACGAAGTGTCCGGTTCCGACCAGGCCGACAGCGCCACCACCCAGCGCCTGGCCAAGCTCGGCGCGACGATCCACAAGGGCCATACGGCGGCCAACGTGCTCGGCGCGGATTGCATCGTGGTGTCGAGTGCGATCAAGCCGGACAACCCGGAGTTGCTCGAAGCGCGCGCGCAGCGGATCCCGATCGTGCCGCGCGCCGAGATGCTGGCCGAACTGATGCGCTTCCGTCGCGGCATCGCGGTGGCCGGCACACACGGCAAGACCACCACCACCTCGCTTACCGCCAGCGTGCTGGCCGAGGGCGGGCTGGATCCGACCTTCGTCATCGGCGGGCAGCTGCTGGCCGCCGGCGCCAACGCGCGCCTGGGCAGTGGGCAGTGGCTGGTGGCCGAAGCCGACGAGAGCGACGGCAGCTTCCTGCGCCTGGATCCGCTGATCGCGGTGGTCACCAACATCGACGCCGATCACCTCGAGAACTATGGCGGCGATTTCGCAAGGGTCCAGGCCGCGTTCTCCGAGTTCCTGCACAGGCTGCCGTTCTATGGCCTGGCGATCCTGTGCATCGACGATCCGGAAGTGGCGAAGCTCGCCGCCGACATGCCGCGCCACGTGATGACCTACGGCCTCGACGAACACGCCGACGTGCGCGCCGAGCGCCTGCTGCAGACGGGCGGGCGGATGAACTTCGACCTGTGCCTGCCGGATGGTTCGTGCACGCAGGTGTCGCTGGCCATGCCCGGCCGCCACAACGTGCAGAACGCGCTGGCTGCCGCTGCGGTCGGCTGGCAGCTGGGCGTGGCGGCCGATGCCATCGCGCGCGCGCTGCAGACCTTCGCCGGCGTGGGACGCCGCTTCAACGAGCTGGCGACCCTGCCGCTGCGCGGCGGTGGTCAGGTCGTGCTGGTCGACGACTACGGCCACCATCCGCGCGAACTGGCCGCGGTGTTCGAGGCGGCGCGCGGCGGCTGGCCGGAGCGACGGCTGGTGGTGGCGTTCCAGCCGCACCGCTATAGCCGCACCCGCGACCTGTTCGACGACTTCGCCAGCGTGCTCTCCCAGGCCGACACCGTGGTCCTGACCGAGGTGTATCCGGCGGGCGAAGCGCCGATCGCCGGTGCCGACGCGAAATCGCTGGCGCGCGCGATCCGCGCGCGCGGGCGCATCGATCCGGTCGTGGTGGCATCGGCCGGCGAGCTCGCCGACGTGCTGCCCGACATCCTCGCCGATGGCGACCTGTTGCTGATGATGGGCGCGGGCGATATCGGCCATGCCGCGCAGCAGATCGCGGCGCAGGGCCTGGGAGGCGATCGATGATGGCCGCCCCGCAGCTGCCGCCGTTGCGCGTGGACGATGCCGCCGTGTTCGGGCGCGTTGCCGTATTGATGGGCGGCGACAGTTCCGAGCGCGAGGTGTCGCTCGATTCGGGCCGCAACGTGCTCGAAGCCCTGCGCGCGCGCGGGGTCAAGGCCGACAGCGTCGACGGCGTGGCCAACCTGATCCGCGAACTGCAGGACCACTCCGATAGAAGCCGGCGTTTCGACCGGGTGTTCAACATCCTGCACGGCGGTGTGGGCGAGAACGGCGTGCTGCAGGGCCTGCTCGAAGCCTTGCGGGTGCCGTACACCGGGCCTGGTGTGCTCGGTTCGGCCCTGACCATGGACAAGATCCGCACCAAGCAGGTGTGGCTGGCAGAAGGGCTGCCGACCGCGCGCTTCGTGCGTCTGCCGCCAGGTGCGGACATTGCGGCAGCCGTGCGCGAACTGGGCCTGCCCGTGTTCATCAAGCCATCGGCGGAGGGTTCCAGTGTCGGCGTATTCCGCGTCACCAGCGACGCCGAACTGGCGCCTGCGATCGAATTCGCGCGCGGATACGACGGCGAACTGTTGGCCGAGCAGCTGGTCGCCGGCGGCGAATACACGGTCGGCATCCTCGGCGACGTGGCGCTGCCTTCGATCCGCATCGTGCCCGCCGGCGACTGGTACGACTACCACGCCAAGTACGTCTCCGACGACACGCAATACCTCTGTCCCGGCCTGGAAGGCGATGCAGAAGAAGAGATCCGGCGCCTGTCGTTGGCCGCATTCCGTGCTGCCGGATGCAGCGGATGGGGACGCGTGGACGTGATGCGCCACGCCGACGGCCGCTTCGCGCTGATGGAAGTGAACACTGCGCCCGGCATGACCAGCCATTCGCTGGTGCCCAAGGGCGCGCGCCAGCTCGGCGTGGAATTCGACGAGCTGTGCTGGCGGATCCTGGAACAGACCCTGGAGCCGCGGCCGTGAGCGCGCTGCTGCGCATCCTGGCGTGGACGCTGGCGCTGGCGCTGGTGGCGCTGCCGGTCGTGGCCGTGGTCAACGGCTGGATCGGTGCCGACCGCTGGCCGCTGCGCACGCTGCGTCTGCAGGGCGAGCTCAAGCGGGTCGATGCGCAGCGCGTGCGCGCCGCTGTGCTTCCATTCGCGCGCCAGGGGTTCTTCGCCGTGCGCCTGGACGATGCCCAGGCGGCGGTCGCGCAGCTGCCCTGGGTCGAGCGCGCCGAAGTGCACAAGCGCTGGCCGGACGTGCTGGAAGTGCGGATCGCCGAACACCGCCCATTCGCGCTCTGGGGCAAGGATCGTCTGCTCTCCGAGCATGGACGCATCTTCCCGCGCGGCAACCTGGTGCCGCCCAAGGGCTTGCCCCAGCTCCAGGGCCCCGACGCGCGCGTCGCCGACGTGGTCGCGCTCTACAACGAATCGCGCGCGTTGTTCGGGCCCAACAATTTGAAGGTTGAAACGCTCACGCTCGACGCGCGCGGCAGCTGGTCGCTGGCGCTGTCGGATGGCAGCCAGGTCGTGGTGGGCAGCAGCGAGGCGCGCCTGCGCCTGCAGCGCTTCGCGCGCCTGCTGCCGCAACTGCTGGCGCAGAAGCGGCAGCCGCTGCAGCGCGCCGACCTGCGCTACACGAATGGTTTCGCGTTGGTCTGGGCGGGCAGCCGCGAGCAAGCGGACGCCGTCGAGTCGTCTGCTGCGGCCGGCGAGCGCCCGGCCATCGATGACCAGACCGGCATGCCCGCCATGACCCACCGGAAAACGATGCAGGTTCTGCAGCAGGAAAGATCATGAATCGCAAAGGCGACAAGACGTTGATCGTGGGCCTCGACATCGGCACGTCGAAGGTGGTTGCGCTGGTGGGCGAATACTCGCCCGGCAACCCGATCGAGGTGATCGGGATCGGCACCCACGAATCGCGCGGGCTCAAGCGCGGCGTCGTCGTCGATATCGAATCCACGGTGCAATCCATCCAGCGCGCGGTCGAGGAAGCCGAGCTGATGGCCGGCTGCGAGATCCGCAGCGTGTACGCGTCGATCTCCGGCAACCACGTGCAGTGCAAGAACTCGCCGGGGATCGTGCCGATCCGCGATGGCGAGGTGACCTACGCTGATCTCGACCGGGTGCTCGACGCGGCCAAGGCGGTCGCGATCCCCGCCGACCAGAAGATCCTGCACGCGATCCCGCGCGAATACGTGCTCGACGATTCGCAGGAAGGCATCCGCAACCCGGTCGGCATGACCGGCGTGCGCCTGGAGGTGCATGCGCACCTGGTCGTATGCGCGCAGTCGGCCGCGGCCAACATCAGCAAGTGCGTGCAGCGCTGCGGGCTGCAGGTGGACGACCTGATCCTGGCGCCGCTGGCCTCGGCCACCGCAGTGCTGACTGGCGACGAGCGCGAGCTTGGCGTGGTGCTGGTCGACATCGGCGCGGGCACCACGGATCTCGCCGTGTTCGTGCAGGGCGCGATCTGCCACACCGCGTCGCTGCCGATCGCCGGCGACCACGTCACCAACGACATCGCGCACATGCTGCGCACGCCCACGCCCGAGGCCGAGCAGATCAAGGTGCGCTACGCCTGCGCCCTGGCGCAACTGGCCACGGCCGAGGAAAGCATCCAGGTGCCGAGCGTGGGCGACCGTCCGCCGCGTCGCCTGCCGCGCCACGCGCTGGCGCAGGCGGTGCAGGGACGGTACGAGGAAATCTTCGAGATGGTGCAGGCCGAACTGCGCCGCAGCGGATTCGAGGAACTAGTGCGCGCCGGCATGGTGCTCACCGGCGGCGCCTCGAAGATGGAAGGCGTGATCGAGCTGGCCGAGGAAATGCTGCAGATGCCGGTGCGCGTGGGCATCCCGCAGCACGTTACCGGCCTGGGCGAAGTGGTCGGCAATCCGGTGCATGCCACCGGCGTCGGCCTGCTGCTGATGGGCAGCCAGATCGAACATCCGCGCCGGCCGATGATCCCGACCGGTCGCGCAGGCAGTTTCTTCAACAAGTTGAAGGACTGGTACCGGGGTGAATTCTGATGTGCAGGAACGGTCGCGGCAGCACGCAGATGCGGCGGCCATGCAGGCGGGCAGGGCGACGACGATGAAGTACTTGGCTATCCGAACCACGAACACAGCTACACATAACTAAATCAAGAGGACACGGTCATGGCGCATTTCGAACTGGTAGAGAAGATGGCTCCCAACGCCACCATCAAAGTCATTGGCGTAGGCGGCGGCGGTGGCAACGCGGTCGCCCACATGGTCAACAACAGCGTCGACGGCGTTGAATTCATCACCGCCAACACCGACGCACAGGCGATCAAGAACTGCGGCGCGAAGCTGCAGCTGCAACTGGGCACCAACGTCACCAAGGGACTGGGCGCGGGTGCGAACCCCGAGGTCGGCCGCCAGGCCGCGCTCGAGGACCGCGAGCGCATCATGGAAGCCCTGGACGGCTCGGACATGGTCTTCATCACCGCCGGCATGGGTGGCGGCACCGGCACGGGTGCGGCGCCGGTGGTGGCGCAGCTGGCCAAGGAGATGGGCATCCTGACCGTGGCGGTGGTGACCAAGCCGTTCCCGTTCGAGGGCCGCCGCCGCATGCAGGTGGCGCTCAAGGGCATCGAGGATCTGTCGCAGCACTGCGATTCGCTGATCACGATTCCCAACGAGAAGCTGATTACGGTACTCGGCAGGAACGCGACCATGATCCAGGCCTTCCGCGCCGCCAACGACGTGCTGCTCGGCGCCGTGCAGGGCATCGCCGACCTGATCGTGCGCCCCGGCCTGATCAACGTCGACTTCGCCGACGTGCGCACCGTGATGAGCGAGATGGGCCTGGCGATGATGGGCACGGGCAACGCCCGTGGCGATGATCGGGCGCAGGCCGCGGCTGAAGCGGCGATCCAGAACCCGCTGCTCGACGACGTCAACCTGTCCGGTGCCAACGGCATCCTGGTCAACATCACCGCCGGTCCGGACTTCACCATGGCCGAATTCGACGAGGTCGGCCGCACGATCGAGAACTTCGCCTCGGAAGACGCGACCGTTGTCATCGGCACCGTGCTCGACCCGGACATGCAGGACGACGTGCGGGTCACCGTGGTCGCGACCGGCCTCAACCGGGCGGCCGCCCGCCAGTCGGGCCGGGTGCCCGAGCGCGAGGCGCTGCGTACCCCGATCAAGCTGGTGCGCAATGCCACCACCGGCCAGCCGGAGTTCGGCCACGACGACTTCGCGCCGGTGGCCGCGCCGGCGCCGGGCTTCGCCTCGGCCCTGCGCGGTGGTCGCAGCGAGCCGTCTGCATCGCCCGCGGTGGCTGATTTCGGCAACGACAGCAGCTATCTGGATATTCCGGCGTTCCTGCGTCGGCAGGCGGACTAAAGACCTGGTCCGTCGTCCTCTTGCCCAGGGGCCTGCGCCGGCCCCGCGGGCACAGCTTCGGTCGGCCTCCGCGCGAGGCCGGCCCGTTTCGCCGACCCGCTTGCGTCTGCGATGTCATAGGCTCTCGTGGGAGCGGTCTTGTGAGAGCGGCCTTGGCCGCGATTGCCTTTGATCCCGACAGTTCCAAGTGCCAGGGGAGGGCGTTCGCGAGCAAGCTCGCTCCCACAGAAGTCGCTCAGGCTGGCCCCATCCCTTCCATTCAGGTTCAGCTGGCCGCGTGCTAATCTTCGCGGTCGTATAACGTCAGATTTGCGTTAAAGCGCAGTCCCCCGCCGCGCATCCCGATTCGATCCCCTCCTGATGCCCCAGCAGCGCACCCTGAAGAACACCATCCGCGCCACCGGCGTCGGGCTGCATAGCGGGCAGAAGGTCTACATGACATTGCGGCCGGCCGGGATCGACGCCGGCATCGTGTTCCGCCGCACGGATCTGGATCCGGTGGTCGAGTTGCCCGCGCGCGCCGATCTGGTCACTGAGACCATGTTGTGCACCGGCCTGTCGCAGGGCGCTGGCAAGGTTATGACGGTCGAGCACCTGTTGTCCGCCCTGGCCGGACTGGGCATCGACAATTGCATCGTCGACCTGTCGGCGCCCGAAGTGCCGATCATGGACGGCTCGGCCGGCCCGTTCGTGTTCCTGCTGCAGTCGGCAGGCATCCAGGAACAGGCCGCACCCAAGCGTTTCATCCGAATCCGCCAGGCGGTCGAGGTGCGCGAAGGCGACAAGGTTGCGCGCTTCGAGCCCTACGACGGGTTCAAGCTCGGCTTCACCGTGCAGTTCGACCATCCGGCGATCCCGGCGGCGCAGTCCCGCGCCGAGGTCGACTTCTCCACCACCACCTATGTCAAGGAAGTCAGCCGCGCACGCACCTTCGGCTTCATGCGCGACCTGGAGTTCATGCGCGAGCGCAACCTCGGTCTGGGCGGTTCGATGGACAATGCGATCGTGCTCGACGAGTTCCGCGTGCTGAACGAGGACGGGCTGCGTTACGCGGACGAATTCGTGCGCCACAAGATCCTGGACGCGGTCGGCGACCTGTACCTGGCCGGCCACCCGATCATCGGCGCCTTCGAGGGCTTCAAGTCCGGCCATGCCCTCAACAACAAGCTGGTCCGCGCCTTGCTGGCCAGCGCCGAGGCCTGGGAAGAGGTGACCTTCCCGCAAGGCACGCCCGTGCCTGTCGCCTACACCGCGGGCCTGCAGACGGCCTGAACGCAGACCGCCGGGCGATGGTGGAAATAACGAAATTCTAACATTTCGTTAGCGAAATATAAGCGATCTATTAACCCTTCACGCACCCTTGACCGGTAGCATGCCGCGTCCGCTGTCGGATGGCCGCGTCCAAACGGAACTTTGGGGAGGTTGCGGCCAGTCAGTCGGAATTGCGTCCGGTCGATGATGTGCGCCCGTGCTGCGAGTCGTCCAGGCTCGCGAGCGCCGCATCAAGCGCCTGGCGCGCCGACGCCGACATCGGTTCGGCCCGTTGCCGTGCAGGTCCTGTGGCCTGCGCGGGTGGACGTCCCACCCGGACGACCAAGGTGGTCACCTGCAGCCCGAGGGAGCGGGCAGCGTCGAGCAGTTGCGGTCCGGCCATGCGCAGTTTCGCGTGCCAGACCGGGGCGTCGACGATGAAAACGAGCCGGTCGCGATCCACGTTCGCCAGCTGCGCATGCGCGGCCAGCGGCGGCGACAGGCAGGTACGCAATCGCTGATCCAGAGCGTCGAGCCAAAGCGCACGCCGCACGGGATCACCGGCGGCACCCAGCAGCAGCGCGTCGAGTGCCTGCTGCGGCTGCCCCGGGCTTTTCGGCCCAGACCCGGCGCCAGATGAATCGGATGACGATATCGCGATGAGAAAACTCCAACAGGCCTTGCAGAACTTCGGTCACAGGTTCACCCGCCTGGGCCAGCATGTCTACGGTTCGGCCTTCTGCAACCCTGCGGTCGCCAGCGTACTGCTGGTCGCGGTGGGCATTGCCGCCGGCGCCGGGCTGCGCGATACAGTCGGCTTCGCCGAGCATGCACGCCTCGCGGACCACGCCGCGCAGCAGGCCGGGCAGATCGATGCCGCCCAGCGCGAGGTCAACGCCCTGGCCGCGCGCCTGGGAGAGCTGCAGGCCCAGGCCAACCGCCTCAACGCCCTAGGCGAGCGCCTGACCCAGGCAGGCCAGCTGGGCGACGGGGAATTCGATTTCGACAAGCCGGTGGCGATCGGTGGCGACGGCCCGGTGCGCGACATGGCGCCGGGCGAACTGCGCGCCGGCATGGCCGCACTGCAAACCCAGTTCAGCGCGTCGGGCCGGCAGCTGTCGGTGCTCGAGTCGCTGCTGTTCAACCGCAAGCTCGAAGCCGACGCGACGCCCTCGCGGGCGCCGGTGGCGCACAGCTACATCACCTCCGGCTTCGGCGGCCGTGCCGATCCGTTCGGCGGCGGCAGCCAGTACCACAAGGGCATCGACTTCGACGCCAACACCGGCGATCCGGTGGTGGCGGTCGCCGACGGCGTGGTCAGCTATTCGGGTCGGCGCAGCGGCTACGGCAACGTGGTCGAAGTCGACCACGGCAATGGCTACGTGACCCGTTACGCGCACAACTCACGGCTACTGGTCCAGGTCGGGCAGCTCGTGCGGGTCGGGCAGGAACTGGCGAAGGCCGGCTCCACCGGGCGTTCCACCGGCGCGCACGTGCATTTCGAGGTCTGGGAGAACGGGCGCGTGGTCAATCCGCGCAAGTTCCTCGGTCAGCAGGGCTTCAAGCGCGCGTAGAGCCTGCCCCGGACTCGATCCGGGGTCGGGGCTACGTTCCCGACGCGCGGGATATCCGGCATTGCCCGGGCGGCCCGGTCGCAGCCGCCTTGATACCCTGAGCAGGCGTCTCCAAGTACAATCGCGCGTTGCCAAAGAAGGGCGCCCAGCGCCCTTTTTTATTTGTCGCGGAGACCGCGCCGTACCGCGTCCCGCCTCCTCCAGGATCTGCCGCCTCCATGCTCAACCGCCTGCTCACTTCCGTCTTCGGTAGCCGCAACGAACGCCTGATCAAACGCCTGGAAGGCATCGTCGCCAAGGTCAACGCGTTCGAGCCACAGATGCAGGCGCTCAGCGACGCGGAACTGCAGGCCAAGACCCCGGAACTGAAGGCGCGGGTGGAGGCAGGCGAATCGCTGGACAAGCTGCTGCCGGAGGCCTTCGCCGTCTGCCGCGAGGCCAGCGTGCGGGTGCTGGGCATGCGTCATTACGACGTGCAGCTGATCGGCGGCATGATCCTGCACATGGGCAAGATCGCCGAGATGCGCACCGGCGAGGGCAAGACCCTGGTCGCGACGCTGCCGGTCTACCTCAATGCCCTGGCCAGCAAGGGCGTGCACGTGGTGACGGTCAATGATTACCTGGCCCGGCGCGACGCGGCCTGGATGGGCCGGCTCTACAACTGGCTGGGCCTGAGCGTGGGCGTGGTGTACCCGGGCATGCCGCACTCGGACAAGCACGCCGCCTACGCAAGCGATATCACCTACGGCACCAACAACGAATTCGGCTTCGATTACCTGCGCGACAACATGGCGCTGGCCAAGGAAGACCGGTTCCAGCGCGGGCTGCACTACGCGATCGTGGACGAAGTCGACTCGATCCTGATCGACGAGGCGCGCACCCCGCTGATCATTTCCGGGCCGGCCGACGAATCGCCGGAGCTGTACCTCAAGGTCAACCGGATCGTGCCCTCGCTCACCCGGCAGAAGGAAGAGGAAGGCGAGGGCGACTACTGGGTGGACGAGAAGGGCAAGCAGGTGCACATGTCCGAAGCCGGGCAGGAGCACGCCGAGGAACTGCTGCGCCGTGCCGGGATCCTGGAAGGCGACGACAGCCTGTACGCCGCGCACAACATCCATGTGGTCCATCACCTCAACGCGGCGATGCGCGCCCACGCCATCTATCAGCGCGATGTCGACTACATCGTCCGCGACGGCGAAGTGGTGATCGTCGACGAATTCACCGGCCGTACCCTGCCGGGCCGGCGCTGGTCCGACGGCCTGCACCAGGCGGTCGAAGCCAAGGAAGGCGTGCCGGTGCAGCGCGAGAACCAGACCCTCGCCAGCATCACCTTCCAGAACCTGTTCCGCATGTACGGCAAGCTCGCCGGCATGACCGGCACCGCCGATACCGAGGCCTACGAGTTCCAGAGCATTTACGGGCTCGAGGTGGTGGTGATCCCGACCCACCGGCCGATGGTGCGCAAGGACCATTCCGATCAGGTCTTCCTCAACCGCGCGGGCAAGTACCGCGCCGTGGTCAACGAGATCAAGGAGTGCGCAGCGCGCAACCAGCCGGTGCTGGTGGGCACGACCTCGATCGAGGTCTCGGAACTGCTCAGCGAACAGCTGCGCGAAGCCGGCATCGCCCACGAGGTGCTCAACGCCAAGCAGCACGAGCGCGAAGCGCATATCGTCGCCAACGCCGGCATGCCCGGCGCGGTCACCATCGCCACCAACATGGCCGGCCGTGGTACCGATATCGTGCTCGGCGGTTCGCTCGAAGCGGCGCTGGCGGAGCTGCCCGAGGACGCGGGCGAAGCCGAGCGCGAACGCGTCAAGGCCGAATGGCAGCAACGCCACGACGCGGTCAAGGCCGCAGGCGGCCTGCACATCGTGGGCACCGAACGCCACGAGTCGCGGCGCATCGACAACCAGCTGCGTGGCCGCTCCGGCCGCCAGGGCGATCCGGGTTCGTCCCGCTTCTACCTGTCGCTGGAAGACAACCTGATGCGCATCTTCGCCGCCGACTGGGTGCAGCGGGTCATGGCGCGCATGGGCCTGAAGGAAGACGACATCATCGAGTCGCCATTGGTGACCAAGCAGATCGCCAACGCGCAGCGCAAGGTCGAGGCCCACAACTTCGACATCCGCAAGAACCTGCTCGACTTCGACGACGTCAACAACGACCAGCGCAAGGTGATCTACGGCCAGCGCGACGAGCTGCTGGAAGCCGAGAGCGTGCAGGAGAACGTCGAGGGCATCCGCGCCGACGTCGTCGCCGACCTGGTCGAGCGGCACGTCCCGGCCAACTCGATCGACGACCAGTGGGATCTTCCGGGCCTGGAAGCCGCGCTGCGCGAGGAGTACGGCGTGCAGATGCCGCTGGTGCAGGAGGCCGCGGCCCGCACCGAGCTGGACGCCGAAACGATCATGCGCGAGGTGCAGGACACCGTGGCCAAGGTGTTCACCGACAAGGAAGCGCAGATCGGCGCCGAGAACATGCGCATGCTCGAGAAGCACATCATGCTCAACGTGCTCGACGAGAACTGGAAGCAGCACCTGGCGCGCATGGACTACCTGCGCCAGGGCATCCACCTGCGCGGCTATGCGCAGAAGCAGCCCAAGCAGGAATACAAGAAGGAAGCCTTCGAGCTGTTCAGCGAGATGCTGGACAAGGTCAAGCGCGAGGTGATCACTCTGCTGGCGCGGGTGCGCATCCGCACCGAGGAAGAAATCGTGCAGGCCGAAGCCGCCGAGCGCGCACGCGCCGAGGCGATGGCGCGGCAGATGCAGTTCCAGCATGCCGAAGCCGGCGGCCTGGGCGCCGACGAGGAAGCGGCCGAATTCGCGGCCGGGCAGGGCACGGCAGCCGCGGCGCCGGCGACCATCGTGCGCGAGGGCGCCAAGGTCGGTCGCAACGATCCGTGCCCCTGCGGCAGCGGGAAGAAGTACAAGCACTGCCATGGACAGCTCGCGTAAGAGCCGGGAATCGGGATCCGGGATTCGTGAAAGTCAAAAGCAGTCGATCCGAGCGTGGCGAGCATTCTGATTCGTCGAGCAGCCCGGCGACGAAGCAGCAGACGCGCCCTGACGAATCCTCAATCCCGAATCCCCAATCCCATCGCCTGATCCACGTCGTCGCCGGTGTCATCACCGATCCGCGCGGGCGGATCCTGCTGGCCCGGCGTACGCGCGGACGCGATCTGGCGGGGCTGTGGGAGTTCCCCGGTGGCAAGGTCGATCCCGGCGAGACGCCCGAACAGGCGCTGACGCGCGAACTGCGCGAGGAGCTCGGCATCGAGGTCCGGATCGGCACGCCGGTGATCGCGGTGCCGCACCGCTATCCGCACAAGCGCCTGCGGCTGGACGTGCGCCAGATCGCCGGCTATCGCGGTACGCCCAAGGGTCTGGACGGACAGGCGCTGGCCTGGGTGCCGCCGCCCAAGCTCAGCAGCTATCCGATGCCGGCGGCCGACCGCCCCGTGGTCGCGGCGCTGCAGCAGCCGGATCGCTATCTGGTGACGCCGTCCCCGGGCGATGACGATGCGGCCTGGCTCGACCGCCTGCAGCGCGCACTGCACAGCGGCGTCGGCCGCGTCCAGCTGCGCCATGCCGGCACCGATGCGCCGCGCTGGGCCGCGCTGTGCGCGCGCGCCGTTGGGCTGTGCCGCACCGCCGGGGTCGAGGTCCTGATCAACGCCGACATCGCCCTGGCCTCGGCGCTGGGCACGGGCGTGCATCTGCGCGCCGCGCAGCTGGCTGCGCTGCCGCAGCGCCCGCTGCCTGCCGGCCAGCTGGTGGCGGCCTCCTGCCACGACCTGGACGAACTACGCCACGCCGAGCGCCTGGGCTGCGACTTCGCCGTGGTCGGCCCCTTGCGCGAAACGGCTTCGCATCCCGGCATCGCCGGCATCGGCTGGCCCGCCTTCGCCGCCCTGCGCGAACACGCCTCGCTCCCGCTCTATGCGATCGGCGGCCTCACCCCCGCAGACCTGGCCGAAGCCCGAGCGCACGGCGCCCAGGGCATCGCCGCCATTCGCGGCTTGTGGGGGTAGGGCTCCCTGTAGGAGCGCCGCTTCGGCGCGACCGGAGCGTCCGTTGCGCGGTCAACACTCGGTTAATCCGGTCGGGCCTGAGAGGCGCTCCTACAAAGGCCCTGAAGTTGCCGCATTGTTCGAAGGTGGTGACGCTCCTGCAGGAGCGCCGCTCCGGCGCGACCGGGGTATCCGGTGCGCGGTTGACGCCCGATTGCTGCGGTCGCGCCACACAGGCGCTCTTGCAGATTCGGGACTTTTCCGATGCACATCCGAGAAATGCGCCGATCCCAATCCTGATGCGGGATCGGCACGCTCTTCGAATGGATCGACCAACTCCATCCGGGCACCGCGCCCTGCGTCATGGCCGCTGGTCGCAACCAGGGCAGGCCTACCTGGTCACAACCACAACCCGCCGGCGCAGGCCGGTCTTCAACTGGTTCGAACCTGCTTGGGCAGCATGCCGTGCGATGCACGCGTTCGCCCGGCACGGCGATGCAGTCCTGGTCGCGTGGGTGCTCATGCCCGATCACGCGCATTGGCTGCTCCAGCTCGGATGCCAGGAGTCGCTCTCGGGGGTGGTGACGCGACTGAAGGTGACGACTGCGCGCAACGCCAATCAGGTTTCCGCAACCTCAGGTCAAGTCTGGTCGCGAGGTTTCCACGACCGTGCACTGCGGCGTGAGGGAGATATGCTCATCGCGGCGCGCTACATCATCGCCAATCCCGTCCGCGCAGGCCTGGTCGCAGATGTTGCCGACTACCCCTACTGGAACTGCATCTACCTGTAGGAGCGCCGCTTCGGCGCGACCAAGGTGTGTTCGGTTCGCACGAACGCCCGTCTGATCCGGTCGCGCCTGAGAGGCGCTCCTACAAAGGCCATGATGGCGCCGCATTGTTCGGAGGTGGCGACATTCCTGTAGGAGCGCCGCTTCGGCGCGACCGGGGTATCCGGTGGGCACGACGCCTGGTTGACCCGGTCGCCCCTGCAGGCGCTCCTACATCGCCGCGAAGGCCAGATACCGCCGGTGCAGGGCTTCGACGTGGGCATCGAGGTCGTCGAGCACGCCGTCATTGACGATGATGTCGTCGGCGATCGCCAGGCGTTGGGCGCGCGTGGCTTGCGCGGCGATCATCTTGCGAGCCAGCTCGGCATCGACCCGGTCGCGGGCCATGACCCGTTCGGCCTGCACGGCTTCGGGCACGTCCACCAGCAGGATCCGGTCGAGCCACGGGTATGCGTTCCGCCCGCCGCCCTCGGTGAGCAGCGGAATCGCGGCGATCGCATAGGCGCCGGGCGCGGTCGCGCATTGCCCCTGCAGCTGGGCGCGCACCCGCGGATGCACGATCGCCTCCAGGCGTTTGCGCGCATCGACATCGTCGAACACCAGTCGGCGCATCGCGCCACGGTCCAGCGTGCCGTCGGGCAGCAGGACCTGTGGGCCGAACGCGGCGACCACTTCGGCAAGCCCCTCGCTCCCGGGCTCGACGGCTGCGCGCGCTGCCACGTCTGCGTCGGCGACGGTTATGCCTCGCGCCGCGAAGCGAAGCGCCACCTCACTCTTGCCCGAGGCAACGCCGCCGGTGAGGCCGATGATGTAATCGCTCATCCCGAGATTATGTAGGAGCGCCGCTTCGGCGCGACCGGGGATTCCGGTTGGCAGGAACGTCCGGTTGATCCGGTCGCGCCTGAGAGGCGCTCCTACAAGGGCCCTGACGGCGCCGCAGTGTTCGAAGTGGCGACGTTCCTGTAGGAGCGCCGCTTCGGCGCGACCAAGGTTTCCGGTTGGCAGGAACGTCCGGTTGATCCGGTCGCGCCTGAGAGGCGCTCCTACAAGGGCCCTGACGGCGCCGCAGTGTTCGAAGTGTGGCGACGTTCCTGTAGGAGCGCCGCTTCGGCGCGGCCAAGGTTTCCGGTTGGCACGAACACCCGGTTGATCCGGTCGCGCCTGGGAGGCGCTCCTACAACGGGCGTCAGGCATGCGGGTGTCCGTTCTGCCCCGGATCGAGTCCGCGGCAGGCTCTACCGCAACCCGGCGAAGCGCAGATAGACGTCGATCATCTGCCCGCCCCACATGAAGACGATCCAGCCGGCCACGGCCAGATACGGCCCGAAGGGAATCGGCGTGGCGCGGTCGCGGCCCTTCATCGCCAGCCAGATCGAGCCGATGATCGCGCCCACCAGCGAGGACATCAGGATCGTCGGCAGGATCCCCTGCAGCCCGGTCCAGGCGCCCAGCGCGGCCAGCAATTTGAAGTCGCCGTGCCCCATGCCTTCCTTGCCGGTGAGCTGCTTGAACAGCCACCACACCGACCACAGGCTCACGTACCCGGCGAT
Source organism: Lysobacter sp. M15 (assembly GCF_022662515.1). NCBI lineage: Bacteria > Pseudomonadati > Pseudomonadota > Gammaproteobacteria > Lysobacterales > Lysobacteraceae > Lysobacter > Lysobacter sp. M15. Next base: position 253,705 of record NZ_JAKPBV010000014.1, on the reverse strand, counting down.
CGCGCCCAGCAGAGCCGGCTTCACCGGCATGTACAGGCTGTCGCTGGCCGCGATCAGGCCCAGCCACAGCAGCGGCAGGGTCAGCTGGTCGGGTAGCAGTTGGGTGCGCAGGTCGATCCCGGCCAGCGCGATCAGAAAGCAGGTCAGCACGATCGCGCCGAACCCCTGCCAGCCGAAACCAAACCGCCACACGCAGGCCACCACCAACAGCATCGTCAGCAGTTCCACCAGCGGGTACTGCACGGACACGGGTGCGCCGCAGTGACGGCATTTGCCGCGCTGGATCAGCCAGCTGAGCAGCGGAATGTTTTCGTACCAGGACAGCTGCGCCTTGCAGTGGGGGCAGTGCGAGCGCTCCACCACGATGCCCGGCGGCGGCGGGTCGTACAGCTCCGGCTCGCCCAGCATCTCGCGGCTGTCGCGCTTCCACTGCCATTCCAGCCGCCGCGGCATGCGCAGGATCACCACGTTGAGGAAGCTGCCCAGCGCTGCGCCGAACACGGCCGCGGCGGGGTACCCCAGTGCGGGGTTCTGATCAAGGAACGCCATCTAGTTCTCCCTTCCCCACGCGCGGGGAAGGGCCGGGGTGGGGGCAGGCACCCGCCTCAACCGACCGTCATCGCCAGCTTGAAGATCGGCAGGTACATCGCGATCACGATCGCGCCCACCAGGGTGCCGATGATCACCATCACCATCGGCTCGATCAGGCTGCTCAGCGCGTCGACCGCGTTGTTGACTTCCTGCTCGTAAAACTCGGCCACCTTGAACAGCATGGTGTCCAGCGCGCCGGCTTCCTCACCGATCGCGGTCATCTGCACCACCATGTGCGGGAACAGGTTGACCTGCTTCATCGCAACGTTAACCGGGTAGCCCACGGCGATGTCGTCGCGCATGCGCAGCACCGCCTGCTCGTAGACGCGGTTGCCGCAGGCGCCGGCGACGCTGTCCATGGCTTCCACCAGCGGCACACCGGCCTTGAAGCTCACCGCCAGCGTGCGCGAGAAGCGCGCGATCGACGAGTGGTGCAGCACCTGTCCGATGATCGGCATCTTCAGAAGCAAACGATCGATGGTGTAGCGCATCTTTTCCGAGCGCTTGTATGCGTACATGAAGCCCGCGAATCCGGCGATGCCAGCCAGCAGCACCAGCCACCAGAACTTCACGAACAGTTCGGAGATGCCAAACACCAGGTTGGTGAATGCAGGCAGATCGGCGCCGTAATCCGAAAAAGCGTCCTTGAAGGTCGGCACCACGAAGATCATCAGGATCGCGCAGACGATGATTGCCACCGCAATGATCGTGGTCGGATAGAACAGCGCCTTTTTGATCTTGCCCTTGATGGTCTCGATGTTTTCCTTGTAGGTGGCGATGGTCTCCAGGATGGTTTCGAGCACGCCTGAGGACTCGCCCGCGCGCACCAGGTTGCGGTACAGATCGTCGAACTGGATGGGATGCTTGCTCAGCGCCTCGTAGATCGAGGATCCGCCCTCGATCTCCAGCCGCAGGCTGTCCACCATCGTTCTCATCTTCGGATTCTTCTGGCCGTTGCCGATGATCTCCAGCGACTGAATCAGCGGCACGCCCGATTTCATCATGGTCGCCAGCTGGCGGCTGAAGATCGCGATGTCCTTGGCCGAGATCTTCTTGCCGGCACCGCCGAACAGCGGCTTGGGCTTGGTCTTGACCACCGTCGGGTTGATGCCCTGGCGGCGCAGCTCGGCCCGCACCAGATTGGCGCTCTTGGCCTGCTGCTCGCCCTTCATCTTGACGCCGCGCTTGTCAGTGCCCTCCCAGACGAACATGTCCAGGGTTACGCCGGCGCGGGCCGTGCCGGCGGCAGGCTTGGTGGTCTTCTTGGCGACGGTGCGGCTCACGGCCATGATCGATCTCCCGCGGCGGCTCCCCAGCCGGCGCTCATGTCCCGCATCCTAGTGCGTTTGCGGGCAAAAGTGAAAAATGCGTTCGTGACGCCCCGCTCATTCCCGTAGGAGCGCCTCTCAGGCGCGACCCACAATCCGGGGGGGGCTGTAGGAGCGCCTCTCCGGCGCGACCCATGATCCGATACGCCAAACACCATCCGGTCGCGCCGAAGCGGCGCTCCTACACCGGCAGCCCGTAGGCTGATCTGCGCCCCGACGCGCTCCCGCCGCTAATCCTTGGTGACGCGATTGATCTCGGCCAGGCTGGTCATGCCCTTCTTCACCTTGAGCAGGGCCGACTGGCGCAGATCGTTGATCCCGTTGCGCCGGGCGGCTTCCGCGATCTGCATCGCATTGCCGCCGGCCAGCACAATGTTCTGGATCTCCTCGGTCATCGGCATGACCTGGTAAATGCCGGTGCGGCCCTTGTAGCCCTCGGTGCATTCGCTGCAGCCGACCGCCTCGTAGATCTCCAGGCCGGCATGGATCTCGTCGGCGGTGAAGCCTTCGGCCAGCAGCGCGTGCTCGGGCAGCTCCACCTTGCGCTTGCACTCGTGCAGGCGCCGGGCCAGGCGCTGGGCGATCACCAGGGTCACCGAGCTGGTGATGTTGTACGGCGCCACGCCCATGTTCATCAGGCGGGCGATGGTTTGGGGCGCGTCGTTGGTATGCAGGGTGGACAGCACCATGTGGCCGGTCTGGGCCGCCTTGATCGCGATCTCCGCGGTTTCCAGATCGCGGATTTCGCCGACCATGATCACGTCCGGGTCCTGGCGCAAAAAGCTGCGCAGCGCGGCGGCAAAGGTCATGCCGCGCTTCACGTTCATCTGCACCTGGTTGACGCCCGACATGCGGATTTCCACCGGGTCCTCGACCGTGGAGATGTTGCGGCCTTCCTCGTTGAGGATGTTCAGCGCGGTGTACAGCGACACCGTCTTGCCCGAGCCGGTGGGCCCGGTCACCAGCACCATGCCGTAGGGCTTCTGCACCGCGTCAACGAACAGCTTCTTCTGGTTTTCCTCGTAGCCCAGCTTATCGATGCCCATGCGCGCGGCGCTGCTGTCCAGGATGCGCAGCACCACCTTCTCGCCGAACAGGGTGGGCAGGGTGCTGGTGCGGAAGTCGATCTGCTTGCTCTTGCTCAGGTTGAGCTTGATCCGGCCGTCCTGCGGTACCCGCTTCTCGGCGATGTCCAACTGCGCCATCACCTTCAGGCGCGCGGCGATGCGCTGGTGCAGCTTCACCGGCACCGTGGCGATCTGCTTGAGCAGGCCGTCGATGCGCAGGCGCACCCGGTACACGTTCTCGTAGGGCTCGAAATGGATGTCCGAGGCGCCGCGCCGGATCGCATCCACCAGGACCTTGTTCACGAACTTCACCACCGGAGTGTCGTCGCCCTTGGCGTCAACACCCGCGTCGGCGGCGTTGGCCAGGTCGTCGTCGCCGCCAGAGACCTCCAGGCCTTCCATGCCCTCGCCATCCCCGAGCGCGTCGTCCAGGCTGTCGCTGGCGTTCTGCCATTGCTCCATGACGCGGGCGATCTGGTCCGCGCCCAGCAGGATCGGCTCCACCACCAGATTGGTGTGGAACTTGATCTCATCCAGAGCATGGGTATTGGTCGGGTCGCTGACGCCCACGAACAGGCGCCCGCCGCGCTTGAACAGCGGCAGCACGGCATGCTTCTGCAGCAGTTCCTCCTTGACCAGGCGCACCGCGCTCTGGGCCGGATCCATGGCGAACGGATCGAACAGGGGCATGCCGAACTCGATCGAGTTCGCGGCCGACAGAGCGCCCGGCGACACCAGACGCTTGTCCAGCAGCCAGGTCGCCAGCGGCTTCTTGGCCTTGGTCGCCGCGTCCATGGCCTCGCGTGCCGCGCCCTCGTCCAGGGCGCCGTCCAGGACCAGGCGGCGGGCGATGCCGGTGATCCCGACCAGGTTGGCTGTAGGTACTGCGCTCATGCGTCCCTCCGGCGAAGGTTCAGAGTCTACGCCCGCAAGTCACGTGCCATGGAGCGGCCCGTCGGCAACCGCCGGCGTTACAGGCTAATCTTGCCGTGAAAAGGGGAAGTTATGCGCGTTACCGTGATCATGCCCGCAAAAAACGAGGCCGAGGGCCTGCGGCAGACCCTGCCGCGGTTGCACGCGCAGCTGCCCGAGGCGGAGCTGATCGTGGTCGACGACGGCTCCAGCGACGGCACCGCCCTGGTCGTGGCGGAGGCGGGCGGTCGCGCGCTGACTTCCCCGTATTCCATGGGCAACGGCGCCGCGATCAAACGCGGCGCGCGCGCCGCCAGCGGCGAAGTGCTGGTTTTCATGGACGCGGACGGCCAGCACGACCCGGCGCATATCCCCCTGCTGCTGGCCAAGCTGGACGAGGGCTACGACATGGTGGTAGGTGCGCGCGACGGCAGCGGCCAGGCCAGCGCCGGCCGCAGCGCCGCCAATGCGTTCTACAACAAGTTGGCCAGCTGGATGACCAGCAAGCCCATCGCGGACCTCACCTCCGGCTTCCGCGCGGTACGCGCCGACAAGTTCCGCGAGTTCCTGCACCTGCTGCCCAACGGCTTCTCCTATCCCACCACCATCACCATGGCCTTCTTCCGCAGCGCCTATCCGGTGGCCTACGTGCCGATCCCGGTGGCCAAGCGCATCGGCAGGAGCCATATCCGCCCGATCCGCGATGGGCTGCGCTTTCTGTTGATCATTTTCAAGATCGCCACCCTCTATTCGCCGCTGAAGCTTTTCGCGCCCACGGGCGCGGCCTTTTTCCTGCTGGGTCTGGGCTACTACGGCTATACCTTCACAACCCAGGGCCGCTTCACCAACATGAGCGCGCTGCTGTTAAGCGCCGCCGTGATCATTTTTCTGATTGGGCTGATCTCAGAGCAGATCACTTCACTCACATACAAACAGGATCGCACCTGACGTGAAGCGCGCGCTCATCACCGGCGTCACTGGCCAAGACGGTGCCTACCTCGCCGAGCTGCTGCTCGAAAAGGGATACGAAGTCCATGGCATCAAGCGTCGCGCCTCTTCGTTCAATACCAAGCGCATCGATCATCTGTATCGCGATCCGCACGAAAAGGGTGTGCGGTTCTTCCTGCACCACGGTGACGTTACCGACTCGTCGAGCCTGATCCGCATCATGCAGCAGACCCAGCCGGACGAGGTCTATAACCTCGCGGCGCAGAGTCACGTCGCGGTGTCGTTCGAACAGCCAGAATACACGGCCGACACCAATGCGCTCGGCACACTGCGCCTTCTGGAGGCGATCCGTATCTTGGACATGCAGAAGCGCACGCGCTTTTACCAGGCTTCCACCTCAGAGATGTACGGCATGGTGCGGGAAACGCCGCAGCGCGAGACCACACCATTCTACCCGCGCTCGCCATACGCGGCCGCCAAGCTCTACGCATACTGGATCACCGTGAACTACCGCGAGGCGTACGGCATCCACGCCAGCAACGGCATCCTGTTCAACCACGAGTCGCCGGTGCGCGGCGAGAACTTCGTCACGCGCAAGATCACGCGTGGACTTGCGCGGATCAAGCTCGGGCTGCAGACGTGCCTGTACCTGGGCAACCTGGATGCCAAGCGCGACTGGGGTCACGCACGCGACTATGTCGTCGCGCAGTGGCTGGTTCTGCAGCAGGATGATCCGGGTGACTACGTCATCGCCTCCGGTCACCAGCACAGCGTGCGGGACTTCGTCGCTGCGGCCGCGCGCGAGATGGAGATTGACCTCACATGGCGCGGCAGCGGCCTGGACGAGCAGGGGGTGGACGGGCATGGCCAGGTGATCGTGGCCATCGACCCGCGCTACTTCCGCCCGGCCGAAGTCGACACGCTGCTCGGCGATGCATCGAAGGCGAAGCGCGAACTCGGCTGGGAGCAGTCGATCGGCTTCGACGAACTCGTGCGCGAGATGGCGCAGGCCGACCTGCGCGCCGCGCAGCGCGATTCTCTGATCACGCAGCACGGCTACCGCGCCGACGACTTCAACGAGTAGCGCGTATGCGCCTGGCGCGGAACATGGCGGCAGCGATGGCCAACTCGGTCATCGTCGTGCTGATCAACCTGGTGGCGCTGCCATTCTACCTGCGCCTGCTCGGCATGGAGGCCTACGGCCTCATTGGCTTCTACGCGACGCTGCAGACGGTGCTGCAAGTTCTCGACCTCGGCCTTGCCCCCACCGTTAGTCGCGAGATCGCGCATGGCGCGGAAACGGGACACCAGCGGCGCTCGGCCTCGCTGCTGCGAACACTGGGCATGGTGTACATCGGCGTCGCGATCATCATCGCCATGCTCGTCGCGCTCGCCGCGCCGTGGATCGCCGCGCACTGGCTGCAGGCGAAGTCGCTGCCGGAGGCCACGGTCGCGCAGGCTGTCGCGCTGATGGGCGTGACCCTCGCGTGCCGCTGGCCCATCAGTCTCTACCACGGCGCACTGATCGGCGCGCATCGCCTCGCGCGATCGGCGGCGACGAGCATGACCATTAACATCACCGCCGCGATCACGACCATCGCGGTGCTGGCGTGGGGCGTGCGCAGCATCGAGGCGTTCTTCGTCGTGCAGGCGGCCTTCGGCCTGGTGCACGCGATTGTGCTGCGCGGGCTGGCGCAGCGCGCCGTGGGCGAACGCGATGCGCCGTACGACTTCGCGGACCTGCGGCGGGTGTGGAAGTTTTCGGCGTGGATGTCTGGCGTGGCGATCGGCGGCTTGCTGCTGACGCAGGTCGACAAGCTAGTGCTAAGCCGCCTCCTGCCACTGGAGAGCTTCGGCCACTACATGCTCGCTGTATTGGTCGTAAGCGGGCTGCAGGTGCTCACGATGCCGGTGTCGAACGCGTTGTATCCGAAGTTTGCGACACTGCTTTCGCGGCAGGATCTCCGCGCCCTGGAGCATCTCTACGATGCGGGAACGAGATTGTTCGCGACCGCACTGTTCGCCCTCGCATTCGCGCTCGCCTTTCAGGCCGGACCGTTGCTGACGGTCTGGTTGCGGGATACGGCGCTCGCCCCCGAGGTCGCACCGCTGGTCGCCTTCATCGCCGTGGGGATGGCCTGTACCGGCGTGATGTATTTTCCGTACACGCTGCAGCTGGCCGCTGGCCGTCCCAAGCTCGCCCTCCTCACGACCGTGGTGCTGCTCATCGTAATGGTTCCAACGGTGCTGCTGCTGGCAACGCGCCAGGGCGCCGTCGGCGGCGCGATCGCGTGGACCGTGCTGGGCGGGCTATACCTGCTGTTCGGGACCTGGCTTACCGGCCGATACGTGATGCCCTTCGCAGGCTGGCGCTGGCTATCGTCGAATGTGGGCGTTCCGCTGCTCGCGACCGTGCTTCCCGCATTGCTTGGCGCGTGGATATGCCGCACGCTTGCGGTTGGGCCGTGGGCGGCCCTGGGGATCGGCGGGCTCGCCGCGCTGGCCGGCATGGGGCTGGGGATCGCCGGCAGTTTCGCGCCGCGCGAGTTCCGGCGTGTGCTAGGCGAGGCGCTGGGCCGCTCGACGCCCGCCCCGTAAGGGTCGGACACGTCGGACTGGAGTGAGCGGATGCTGGGCAGGGCCATCGACTATCTAATCGATTACAAGGATCGGCAGCGCATCGCGATCGCATTGGCGAAGGGCGGCGCGTCGATGCTTTCGCGGGAGATTGATCTGCGCGACCCTCGTACGTGGGAGTTTTCCGGCTTCAGCCAGAACGGCGAGGACGGAATTCTCGACGTGCTGCGCCGCCGCCTCAAGGACACCAACCGTTACGTAGTAGAAGTCGGTGCGGCCGACGGCACCGAGAACAACAGCAGCTGGCTGCTGCTCGCCGAACGCTACGAAGGCCTCATGATCGAAGGCGACCCGCGACAGTCCGCGCGCGCGCGCCGCAACGTCGCGCGCTACAGCATCGGCAGCGCCTGCGTTTCGATGTTCGTCACGCTAGGGACGGTGGACGAGCTTCTCGAAAAAGTGGTCTACACCGATCCTGACGTATTCTCGCTCGACATCGACGGCAACGACTACCACATCGCCAACGCGCTGTTCGATCGCGGCTTCCGTCCGAAGATCGTCTCCGTAGAATACAACTCTGCGTTCGGCCCGGAGCGCAGCGTGACGTCGGCCTACAAGGACGACTTCCGTCGTACGGCCGCGCACCCGTCGCACCTGTACTACGGCGTATCGGTCACCGCGTGGAAGACGTTCTTCGCCAAACATGGCTATCGCTTCGTGACGGTGGATTCGAACGGAGTCAATGCGTTCTTCGTCGATCCCTCGCTGTTCGACACGTCGTTCCTCGACGCAGTCGAGGGGCTTGGTTTCGCGGAGAACCGCTACCAACTACGCGCGCACGGTCGTGACCATGCTGGTCAGTTCGCGCGGATCGCAGACCAGCCGCTCGTGACGGTGTGAGGGCGCGGTGGATCAAGACCGCCCCCGTCTGTCGATCTGCATCGCGACGCTGAACCGCAGCGCGTTCATCGGCGAGACGCTCGACACGATCGCGCCGCAGTTGCGCGACGACGTGGAGTTGGTGATCGCCGACGGCGCTTCGAAGGACGATACGGCGGATGTCGTCGGCCGCTACGCCGCGCGGGACCCGCGCGTGCGCTACGTTCGCCTGCCGGCCGCCTCCGGTGTGGATCAGGATTACGACATCGCGGTATCGCACGCTCGCGGCGACTACTGCTGGCTGATGACGGACGACGACCTGCTCAAGCCCGGCGCTGTCGAGCGCGTGCTACGCGAACTTCACGGCGACGTAGAGTTGGTCATCGTCAATGCGGAAGTGCGCACTGCCGATTTCGGCGGCACGCTGCGTGGCGCCCTCGTGGCCAAGGACTCCGATGCGGAGTACGCGCCCGAGGACGCCGACGGCCTGCTCGCCGACACAGCGCATGCGCTGAGTTTCATTGGCTGCGTGGTCATCTCGCGCACGTTCTGGTTCGCGCGCGACCGCGCGGCGTACTACGGCTCACTGTTCATCCACGCGGGCGTGATCTTCCAAGGGCGCACGCCGCGCACGCACGTCATCGCCAAGCCCCTGATCACGATCCGCTATGGCAACGCGATGTGGACGCCGCGTGGGTTCGAGATCTGGATGTTCAAGTGGCCATCGCTCGTGTGGTCGTTTCCGGGCGTCTCCGCACAGGCCAAGTCGCGCATCAGCGCACGCGAGCCGTGGCGACAGATGCGAAAGCTCTGGCTCTATCGCAGCATCGGCGGTTACGCGCCGCGCGAGTACGACCGTTTCCTCTCCGGGCGTCCAATGAGCCCGATAGCGCGCCTGTTGGTGCGCACCATCGCGGCAGTGCCCTCGCGTCTCGCCAATGCGATGGCGAGCCTGTACTGCGGCCTGTTCGCACGCCACGCCCGCATGAACATCTACGACCTGTCGCGTAGCCCGCATGCGTCGTTCGTCTCGCGCGCGGTCGCGCGATCGGCGGGATATTGAGATGGCGACGATCCTGATCAGCGGCATCGGCGGGCAGGATGGCAGCTATCTGACCGAACAGTCGCTCGCGGCGGGGCATCGTGTCGTCGGCCTGCTCCGCACCGGGCGCGCGTCGCGGGCGCCCGAGAACGTGGAGTGTGTCGAATGGGACTTCGTCAGTAAAGAAGGTCTGCGCGCGGTCTTGAGAGACGTTCGCCCCGCACACTTCTACAACCTGGCCGCCTTCTCGACCGGGGCCGGCATGTATGACGACGCCGTTGCCATCGGCGAGCTCAACGGCGTCGCTGTCGCACGCATGCTCCAGGCGATCGTGGATGTTGATCCGGAGATCCGCTTCTGCCAGGCATCGAGTAGCGAAATGTTTGGTGACCCGATCGTCGTGCCGCAAACCGAAGCCACGCCGTTCCGTCCGCTGAGTCCGTACGCAGCGGCGAAGCTGTTCGCTCATACGGTGGTAAATTCCTTTCGCACGCACCGCTGCGTGTTCGCGTGTTCGGCTATCCTCTATAACCACGAGAGTCCTCGTCGCGGGCCGGCCTTCGTCACGCGCAAGATCGTCGATGCCGTCGCGCGAGTTCGCGCGGGTGATACGGGCAAGCTGCTGCTGGGTGATCTGGATGCGCAACGAGATTGGGGCTATGCCCCGGATTACGTGCGCGCCATGCGGCTGATGCTGGCGCACGACCGACCTTGCGACTACGTGGTGGCTACCGGCGAGCTGCACTCGGTTCGCGAGTTCTGTGAGCTCGCGTTCTCCCATGCAGGGCTCGACTGGCGCGAGTGGGTTGAGGGCGGTGCGGCAGACGTCCGCCAGGATCGTCGCGGCCCCCGAGTCGGCGATGCGACCAAGTTGCGTAACACCTTGGGGTGGCGGCCGGAGACCGACTTCGGCACGCTCGTACGCATTATGGTCGATGCTGCGATCGCTTCGACCGACGCCCGGATGACGACATGATGCAAGCCATCACCCGCTGCCGCATCTGTGCCGGCACCGACCTGGTCCAGATACTCGACCTGGGCGAGCAGATGCTCACGGGCGTGTTCCCGCGTTCGCGCGAGATGCCTGTGACCACCGGGCCGCTGCGGCTGGTGAAGTGCATGGCGGGCGACGGCTGCGGGCTGGTGCAACTGGCGTACTCGTACGACCTTGGCGAGATGTACGGCGACAATTATGGCTACCGCTCTGGCCTCAACGCGAGCATGGTGCGTCACCTGCACGCAAAGGTCGATCGCGTCCTTTCGTTGGTGGACGTGCGCGTGGGCGACCTGATCGTGGACGTCGGCGCCAACGACGGCACCACGCTCGGCGCGTATCCCGAAGCGCTGGGCGCCGACCTGTTGGGCATCGATCCCACCGGCGGCAAGTTCCGTCAATACTACAAGCCGTACGTGGATCTGTGTGCGGACTTCTTCAGTGGCGACACTCTGCGGCGCGTGCGGCCGGGCAAGTGCGTGCGCGTGCTCACCTCGTTCTCGATGTACTACGACCTGGAGGCGCCGATGGCGTTCATGCAGGACGTGCACGACGTTCTGGCCGATGACGGCGTGTGGGTGTTCGAGCAGAGTTACATGCCCGCGATGCTGGCCGCGCTGTCGTACGATACCGTGTGCCACGAGCATCTGGAGTACTACGCGCTGCGGCAGATCAAGTGGATGGCCGACCGCGTGGGCTTCACGCTGGTGGACATCGAGTTCAACGACGTCAACGGTGGCAGCTTCTCGGTGACCGCGGCCAAGTCGACCTCGGGCGTGGCGGAAAGCCCGGACGTGGCGCGTATCCTCGCGCAGGAGCGCGAGGCCGGCCTGGACACGCTCGCGCCGTTCGAGGACTTCGCGCGCCGCGCCGCGGAGTCGCGCGACGACCTGCGTGCGTTCATCGAACTCGCGAAGGCCGAAGGAAAGACCATCGCCGCGCTCGGCGCATCCACCAAGGGCAACGTGCTGCTGCAGTACTGCGGTATCACCACAGACGACATCATAGAAGTCGGCGAGGTGAACCCCGACAAGTTCGGCGCGATGACGCCCGGCTCGTACCTGCCGATCCGTCCGGAGAGCGAAGTGCTCGCGCACGGCCACGACTACTACCTCGTGCTGCCGTGGCATTTCCGTCGCCACTTCCTGGCCAACCCGGCGTATGCGGGGCGCACGCTGCTGTTCCCGTTGCCGGAGTTGCAGGCGATCGATGTCGGGAACGTGATCGCGTGACGACGCGCGCGCCACCACCTTCACCTGCGCAGGGAGCGCCGCGCGCCCGCGCAATCGCGTTCTACCTGCCGCAGTACCATCCGATCCCGGAGAACGACGCGTGGTGGGGCAAGGGCTTTACCGAGTGGACGAATGTCGTCACCGGGCGGCCGCGTTTCGCGGGGCACTACCAGCCACACCTCCCCGCGGACCTCGGTTTCTACGATTTGCGTGTGCCGGAAACGCGGCAGGCGCAAGCGGACCTGGCGCGTGCCGCGGGCATCGAAGGCTTCTGCTATTACCACTACTGGTTCCAGGGTAAGCGCCTGCTGGGTGGGCCGATCGATGCGGTGCTGGCCTTGGGCGAACCCGACTTTCCATTCTGCTTTTGCTGGGCCAACCAGACTTGGTCGCGTGCATGGAGCGGGCGCGACCACGACGTGCTGATCGCGCAGGGTTACGACGACGCTGACGATGCCGCGCATATCGCCTGGCTGATCGAAGCCTTCCGCGATCCGCGCTACCTTCGCGTCGGCGGTCGGCCGCTGTTTCTCGTCTACCTCCCGGAATCGCTGCCTGATGCGCCAGCGCTGCTGGAACGCTGGCGTCGGGCGTGCTTGGAGGCAAGCGTCGGCGATCCGTACTTTTGCGCCGTACGTACCGGTTTTTCCACGCGTGACGCCGACGGCCTGCGAGCCCTCGGCTTCGATGGCGTGGTGGAGTTCGAGCCGAATCGCGAGCACTTCCCCGCAGCGAAGAACGCGACGGGGCACGCGGTGTCGCTGCTGCAGCGCCTGCTGCCCACCAAGTGGTACGACGCGCTGCGCAACAGCCGTTTTCTCAGTAACCGGAACCTCAGTACCGTGGTGGATTACGCGTCGTACGTCGACGGGCGCCTGGCGCGTCCCGCGCTCGCGCCGACGACGTATCCGGTCGTGTTCCCCAGTTGGGACAACGCCGTGCGGCGCACGTCCGCCACCATCATCGAGAACCACGACTGCGCACAGTACGCGCGGTGGCTGTCCGATGCTGTGGCGCGCGTCGCGACGCGCAACCCCGACGAACGCCTGGTGTTCCTGAACGCCTGGAACGAGTGGGCAGAGGGCTGCCATCTCGAACCGGACCAGAAGCACGGCCGCGCATTCCTGGATGCGACTGCCGACACACTCGGCGTGTCGGCAAGGTGACGCCATGACGGAGAGCCACGTCGACGTCTACGCGCACGCGAACCCTGTGTTCGTGCGTGCGGTCCGTGAACACGGCGGGCGCCCCGAGGTGCTCGATGTCGGATGCTGGAACGGCACGCTCGGCCTCACGCTGATGCGGGACGCGAACGTGGTCGTCGACGGCATCGAACGCGACGAGGTGCAAGCGCAGCACGCGCGCGACAACGGCTATCGCCGCGTTGACGTTGCGGATCTGGATCGCGGGGTGCCGCCGGCCGATGGCCGCACCTACGATTTCCTGCTGTTCGGGGATGTGCTCGAGCACCTCATACATCCAGAACAGGTGCTTGAAGCGCTCACGCCACGCCTGAAACCCGGCGGCCGCGCGATCCTTTCCCTGCCCAACATCGCGTTCGCGGCCAATCGGCTGACGCACCTGCTCGGGCAATGGGATTACGAGGATTACGGCATCCTCGATCGCACGCACCTGCGCTTCTTCACCCAGCGCTCGATGGTGAAGCTGATCGAAGACGCAGGGTTGCGCGTGGTGCGCATCGACGGGTACGTCGGCCTGCACAAGTACCCGTGGCTCATTCGCGAGCCGCTGCGTTGGATGGGACGCGCGTGGCCGAGTCTATTTGCCATCCAGATCGTGCTTGAGGCGGTGCCCGCCGCCATCAGCGCGCCGCACAAGGATTGACCGCGCGATGCTTGCCTTCCTCAAGCGCCAAGCCAACAAGTCCACGCTGATCAAGCGCGCCTACCGCTGGGCGCGCTGGAAGTGGCATGTCCTGACCGACAACTGGGGCGCCCTCGTATGGACGCGCACGCGCGAGACAACGACGCCCCTCGGATTCAAGCTCAACGCGGGCCTGCACCCAGCATACGAACAGATGCGCAACGGCACCTTCGAACCGAAGGAGACCGCGCTGCTCGCGCAACTGCTGCAGCGCACGGACCGATTCATCGATGTTGGCGCGAATCTGGGCTATTACACATGCTTAGCGTTGCAAAGCGGACGCGGCGTGATGGCGATTGAGCCGCAGCCACACAACCTGCGCAGCCTGTACCAGAACCTGATCAGCAACGGTTGGGAGCACAAGGCCGAAGTTATGCCGGTTGCGCTAGCGGCTGCGCCGGGCCTGCTCACGCTGTATGGCGCGTCGGGTCCGTCGGCCTCGCTGCTGAAGGATTGGGCGGGTTACTCGTCGCGCCACAGCCAGATCGTTGCCGTTTCGACACTGGACTACTTGCTCGCCGGGAGGTTCGACGGCGAGCGATTACTGGTCAAGATTGACGTCGAAGGCGCGGAGCTCGGCGTGCTGCAGGGCGCTGTCCACACGATGCGACGCCACCTTCGGCCGGTGTGGCTGCTCGAAGTCTGCCTGCACGAGTTCCATCCGCACGGGTTCAACCCGGATTTCTTGCAGGTATTCCAACTTTTCTGGGACAGCGGCTATGAGGCATATACCACTGAAGCGACGCCGAGCCGCGTGCCGCGCGAACGCGTCGAAGCCTGGTGGCAGGCGCGCCGAACGGATTCGGGCAGGTTCAACTACATCTTTGCCACGCCCGAAGCGGTGGCAGGCCTCACCGCACCGTAGGCACGCCGTAACGCGCCAACATCCACACCTTCCGCAGCTGCCAGCGCACGGCCGAGAACCACCGCACGACCGAGATCGTCCGCGTTGCCTGCGCTTCGTTGCGGCAGGCGCGCAGCATATTCCATTCTCGGAAGGGAGTGGCGATCGCGGGCAAATAGACCTCGCGCAGCAGCGTCGCGTTGCGTCGCAGCGCGGACAGCGCGATTCCTTCGACCAGCAGTGCCGCCAGGTGTAGCGCGAGCAGCGGCCACACCAGCCACGTTGGCGTGAGGATGATCAATGCGCGCGTCTTGTTGCGCTCGCTCAGTCGGCGGCGCTTGATCGAGGTCCGTAGCCCCGCGCCGTCATCAGCGCGATTGCCGCCGAAGGTCGCGCCCTGGCGGTGCCGGTAGCCGCTGCCGCGCAGCGCGCGTACGGCCAGACCGCGCGAGCGCGCGAGGCCGCACAAATACAGGTCTTCGCCGATCGATTCCATCCATTCCGGGAATCCGCCCAGTGCGCGCCACGTCTCGCGCGGGCACCACAGACAGGCGCCGATGACGTAGGCGACGTCGTCGCGCACTGGGTCGAGGTTCGGGATTGGGTTGAAGAACGGGTCCAGCAGGCAGCCGCGATCGACGAGTATGCCGGTGTCCCAGTCGAGCTGCGGCAGCGTGAGGATGGCCGGCCGCCCCATCAGTTCCGCCGCCTCGAGCAGGCGATCGATCGCGTCGGGCGACAGCGCCGCGTCATTGTTCAGCAGCAGCACGTAGTCGCCGCGGGCGCGCGCGACCATGCGGTTGTTGCCGATGCAGAAGCCGACGTTCTCGTCGGAGGCGATCACGTGCACCTGCGGGTAGCGTTCGCGCAGTAGCATCACCGAGCGGTCGCGCGAGCAGTCGTCGTGGACGAGGATCTCGATCGCGGCGTCAGTCGCCTGCGCCTGCACCGAGTCGATGCATGCGGGCAGCAGCGCCTCGCCCTCGAAGTTGGCGATGCACACCGAGACCCGCGGATGCGCGGGAGCCTTCAGGCCTGGGTGGAATACCACTGCCATGTGCGACGCAGGCCTTCGTCGAGATCGATGGCGGGCGACCAGCCGAAGGTCGAACGCGCGGCGGTGGTGTCGGCGGTGATGCTGTGGATGTCGACGCGACGCGCCGATTCGTAGCGGCGTTCGATCGGCCGGCCGGTGGCGGCGTCGATGCGGTCGATCAGTTTGTCGAGCGCGATACCCTCGCCGAACGCGGCGTTGAACACGTGCGCGCCCGGCTCGAACGCGTGCGCGAGCGTCGCCGCGCACAGCTCGAGGAGGTCGTCGACGTAGAGGTAGTCGCGCACCGTCGACCCGTCCCAGATCGGCAGTGGCTTGCCATGCAGCGCGCAATCGAACGCTGTGGGAATGATGCCGAAGCCGCGTCGCGCAGATTGCCCTGGCCCGTAAACGTTCGACGGACGCAGCAGGACCGCGGTGCCACCATATTGCGTCGCCCACGCGTGCAGGAAATGTTCGGCTGCAGCCTTGCCGGCGCCGTGGTAGGAGCGCGGGCGCAGTGGGTCGTCCTCGCGTGCGGGCACGTCGCGATCGCCGTACAGGGTGCCGCCGGAGGAGAGAAAAAGCAGGCGGCACGACGGGGTGTCCTGCAGTGCTTCGATCAGGGCCAGCGTCGTGCGCAGGTTGCCGTCAAGCTGCGGTTGCGCGGCGCTGCTGCCCGGAGTGCTCGACGATGCTGCATGCACGACCGCACGGCACTGCGGGACCCATCGCCTGAACTGCGCAACGTCGTCATACGCGGAGACCGCATTGCTGATGCCGGAGTGCGCGAAAGTGGCCGGCCTGGGTGTCGCTGCGATCACGTCAACGCCGCTTGCCGCCAGGCGTTCGGCGAGATGGCGGCCGATGAAGCCGCCGGCTCCGAGGACGAGGATTGCGTCGCTCATCGAACGGGCTGTCCACACAGCGAGTGGTACAGGGATGCGTAACGTCCGGCGCAATCGTCCCAATCGCCGATCCGCGCTTTCGCCCAGTCGCGCGCGTTGTTGCCCATCTTCTGGTTGCGCATTGGATCCTCGATCGCGGCGATCCCATCGGCCATCCCGGCCGGATCGTCGCACAGCCAGCCGGTGCGCGCGTGGGCGACGATGTCGGTGTGTGCGGCCAGGCGTGAAGCGAGGATCGGGAGCCCCGCTGCCATGGCTTCGAGCATGACCTGTGGCCGGCCTTCGGCGTGGCGACTCAGGGTGAGCAGGCCGCAGGCGCTCGGAAACCATTCGCGGCACAGTTGTGTAGGCGTGGCGGTGCCGTGGTAGCGGACCCATCCGGGAACGTCGATCGCCTCCTGCCTGGGCCCGAACAGATGCAGTTCGCGCTGGGTGCCCGCGAAATGCGGTGCACACCACTCGAACAGAGGCCCCAGCTTGCCCGCGGTCAGGCGGGTGACTGCGAGCCAGCGCGCGGGCGCGCCTCGCGGCGGTGCCCGTTCGATGCGATACCAGCTGCCATCGATCCCGAGTGGCACGGCTTGCACGGTTGCGATGTCGCCGAACGCCTGCTTCAGCGGCGCCACCATCCAGTCGGCGTTGGGGCAGAGGGCCACTTGGCGCCTGCGCATGACCCGGCGCAGAAGCACGCGCATGCCGGGCAGGCCGAGCAGTTGCAGGTCGGTGCCCAGGACCGAGACGAGTAGCGGCTTGCGGTCGTCCGGCAACGCCAGTGCATTCTGCAGCCAGTTGATGTGGTAGAGATCGCAATCGCTGCGCCGGTAGGCCCCACGCAGGCGATGCAGCAATTGCAGTGCCCGCGTCAATCCCGCGAGCTTGTCGTTGCGCAACACATGGGCGATCCCGCCCGCGTCCATCAGTCGCTGCAACCAGGCGGCATCTCGCGCGGTGGCGGCATAGACGGTTCCCTGGGGAATATCGCCAGGCGGCAACCACAGCCGCAGCACCATATCCCGGCGCTGTGCCAGGGCCTCGACCAGGCGCTGGATGAACAGACCTTTCCAGTCGTCCGGCGAGGATGGGTACGAGGTCCCGACGAACAGGATGCGCAAAGGCGCACGATGGGTGCCATCCTCATGCTTATCCAGTGCCGCCGAGGCGCTCACTGCGGGGCGGCTGGGCGATTGACCGACTTTGCCGTGTCGATCCGTGTCCGCAGCCAACGCATGCCGGCGACATCGGTCGTATTCGATGGATCAACGCGTGCAAGTGCCTCGACATAGGTGCGCTCGGCACCGTCCAGGTCGCCGGTCTGCAGTTGCGCACGCACCAGCAATTCCGCCGCGGCCGGATCTGTTCCAGGCTGCCAGGCGAGGAGCGCCTGTTCGCGCGCCCGTGGCCAGTCGCCGCTGCGCGCGTAAAAGCGGGCGGCGAAGTTTCGCAGCCGCCATTTCGCCCATTCCGCGTCGGGCTGCGCCGTTGCGCGATCCAGCAGCGTGTCCAACGCATCGCCCAGCATGCGATCGGTCACCGCACCGCAGCCCCGACGGGTGTTGTCCAGCAGCAGGCCGAAGAACTCAGGGTCAGCATAGATCACGCGCGGCGGAAACCAAGCCAGCGCCTGCCGCAGGTCGTCCGGATTCCCGTCCCTGTGGAGCGCGCAGTCCAGGTAGAGGCGGTTGAAGTAGCCCATCGCGCGCGTACGGGGATTGTCCGCCGCAATGAGGCGATCCAGCGCCCCTGTCACCGCCTGGGTGTTGTCCTGCTGCAACGCCACCTTCACCAGCGCCATGTTGGCACGCAAGGATTGCGGATGGCTCGTCACCGCGCTGATCGCCAGCGTCTCCGGTGAGCTCCAGACACGGGCGCGGCCATGGGTGCCGAAGGCTAGAAGTGCGACCACGCCCACCGCCAGCACTGCGCCGATGCGGCCTGGGCGCAGGCCTGCCTTGCCCAGCGCATCGCCGCCCGCCACCGCCAGTCCTACTGCGGCATAGAGCACACCGACCATCGGAAGGTAGTTGCGATGCTCGAAGTATAGTTCCAGCGGCAGCACGCTGGACTCGATCGCATGCCCGACCAGGAAGATGCCCCAGCCGACGAATAGGGCCGGGATGCGTTTCCGCAGTTGCCAGGCTGCCAGCGTCACTGCCGCCAGCACGAGGATAGCGACCAGCGTCGTGGGGGGCGAGAGCAAGCCGGTGGAGATCGCGTAGTCGTCGGTGTACACGCCCATCGATGGCGGGTTGGGTGCCAGGATCTTCCAGAGGTAATCGCACAGCGCACGCGCCTGGGTCAGCAACCGTTGCTGCCAGTCGAAGTCGCGGACCAGATAGCCGCTGGTGATGCGCGCCGGGTTGATTGCCAGAAGAGCAACGCCCAGCAGGAAGGGCAGGGCCAGGCAGGTACCGAAAAAGGCCTTGATCGCAGGTGGACGTGTTGTGTCCCGGTAGCAGCCGAGCTCAAGCACCAGGCACAGCGCAGGAAGCAACAGTGCGTTCTCCTTCGACAAGAAGCCCGCCACGAGCAGCAACGGAATACCGAAAAACAGCATGGCGACCGCGGTGCGGTGGTGGCTGCGCGTGGTGATGCGGTCGCGCATGGCCAGGTAAAGCCACATGCCGGCCAGCATGCACAGCACCGAAAGCTGCGCCATGCGCTGCACCGCGTATAGCACCGTGCCGGCATTGAGCGGATGCAGCAGCCACACTGTCGCGACCAGCGCGGCGACGATGCCGGCGCGGCCGGCCATGCGCGGATCGCACAGCGCGATGCGCCGTACCAGCGCGAACACCAGGCCGCCCGTCAGCAGATGCACCAGCAAGTTGCCCAGCTTGAAGGCGAACGGCGCGTAGCCTCCCAGCCAGGCGCTCAGCGCTAGGCTGGCCATGGCGAACGGTCGCCCGAACATGCCGGAGCGGCCGTCGAACAACACCGCCCGCAGAGGCGTCTCGCCCTGCAGCCAGCGCTGCAGGACTTCGAGGTTGTAGTGGTCGTCGAGCAGCAGCGGGCCACGCAGGCCGACCCAATAGACGCAAACCGTGACCAGTGCGGCCATCAGGAGACCAATCCAAGGATGGCGAATAAGATTTCTCAGCATTGAGAATCCAGTAGCGTCATGAGTGTGTACCAAGCTAGCAGGCCGCGCACTTGATGTGGTCCCAAAGACAAAGCCCCGGATGTACCGGGGCTTTGCAAGACGCGAAGAACTCTTGGATCTGCAGATTACGGCGCCGGGCAGTCGGTGGGGGTGTTGGTGGCGCTGAAATCGATGCCGTCGGAGTCCGTCGGTTCGCATTCCCACATGATGCGGCCGGCGGGGCCGGACGGGAAGGACGGCGTCAGGGTTACTTCGACCCAGTTCGCTGCAGCATCGACACCATCGCTGGTGTTGCGGCCAACGAGTTGGCCCAGACCGGTGCACTTTGCAACGCCGGCGCAAAGTGCAGCGTTCGTCAAGGCAGCGCCTGCCCCAAAGTTCTCGCCAACCTTGATCTTCTCGCCGGCGAGGCCGCCGATGGCATTGGTGACCTTGGCCTTGACGGTGTAGTCGCGGTAAGCCGGCAGCGCGATGGCCGCCAGGATGGCGATGATCGCAACCACGATCATCAGTTCGATCAGGGTGAAGCCCTGCTGCATCTTCTTCATGGTGTTTCCCCTAGGAGTTGTTGAACTTCACGTGCCCGGTCGCCGGTATCGCCGGTCCATCGGGTAGCCGTGCGACGCCGCACGTGCAGGGATACGGACGCAGAACGCGTGCCAAACGCAGAGGCATGGTGCAGGTCGCGTTGAATCCGTGAGTTGGGTCACGGTTCGATTCTGAACGGATAATGACAGGTGCCCCAGAGCGTCGTCTTGTGACGTGAGACGGCAGTATGGCGTCACCGCGTTGGATGGTTTGCGTCGGTCGCAAGACGCTTGCCGCGTCGGCATCGGCGCACTTGAGTCAACGGACCACGCGCAATGGGTGCCCGGTGCGGGCGTCGAGCAGCATCACTCCACCACCCACCCGGAGCGAGAACGCGGCGATGGTGCGCACGCCATTCGGCTCCGGCAGTTGGCTACTTAGTGCCTTGTCGGGCGCCCTCGCCTTGCCCAATACGTCATTGGCAATGCGGTCGTAGGGGATGTAGAGGTCGGGATCGCGCAGGGGCCCGCTGTTGCCGGCCATGTAGGCGAACAGGAATTCCTCGCGTGCGACCGGACTCGACAGGTCCACACCCACCAACCAGGGGCCATGCCGGTGGAAACGCGGCCATCCTACCTTCGCCATCCGCGCGGGAGCGTCGTCTGGCAGTTCGCTGGCGAACACCAACGCAAACGCCTGTTGGCTCCCCGCCAGAACCAGGGGGCGATTGAGCCACAGCGTGTGCACGCCGTAGGCCAGGAAAGCGGCCTGCGCCAGGGCGATGACCCAGAGGTCGAGGCGCATGCCGGGCTTGCCGCGGCGATACACCAGCAGGGTCAGCAGCGGGCCAAGCACCACGTCGGCACCGATCATGATGCCGAACAGGCGCTGCACTCCGGACAGGTGCCACAAGCCCGCCGGGAACCACCACAGGA
Organism: Lysobacter sp. M15; assembly: GCF_022662515.1. Taxonomy (NCBI): domain Bacteria; kingdom Pseudomonadati; phylum Pseudomonadota; class Gammaproteobacteria; order Lysobacterales; family Lysobacteraceae; genus Lysobacter; species Lysobacter sp. M15. Next base: position 232,903 of record NZ_JAKPBV010000014.1, on the reverse strand, counting down.
CCGCGGCGACCGCGATCGTACCGATGACCACCAAGCTGATCGCGGCGTGCAGGCCGGATGCGGACCAGCGAGATGCGGGCGCGTGCAGTTGCGCCATCACTGACCTCCTTTACCCCCGTGCTGGCGCGGAAATCTAACGCAACGGGCGCGTGCAGGTGAAGCGCGCTGATCCGCCTACAGTGCAGCGAGCGTTACGCCAACGCGTGCCCAGAAGACTCAGTCGATACCCAGCTTCTTCAGCTTGTAGCGCAGCGCGCGGAAGGTGATGCCCAGGGCGCTGGCGGTCTTGGTCTTGTTGTAGCGATTGTCCTGCAGGGCCTGTTCGATCGCCTTGCGTTCGAGCAGTTCCATGTATTCGGGCAGGCGGCTGCTGGCGGTGTCGTAGGGGCTGAGCGTGCGCGGGTCGGAGGCGGCGGCCGGCTGCGGTTGCGGCGCAGCGGGGCCGGCCGCCGGCTGGGTCTGGCTGCCGGGCACGGGCGCGGCCAGGGGCAGGCGCAGGTCGCTGGCGCCGATGCGGGCATCGTCGGCCATGGCCAGGGCGCGCTCGAGGATGTTCTCCAGCTCGCGCACGTTGCCGGGGAAGGGATACCTGCGCAGCGCTTCCAGCGCGTCTTCGCCCAGGGTCGGCGCGGGCTGGCCCGGCCGCGAGAGGCGCAGCAGGATCTCGTCGGCGAGCGGCTTGAGATCCTCGCCGCGCTCGCGCAGCGGCGGCACGCGCATCTCGATCACGTTGATGCGGTAGTACAGGTCGTGGCGGAAACGGCCGTCGGCGACCAGCGCGGAGAGGTCCTTGTGGGTGGCCGAGAGCAGGCGCACGTCCACCGGCACCTCAGCCTGCGCGCCGACCGGGCGCACCGATTTTTCCTGGATCGCGCGCAGCAGCTTGACTTGCATCGGCAGCGGCAGCTCGGCGATCTCGTCCAGGAACAGGGTGCCGCCATTGGCGGCCTGGAACAGGCCGGTCTTATCGACGTGGGCCCCGGTGAAGCTGCCTTTCTTGTGGCCGAAGAACTCGCTTTCCATCAGTTCGGCCGGGATCGCGCCGCAGTTGACCGGCACGAACGGGCCGCTGGCGCGTCCGCCTTCGTTGTGGATGGTGCGCGCCACCAGCTCCTTGCCCACGCCCGACTCGCCGCTGATGTGCACCGGCGCCTGGCTGCGTGAGACCTTGGCCACGGTGTCGCGCAGCTGCTGCATGGCCGGGGAGTTGCCGGTGAGCCGGCCCACGCGCGCGATGCCGTTGCCGGTCGGCACCTTCAGGCCCAGGTCCAGCGCGCGCTGCACCAGGTCGCGCAGCACGTTCAGGTCCACGGGCTTGCTGAGGAAGTCGAAGGCGCCGGCCTTGAGCGCTTCCACCGCGGCTTCGACGTTGCCGAAGGCGGTGATCATGGCCACCGGCAGCTGCGGGTGCTGGCTGGAGATCTCGGCGATCAGGTCCAGCCCGCTGCCATCGGGCAGGCGCATGTCGGTGAGGCACAGATCGTAGTTGCCGCTGGCCAGCTGGGCGCGGGCCTCGGCCAGGGTGGCGGCGGTGTCGGTGCGCAGGCCCATGCGTCCCAGGGTGAGCACCAGCAGTTCACGGATATCGCGTTCGTCGTCGACGATCAGGACGCTGCGGGGTGCAGTCATGGACGCGACCTTCGCCTTGGGGGATGGGGCAAAGTGTGACGCTTTGCGTCATCAATGCGCAATCACCCCGTCAGCAGGCCCTGCGGTGCCGACAACGTGACCCGGAAACAGCCGCCCCCGCCGGCCGCGCCCACATAGTCCAGGCTGGCCTGGTTGGCGTGGCACAGCTCGCGGGCGATGTAGAGGCCCAGCCCGGTGCCCGTTTCGGAGGTGGTGAAGAAAGGGCGGAACAGCTGCGTCAGCACGCCGGACGGGATGCCTGGGCCACGGTCGAGCACGTCGATGACCGGAGCGCCGTCCAGCACGTGCACGTTCACCGATACCCGCGGTGCCTGGCCGGGCAGGTAGCCGTGGGTCAGCGCGTTCTGCACCAGCACGGTCAGCACCTGCTGCAGGTGGCGGGGGTCGACCATGGCCGGCACGGGCTTGCTGGGCCCGGTGGCCTTGAGGCTGCCGTTGTCCTCGGGCAGCACCTGGCGGTAGTCCTCGACGAAGCGGCGCACGAACTGCGCCAGGTCGACGTGCTCGGGGTTGGCGCGTTCGCGCCGGGCCAGGCTGAGCACGCTCTCGACGATGCCGTTGGTGCGCTGGCACTGCTGGTGCACGATCTGCAGCAGGCGGCGATCGGCGTCGCCGATCTCGCGCGATTCCTCGAGCAGCTGGGTGGCATAGCTGATCGCGGCCAGCGGGTTGCGGATCTCGTGCGCCAGGCTGGCCGAGAAGCGGCCCATGGCGGCCAGGGTGAGCGATTCGGCGCGACGCGAGAGCACCGAGGCATCGTCCAGGAACACCAGCGTGCTCTGGCTGGACGCCATGAGCTGCACGAACCGCGGCAGCACCTCGATCTGGTCGTCGCCCAGCGCCAGCGGCGGGTGGTCGGGATCGTGGTCGCGGCGCCAGGCAGCCAGGCGCTCGGCCAGCGGCGGCGACACCTGCGCCAGGTCGCTGCCGCTCATGTCCCGGCCCGACTGGCCGAGCAGCAGCAGCGCGGCTTCGTTGACCATGCGGATCTGGCGGTTGGCGTCCACCAGCAGTACGCCGGTGCGCATGCGGCGGATGATCAGCTCGTTGAGCGCGGCCATGTCGGCCACTTCGGCGCCGCGCCGCGCCGCCAGCGCCTGCTGCGTGCGCATCTGCCGTCCGAGCAGCCAGGTCAGCCCCGCGAACGCGCCGTAGCTCACCGCGAACATCAGCCGCTCGGCGAACGGCTGCGCGGCGCCTGGATCCATGACGCGGTTCCAGATGTACTCGCCCAGCAGCGCCGCCGCCGCCAGCATCGCCGCGGACATGCCGTAACGCAGCGGCAGCAGCAGCGAGGCCGAGCCGACGTTGAACAGCAGCATCATCGCGATGCCCGATGCCGCCGCCGGGTGCGCGTGCGCGGCCAGGGTGGCGACGCCGATGTCCACGGCGGTGCCGACCAGCACGTACCAGCGCAGCGCGCGGCCCTGGTGTGCCCAGAACATCAATGCCAGCGATGCCGGCAGGTAGAACAGGGTGACCGCTGCGCCGAGCTGCGGCAGCCGTGGAGTACCGAACAGCGCGCTTTCCGGGCCGAAGAAGATCAGCGCCAGCAGCGCCGCTTCCAGCAGCCGGTATAGGCCGAAGAAGTACACCTCCCGGCGCACGGACTCATCCAGGGGCAGCGCTTCGGCGGTGCGTCGGGCCACGGGGCGATCCGTACGGGGTCGGCGGAGTATAGGCAGGGAGTGGGCGTGGGATCGGCTCGGCCGCCTATGGGAGCGACTTTGTGGCAGCGCCCTCTGTGGGAGCGACCTTGGTCGCGATTGCTCTTGCTTGGGCCAGGAAAGGCATTGGTCCCTGGCCAGAAAGGCATTCGCGGCTGAAGCCGCTCCCACGATTGTGGCGGCCGCCCCGTGGGAGCGCCCCCGGATCAAGTCCGGGGCAGGCTCTTGATCGCGATTGCTCTTGCTTGGGCCAGAAAAGGCATTGGCCCCTGGCCAGAAAGGCATTCGCGGCTGAAGCCGCTCCCACGAAGTCGCTCTCATACGGGGCCTACTGCATGCCCGGCGACAGATTTTGCCGCGCTGCCGCAATCTGGGCGAAAATGCCGGTTCCAACGCGGTACCCCTCCCGCCCGCACCCCGCGCCGGCCTGCCCGGCGCCCGTAGCGCGCGGCGTGCCTTCCTTCTCTCCCGGTGAGCAATGAATTTCCACGAATATCAGGCGAAACAGCTGTTCGGCGACTACGGCATCGCAGTCCCCGCAGGACGCGTGGCCCGTACCGCCGACGAGGCGGTCGACGCCGCCAAGGCGATCGGCGGCGACTTCTGGGTGGTCAAGGCGCAGATCCACGCCGGCGGCCGCGGCAAGGCCGGTGGGGTGAAACTGGCCAAGACCTTGGACGAGGTGCGCGAATACGCCAAGGGCATGCTCGGCACGAAGATGGCCACCTACCAGACCGCCGGCGTCGAGCTGCCGGTCGACAGCGTGCTGGTGACCCAGGCCACCGACATCGCCAAGGAGCTGTACCTGTCGGTGCTGGTCGACCGCGCGACGCAGTCGGTGACCTTCATCGCCTCCAGCGATGGCGGCGTGGAGATCGAGAAGACCGCGGTGGAGAATCCCGACGCGATCAAGACCCTCAACGTGAACTTCGTGCAGGGGCTGCAGCCCTACCAGACCCGCGAGCTCGGCTTCGCCTTAGGGCTCACCGCCAAGCAGGTGAACCAGCTGAGCAAGATCATGCTGGGCCTGTACAAGCTGTTCAACGAAAAGGACCTGGCGCTGGTGGAACTCAACCCGCTGGCGATCCTGAAGAACGGCGACCTGGCCGTGCTCGACGGCAAGATCAATTCCGACGACAACGCCAGCTTCCGCCATCCGGAACTGGTGGCGATGCGCGACATCCGCCAGGAGGACGAGACCGAGGTCAAGGCCAGCCAGCACGACCTCAACTACGTCACCATGGACGGCGACATCGGCTGCATGGTCAACGGCGCGGGCCTGGCCATGGCCACGATGGACGTGATCAAGCTCGAGGGCGGCACGCCTGCCAACTTCCTCGACGTCGGCGGCGGCGCCAACAAGGAGCGCGTGACCGAGGCGTTCAAGCTGATCCTGTCCGATTCGGGCGTGAAGGCGATCTTCGTCAACATCTTCGGCGGCATCGTCCGTTGCGACATGATCGCCGAGGGCATCATCGCCGCGGTCAAGGAAGTCGACGTCAAGGTGCCGGTGATCGTGCGCCTGGAAGGCACCAACGTGGAGGAGGGCAAGGCCCTGCTGAAGAACAGCGGCCTGGCCATCACTCCGGCCGACGACATCAACGACGGCGCGAAGAAGGCCGTTGCCGCAGCCAAGGCTGCCTGACGCGAGCCGATTTTCCAGCCCCCTTGAGTCAAGGGGGCGACCCCGGCGCGCAGCGGCGGGGTGGGGGTTGTGGAGGCATGCCCTGACGGACAAGGAGTTTCATTCCTTGTCCGATGCGGCCGAAGCAATCGACATCCGAATACGAAGGAACTCCAAGAAATGTCCGTCCTGATCAACAAGAACACCAAAGTGATCGTGCAGGGCTTCACCGGCCAGCAGGGCACTTTCCACGCCGAACAGATGCTCGAATACGGCACCAAGGTCGTCGGCGGCGTCACCCCGGGCAAGGGCGGCACCGAGCACCTGGGCCTGCCCGTGTTCAACACGGTCGCCGATGCGGTCGCCGAAACCGGCGCCGATGCCTCGGTGATCTACGTACCGCCGCCGTTCGCGGCCGACGCGATCCTGGAGGCGGCCGATGCCGGCATCCGGGTGATCGTGTGCATCACCGAGGGCATCCCGGTGCTGGACATGCTGCGGGTCAAGAACACGCTGAAGGGCTACGACGACGTGGTCCTGATCGGCCCCAACTGCCCCGGCGTGATCACCCCGGGCGAATGCAAGATCGGGATCATGCCCGGCCACATCCACAAGCCCGGCAAGATCGGCATCGTCTCGCGTTCGGGCACGCTCACGTATGAAGCGGTGAAGCAGACCACCGACGTCGGTCTTGGTCAGTCGACCTGCATCGGTATCGGCGGCGACCCGATCAACGGCACCAACTTCATCGATGCGCTCAAGCTGTTCCAGGACGATCCTCAAACCGAGGGCATCATCCTGGTCGGCGAGATCGGCGGCTCGGCGGAAGAGGAAGCGGCCGAGTTCATCGCCGAGCACGTGACCAAGCCGGTGGTCGGCTTCATCGCCGGCGCGTCGGCGCCCAAAGGCAAGCGCATGGGCCATGCAGGCGCCATCGCCTCGGGCGGCGCGGGCACCGCGGAAGGCAAGTTCGCCGCGCTGGAGCAGGCCGGCGTCACCACGGTCAAGTCGCCCGGCGATCTGGGCGCGGCGATCGCCAAGCGATTGGCGGGGTAACCGGAAGCTTTGTAGGAGCGCCGCTTCGGCGCGACCCCAGTCGCGGCAAAGTGCCGCTCCTACAAACGGCCTGACGCCACGTCCGGACGGCTTCTTGCCAGGGACGTGTTCTGTTGACATGCGCCAGATTGATGCGCATATTCCATGCGCATACGGGAGGGCCGCCCATGCGCATCCGCGAAGACTACGCAGGCTATGGCAAGCGTGCGACCAACGTCAGCATCAATCAGGGCCTGCTGGAGGCCGCCAAGGCGCTGGACATCAACCTGTCCGCAACGCTGGAACGCGCGCTGGAAGCGGAAGTCCGTGCCCGCAAGCGCGAGCGTTGGCGGGAGGAAAACCGCGGCGCGATCGAGGGCTACAACGCCTGGGTGGCCGAACACGGCGTACTGAGCTCGATGTTCCGCAAGCGGTGATGCGCCAGTTTTGCGTTTACCGGAATCGGAATGCAGCCACGCGCTCTGCGTATCCACTGCTGCTGAATGTGCAGAGCGATCTGATCAGCGAGACCGGCACCCGCATCGTCGTACCGATGGTGCCGGCGTCGGGCGACCGGCACCCACCGCCGATCTCGTCGCTGGCTCCACTCATCGACGTCAACGGCAAGGCCCACGTACTGATGACACCGTTGCTGAGCGCAGTGGAACTGGCCGATCTTGGTGCGCTTGAAGCCGATCTTGGGTCCGAACGCGGCGTCATGTTCGCGGCGCTCGATCTGTTGATCTCGGGAATCTGAGCCGATGTCTGCTTCCCTTCGCATCGCCCTGGCCCAGTTCGACTTCCCGGTCGGCGATATCGCCGGCAACGCGCGACGGATCGCGGATTTCATCGTCCAGGCGCGCGATGTGCACGGCGCCGATCTGGTGCTGTTCCCCGAACTGGCGCTGTCGGGATATCCGCCCGAGGACTTGCTGATTCGCCCTTCGTTCCTGCGCGACTGCGAGGCCGCGCTGCAGGGCATCGCCGCTGGTGTCACGGGCATCGTGGCGGTGGTCGGTTGGCCACAGTCCGCCGGCGCGGTGACCTACAACGCCGCCAGCGTTCTGCGCGACGGGGCCATCGCGGCGACCTATCGCAAGCGCGAACTGCCCAATTACGCGGTGTTCGACGAGCGTCGCTACTTCGATGTCGATCCGGACGACGAATCGTGCGTGTTCGATGTCGCCAGCCGCGCTTCTAATGGGAGCGTGACGGTCGGCCTGGTGATCTGCGAAGACCTGTGGTTCGCCGAACCGCTGGCGAAAACCGTGGCCGCCGGCGCGCAGCTGGTGCTGGTGCCCAATGCCTCGCCGTTCGAGCGCGACAAACATGCCCAGCGCGACGCGCTGCTGGCGCAGCGGGTGGCCGAGACGAAGGTGGCCATCGCCTACCTCAACGCGGTCGGCGGGCAGGATGCGCTGGTGTTCGACGGCGCCTCGGTGCTGGCCGATGGCGACGGCCTGGTGCATGCCGCCGCGTGCGCGTTCGAGGACCACTGGTTGGTGGCCGACTACGATCCGGCTACGCGCAAGTTCACGCCCGTGGCCTGGCCGGCCGAAAAGGACGAGGGTCGCGAGTCCCTGGCCTGGCGCGCGATCGTGCGCGGCACCCGCGACTATTGCGCCAAGAACGGCTTCGGCAAGGTCTGGCTGGGCCTGTCGGGTGGGATCGACTCGTCGCTGGTGCTGGCGGTCGCCGTCGATGCCCTGGGCGCGGACAACGTCACTGCCGTGCGCATGCCCTCGCGCTATACCGCGGGGATGTCCAACGACCTGGCCCAGGAGCAGTGCGACGCGCTGGGTGTGCGGCTCATGGCATTGCCCATCGAGCGGCCGTTCCAGGGCTTTCTGGACGCGCTCTCACAGACCTTCGAGGGCCATGCGCCGGACACCACCGAGGAAAACCTGCAGTCGCGCACCCGCGGCGCGCTGCTGATGGCGCTGTCCAACAAGTTCGGCGGCCTGCTGCTGACCACCGGCAACAAGAGCGAATACGCGGTCGGCTACGCCACCATCTACGGCGATATGTGCGGCGGTTATGCGCCGATCAAGGACCTGTACAAGACCGAGGTGTTCGCGCTGGCCAGGTGGCGCAATGCGATTGCCGGGTCACCGGTCATTCCCGAGGCGGTGATTTCGCGACCGCCGTCGGCAGAACTGCGCGAGAACCAGACCGACCAGGACTCGCTGCCGCCCTACGATGTGCTCGATGCGATCCTGCTGCGGCACGTGGACCAGGAGCAGTCGCGCGACGACATCGTCGCCGCCGGATTCGACCCAGGCACGGTGGATAAGGTGCTGCGCCTCGTGCGGATCAGCGAGTGGAAACGGCACCAGGCCGCACCGGGACCGAAGGTCTCACGCCGTGCCTTCGGGCGTGAGCGGCGTTACCCCATCACCAACAAATATCCTGCGTAGGTCGGGGCTACGTCCCCGACGGTCGGTTTCATGCGTGCGTCGGCCACGTAGGGCCGACCTACGCTGTTCCCCTACAAACGCGAACGCCGCCTGGAGGCGGCGTTGAGCGTCACGCGGAGCATTACGCCCCGGCTCAGTTGTTGTCCAACGCCGACTTCTCGCCCGCGAATGGATTGAGCTTGCGGAACTTCGAGGGGTAGTCCGGCCAGTCGCCGCTCAGCCACGGGTGGCTGGGCTCGTTCAGCTGCAGCACGCGGCGCGCGTCGTCGGCCAGGGTCTTGTTGCCGAGCTGGGTATAGGCCTCGCCCATGACGGCGACCGCATCATTCTGGAACTGGGTCTGCGGATAGGTTTCGACCAGATACTTAGCCCGATTCGCGGCGGCGACATAGGCGCCGCGGCGCAGGTAGTAGAGCGAGGCTTCCATCTCGTGGCGCGCGAACATATTCCGCAGCGCCTGCATGCGCTCACGCGCATCGGTCGCATACCGGCTGTTGGGATAGCGCGAGGTGACGATGCTGAAGTCGTTGTGGGCCTGCATCGGCGTGGCCAGGTCGCGACGGCTCGCGTCGAGCTTCCAGACCTTCTGCAGGAACACCGTGTCGCGGCTGGAATTCACCAGTCCGCGCAGGTAGTACATGTAGGCGGTGTTGCGGTGGGTGGGATAGGTGCGGAGGAAACGGTCGATCGACGAGATGGCCTCGTCGTTGCTGCCCATCTTGAACTGGGCATAGGCGGTTTCCACCAGCGCCTGTTCGGTGTAGGAGCCGTAGGGGTACTGCGCCACCAGGCGTTTGTAGGTCTCGACCGCGCGGCTCCAGTTGCCGTCGATCATCGACTCGTGGCCCTTGTTGTAGAGGGTTTCGACGGGCAGGCCCTCGTTCGCGTCCTCGTCCTTGAACATTCCCTTGATCCGCGAGCAGCCGGATACCGCGAAAACGGAAACCAGCACTGCCATCAGCACAAAGCGGGGCAGCAGCTGACGGTCAAAGCGGAAGCGTGGGGTCATGGGCTCGAAGGCGAGGGCGCCGGGGGCACGAAGGCCGGATAATAGCAGTCCCCTTGCGCGGGCCACCTGCCGCGCCCTGAACCGGAAACGATGAGCACACCCGAACTCCCTGCGCAGCCGGCGCGCACCCAGCAGGTCCCGGACAGCGCCGCCGGTCGCCGTTTCGACGCGGTCCTGGCCGAGCTGTTCCCCGAGTATTCGCGCTCGCGGCTGTCGGAATGGATCAAATCCGGCGCGGCCCTGCTCGATGGCCATCAGGCGCGTCCCCGCGATCCGGTGCGCGGCGGCGAGCTGGTCAGCCTGCAGGTGGTGCTCGAAACCCAGAGCCACGACGCGCCCGAGGACATCCCGCTGTCGGTGCTCTACCAGGACGCCGATGTGATCGTGCTCGACAAGCCCGCCGGCCTGGTCGTGCATCCGGGTGCCGGCAACCCCGGCGGCACTCTGGTCAATGCGCTGCTGCACTTCGATCCGGCCCTGGCCGCGCTGCCGCGCGCGGGCATCGTGCACCGCCTGGACAAGGACACCTCCGGCGTGATGGTGGTGGCGCGTACGCTGCCTGCGCACACCTCGCTGGTGGCGCAGCTGTCCGAGCGTGACGTGCACCGCCAGTACCTTGCGATCGTCATGGGTGCGTTGGTTTCCGGCGGCAGCATCAGCGCGCCGATCGACCGCCACCCGCGCGATCGCGTGCGCATGGCGGTGCGCGAGGACGGACGCGATGCGACCACCCACTATCGCCTGCGCGAGCGCTATCGCGCCCACACTGCGCTCGAATGCCGGCTGGAAACGGGCCGCACCCACCAGATCCGGGTGCATATGCAGCACCTGAAGCATCCGATCCTCGGCGATCCGCTGTACGGCGGCGCGCTGAAGCTGCCCAAGGGCGCCTCGGACGAACTGGTCGGCGTACTGCGCGGTTTCCGCCGCCAGGCGTTGCATGCCGAGACCCTGGAGTTCGCGCATCCGGTCAGCGGCGCGCCGGTGCGGTGCACTGCGCCGGTGCCCGAAGACATGCAGCAGCTGATGCGGGCCTTGCGCCAGGACGCGGCCGATCACGCGGAGCGGCGGTGAGCGAACGCGGCTCGGGCGTGCTCCAAGCGAACTGGCCGACTCCGCCGGGCGTGCATGCATTCACCACGTTGCGCTCCGGCCCGGGGGTCTCGGCGCCGCCATTCGACCGTTTCAACCTCGGCTCGCGCTGCGGCGACGATCCGCTCACCGTGGAAGCCAACCGCCGCGCCCTGGTCGAAGCCTACGGCCTGCCCGCCGCGCCGTGCTGGCTGCGCCAGGTGCATGGCACCGGTGTGGTGCGGCTGACGACCCTTGCAGGAGCGCCCCATGCAGGAGCGACATCAGTCGCGAGCCCTCCACCCCGAACCACACAGACCTCTGCCGGAGGAGACCTTCCGGAAGAGGCCGGCGAAAGCTCGCGACTGACGTCGCTCCTGCCGGGCCTGGAACTGAGCGAGACGGACGCCGAACCCGAGGCCGACGCAGCCGTCACCTCCACGCCGGGCGTGGTGCTGGCGATCCTCACCGCCGACTGCCTGCCGGTGGTGTTCGCCGCCGCCGATGGCAGCGAGATCGCGGCTGCGCACGCGGGCTGGCGCGGGCTTGCGAAGGGCGTGCTGGAAGCCACCGTTGCCGCCATGCATACGCCCCCAGCTGCCGTGACCGCTTGGCTCGGGCCGGCTGCCGGCCCGCAGGCCTATGAAGTCGGGGAAGAGGTCTTCGAGGCGTTCGTCGCGCCTCATCCTGCTGCGGCCCACGCCTTCATCGCAACCCGTCGCGATCACTGGCACGTCGACCTGTATGCGCTGGCCAGACAGCGTCTGCTCGCCGCCGGCGTGCACGACATCCACGGCGGCGGGCTGTGCACGATTTCCGATCGGGCCGCCTTCTATTCGCACCGTCGCGACCAGCGCACTGGACGCATGGCGACCGTGGTCTGGCGCACGTAAGGGCATTGCTGAGAGCGTACGCAAACGCCCGCAGGCGCAGCCGGTACAACGCGCCGTGTGCTAGGCAGCGGCGCCCGGTGTCGCAGGGGACGGTTCTGGCGTCGCCGTTTCCTGGCTGCAGCCGCGCACGACGGAGAACGTCAGCACCAGCAGCACCACCAGGCCGAGCGGCCACATCCACCACACTCCGGTGTTCGCGAGCGCGCCGTGATCGTTGGTGGCGGTGGTTTCCGCGGCCGGTGCGGCAAACCAGCGGTCGTAGTCGGCAGGCCGCGCCTCGGGAATCGCTCCACCACGCGTGACCAGTCCGACGATCTTGGGCAGCAGCCACGCGCCTGCCAGGTTTACTGCGACGGGCGGCATCCCCAGCCGCGTAGCGATGTTGCGCGCCGGCGATTCTCCGAAGCCGGCGCTGAACTGGTCGGGCTGGAGCACGTTATCGCCGGGCGAAGTGCCGATCCAGGAGGAGAACAGGGCGCCGAGCCCGACGTCGGCAAAGCGGCTGCGCATGCCGGAGAAGCCGCCGCTGCCGCTGTTGAAAACGGCATCCACCAGCATGCGCACGAAACGCGCGCTGTCGTCGCCCAGGTGGAAGCGGCTATCCGCTTCGCGGATCAGCGACTCGAACATGCCCTGCCTCCCTTCGGTGTGCCCAGTGACGGCGATGCACGGGTCCGGACTGCGGAAGGGTGCGATGCATCATCTGCCCTGAGCCCGTGCAACCACCGTGAAACCGTGCGCGAGCGCGATCCGCGGCGCCGATGGCGCCGCAGGCGATGCGCGCGCGATCACGTCGTCGACGGCGATGTGCGGATCGGCAACTGGTATCGCTGGATATAAGGATCGAGCAGGCCCTGCGCCCACACGTACCAGCCCGCGCCGGCGATCAGCGCCAGCAACACGATCAGCCAGAACAGCCAGCCCGCACCGCGGCGATCCTTGCGCGGCGGATGCACGGCCGGCCGCCAGGTGTCCGGCCGGCCACGCGCGTCGAACACGGCGTCCGGATCCGGGGGGTTCGTATGCGCAGGACGACCGAACGCCGCGGCCATGTCGGCCAGGCGCTGTTCGGCAGGATCCAGCGGAGTGCGCGCGGTGCTTTCGTGCTCGCGCCGCACATCCACCGGCGAGCGCACCGCCGGCGATTCCGGCGCGAAGGACGGCTCGCGCCGCAGCGGCTGCGAGGTGACCGCGGACGGGCGGGGGTCGATCTGCGGCGGCTCGAAGCGGGCAGGGCCGTCGAAGGGACGGCGTTCCTCGCCGGGCACGATGTAGCCAGGGTCGTAGGCCGATTCGTTGCCCGAGAGGCCGCCTGCGCCTGCGATCAGGCCATCGGCGCGCGGGCGTGTGCCGACGCCCGATGCGTCGGCCTCGCGGGCGACCGCGGCAAGCGGCGTGGCGGCGCCGAACCCGCCGGGGATGCGTCCGCCCGGGGTCAGTTCCGCCACCAGCCGCGGCAACACGCCTGCGATCGCGGCCGCGATCGTGGCCCGGCTGGCGCCCAGGCGCGTGCCCCAGTCGTTGAGCAGGCCCTGTCCGAACACGGTGCCCACGTCGCTGGCGGTCAGGCCGCCGGCTTCAGGGTTGCCCAGCCATGACGACAGCAGCTCGCCATGGCCCTGCTCGCGGAAGCCTTCGATGAAGCCGCCGAAGCCGCCGCGCCGGTCGTTGTGGATATAGGCCACCAGCAGGCCGAACAGGTCGCGTCCTCGGTCGCCCAGGCCGTAGCGTTCCGACAACTCGTTGACCAGCGAATCGAACATGACGGCTCCACGGTGGCTCGGGGGAAGCAGGGATGCTAGCGGCGCCGCACCGCGAGGGTATGAACGCCGCCCTTGCGGGATCGGGGGCGGGTGTGTGGGAACTGCTGCGGGGGCGGCCTTGGCCGCAATGGCCTTCTGGCAAGGCTGGAGAACGCCAGCCGAAAGCCGCTGCAGACGCCGCTTCTGTATGGCGGCTGGTCATTCGACGGTGGCTGCAGAAAGAAGAGCAATCGCGGCCAAGGCCGCTCCCACGGCTGCTCGCGCGGCAACCGTAGCGTTGATTTGACGCGGCATTGCCGCCACTTCCCCGACATTGCCGCGGCAGCGGCCCCCTCCCGGAGCGATTCGCCATGCGAATGGACAAACTCACCTCGCGTTTCCAGCAGGCGCTGGCCGACGCGCAATCGCTGGCCGTGGGCCGCGACCACAACCTGATCGAACCTGCGCACCTGCTGCTGGCCCTGATCGACCAGTCCGGCGGCGGCACCCGTCCGTTGCTCGCCCAGGCCGGGGTCAACGTGCCGGTGCTGCGCGAGCGCCTGACCGAGGCCCTGGACCGGTTGCCGAAAGTCTCCGGCCAGGCCGGCTCGATGTCGGTCGGCAACGATCTCTCCCGCCTGCTCAACGTCACCGACAAGCTGGCGCAGCAAAGGGGCGATGCCTACATCGCCAGTGAACTGTTCCTGCTGGCCGCCCTGGACGACGGCGGGGATGCCGGCAAGGCGCTCAAGGCCGCCGGCGGCGACAAGGCGAAACTCGAAGCGGCGATCGAAAAGCTGCGCGGAGGCGAGAAAGTGCAGGATGCGAACGCGGAAGAGGCGCGCCAGGCGCTGGAGAAATACACCATCGATCTCACCGCGCGCGCCGAGTCCGGCAAGCTCGACCCTGTCGTGGGTCGCGACGAGGAAATCCGCCGCACCATCCAGGTGCTGCAGCGGCGCACCAAGAACAACCCGGTGCTGATCGGCGAACCCGGCGTGGGCAAGACCGCGATCGTCGAGGGCCTGGCCCAGCGCATCGTCAACAACGAGGTGCCCGAAGGCCTGCGCGGCAAACGCGTACTGAGCCTGGACATGGGCGCGCTGATCGCCGGTGCCAAGTTCCGCGGCGAGTTCGAGGAGCGGCTGAAGGCCGTGCTCAACGATCTGTCCAAGAACGAGGGCCAGATCGTCCTGTTCATCGACGAGCTGCACACCATGGTCGGCGCCGGCAAGGCCGAAGGCTCGATGGACGCCGGCAATATGCTCAAGCCGGCGCTGGCGCGCGGCGAGCTGCACTGCATCGGCGCCACCACCCTGGACGAGTACCGCAAGTACGTCGAGAAGGACGCTGCGCTCGAGCGCCGTTTCCAGAAAGTGTTCGTTGGCGAACCCAGCGTCGAGGACACGATCGCGATCCTGCGCGGCCTGAAGGAACGCTACGCCGTACACCATGGCGTCGAGATCACCGATCCGGCGATCGTCGCCGCGGCCACGCTCTCGCACCGTTACATCGCCGACCGCCAGCTGCCGGACAAGGCCATCGACCTGATGGACGAGGCCGCCAGCCGCATCCGCATGGAGATCGATTCCAAGCCCGAGGAGATGGACCGCAAGGAACGCCGCCTGATCCAGCTCAAGATCCAGCGCGAGGCGCTGAAGAAGGAAAAGGACGCCGAATCCAAGCAGCGCCTTGCCAATCTGGAAACCGAGATCGACGCGCTGGGGCGTGAATACAACGATCTGGAAGAAGTCTGGAAGGCCGAGAAGGCGACGCTGCAGGGCGCAACCCGGATCAAGGAGCAGATCGAGGCCGCGCGCCTGGAGCTGGAGGCGGCGCAGCGCAAGCAGGACTACGCGCGCATGAGCGAGATCCAGTACGGCACCTTGCCCGAGCTGGAAAAGCAGCTCAGTGTCGCGCAGGAGGCCGAATCGCGCGGCTTCACCCTGCTGCAGGACAAGGTCACCGCCGAGGAAATCGCCGAGGTTGTGGCGCGCTGGACCGGCATCCCGGTGAGCAAGATGCTCGAAGGCGAGCGCGAGAAGCTGTTGAAGATGGAGGACGCCCTGCACACGCGCGTGGTCGGCCAGGAGGAGGCGATCAAGGTCGTCTCCGACTCCATCCGCCGCTCGCGCGCCGGCCTGTCCGACCCGGGCCGTCCGACCGGATCGTTCCTGTTCCTTGGCCCCACCGGCGTGGGCAAGACCGAGCTGTGCAAGGCGCTGGCGGAGTTCCTGTTCGATTCGCCCGATGCGATGGTGCGCATCGACATGAGCGAGTTCATGGAGAAGCATTCGGTGGCACGCCTGATCGGCGCGCCTCCGGGCTACGTCGGCTACGAGGAAGGCGGCTACCTGACCGAGGCGGTTCGCCGCCGTCCGTACAGCGTGATCCTGCTCGACGAGGTCGAGAAGGCGCATTCGGACGTATTCAACATCCTGCTGCAGGTGCTCGACGACGGCCGCCTCACCGACGGCCAGGGTCGCACGGTGGATTTCCGCAATGCGGTCATCGTGATGACCTCCAACCTGGGCTCGCACCAGATCCAGGAAATGTCCGAACGCGGCAGCCACGCCGACAGCGCCGAGGGCTATACCCAGATGAAGGCCGCGGTGATGGCGGTGGTGCAGGCGCATTTCCGCCCGGAATTCATCAACCGCCTCGACGACATCGTCGTGTTCCATCCGCTCGACAAGGCGCAGATCAAGCAGATCGCGCGGATCCAGCTGCGTGGCCTGGACAAGCGCCTGGCCGAACGCGGCATCCGCATCGAGCTGTCGGACCAGGCGCTCGAGCTGCTGGCCGATGTCGGCTTCGATCCGGTCTACGGCGCGCGCCCGCTCAAGCGCGCGATCCAGCAGCAGCTGGAGAACCCGCTGGCGCAGCAGATCCTGTCGGGCGCCTACGCCAGCGGCGATGTGGTGCGCGTGGAAGGTGAGGGCGGGAAATTGGTGTTCCGGCACGATTGATCGGTTTTGCCCTTACCCAACTCGTAACCCGCTTTTGATCTTGATTCCAGCCTCCCGGCAGCGGCGCCATGGGCAAACCCGGAGGGCGCCGGCCATGGATGGCCGGCGTTTTCGGACCGAGCCAGGATGGCGAGTCCGAAAATTTCCGTGACACTCCACGCGCCATGAGCGGGTTTGACTTCACGAGTAGGTGCTTTCTTTGGTTACTTTCTTTGCACCAGCAAAGAAAGTAACTCGCCTTCAGGCGAAAGCTATTTCGCTTTAGCGCGAAAGTTGTTCGCATTGGAGGTGTGAGCGAAAACAAAGTCAGAATCATTCGCCCTAAAGGGCGTAGAGCTTCTCAAAGGGCATAAGGCTTTCGCCTTGCGGCGACCTACTTTCTTTGCTGGTGCAAAGAAAGTAGGCAAAGAAAGCACCTTCTCGTGACGTCCAAAGCGCTCAAGATGCCTGAGGTGCCGTCGCTATTTTCGGACTCGCCATCCATGGCTCGATCCGAAAACGGCGGCCATCCATGGCCGCCGCCCTCCGGGTGTCCGGACCTTTCTTGCGTCTGGGAGTGCGGGTAGGTCAAGGGCACGCAGCTATTCCATCCCGGAAACCGGTCTATACAAGCTCACCAGCAGGCAGTGGGTCGAAACCCCGCTGCCCCAACCTGCTAGACTTCGCGCCGCCTGAGGTGACCCGCGGCCGGCCGGCCAAGGGTTGAAACGGGAATCCGGTGCGCCGGCGCCGTGCTGTCCGCAGCACGCCCACGACCAGCAATTCCGGAGCTGCCCCCGCAACGGTAGGCGAGACAAGGATCGGCAACGGCCACTGTGCATCTGCACGGGAAGGCGCCGATCCGGGAAGCATGGCTTCCGCTCGCGAGCCCGGAGACCGGCCCAAGGCATGTCTTGACATGCGGCGGGCGATGTCATGGGCTGTCTTGCCGCCGTGCGCGTGCAGATTCCCCCAAGCCTCCTTGCCGCCTGTCCTTCCTCACGCTCGACCGCGCGGGCAGGCGCGGTGCAAGGAGTTTCCCAATGAAGTTCCAACGTCGTTCCATCCTGTGCGCATCGGTCGCTGCAGGCATCGCCTCGTGCATCACGTTTGCCGCAGCAGCCGGCGAGGGCCCGCAGGAACTCGATAGCGTCGTGGTCACCGCCACGCGCACTGCGCGCACCCAGGACGAAACCCTGGCCGCGGTTTCGGTGATCGACCGCGCCGACATCGAACGGCTGCAGCCGGCATCGCTGCCGGAGCTGCTGCGCGGTCAGGCCGGGATCACCATGAGCAACAGCGGCGGCGCGGGCAAGCTGACCTCGCTGTTCCTGCGCGGCACCGAATCCGATCACGTGCTGGTGATGGTCGACGGCATCCGGATCGGCTCGGCGACGGCCGGCATCGCTTCGTTCCAGGACATCCCGGTGGAGCAGATCGAGCGCATCGAGATCGTGCGCGGCCCGTTCTCCAGCCTGTACGGATCCGAAGCCCTGGGCGGCGTGGTCCAGATCTTCACCCGGCGGCCCGCGGGCGGGTTCGCGCCGCACGCCAGCCTGGCGGCCGGAAGCTTCGGCACGCTGCGTGCGAGCGCCGGCGTCGGCGGCAAGTCCGGCGCAGGTTGGTATTCGATGACCGCGGCGCACGAGCACACCGATGGCATCGACGTGCTGCGCGACAATCCGGACTCGCCGTTCGACGATGCCGGGCTGGATCCGGACCGCGACGGCTACCGCAACGATTCGCTGACGCTGCAGGGCGGCTACCGCTTCAGTGATGCCTGGGATGCCGACGCGCGCGTGCTGCGCGCGGAAGGGCGCAACGAATACGACGGCAGCTTCGCCAATCTCTCCAAGGTGGTGCAGCAGGCGGCCTCCGCACGCGTGGGCTATGCGCCGACCGACGCGCTCTCGTTCACGGCGAAGATCGGCCAGGCCTACGACCGCAGCGACGACAGCATGGATGGGGTGCACGCAAGCCGCTTCGAAACCCGCCGCAACCAGGGTTCTCTGCAGGCCGACGTGGTCGCGGGCAAGGCGCAGCTGCTGACCTTCGGCTTCGACTGGTTGCGCGATGCGGTCGACAGCGACACGCCTTACGAGGTGGAGCGTCGCGTCAATCGCGGGCTGTTCGGCCAGTGGCAGGGCAGCTTCGGAGTACATTCGCTGCAGGCCGGACTGCGCCGCGACGACGATGACCAGTTCGGCGGCAAGACCACCGGCAGTGCGCTGTGGGGCTGGAACTTCACCCGGGCGCTGCGGCTGACGGCGAGCTACGGCACCGCCTACAAGGCGCCGAGCTTCAACGAGCTGTATTACCCCGGTTTCGGCAATGCCGGACTCGACCCTGAAAACTCGCGCAGCGTAGAGCTCGGCCTGCGCGGGAAGCACCGCCGTGGCGGCTGGGCGCTCAATGCGTTCCAGACCCGGGTGGACGACCTGATCGCCTACGATCCGACCCTGGTGGACGCGGCGCATCCGTTCGGCCAGCCCAACAATATCGAGGCCGCCCGGATCCGCGGGCTCGAGGCGACCGGCGATGTGCAGGTCGCCGGATGGAGCCTGCAGGGCGCGCTGACCTGGCTCGATCCGCGCAACGACAGCCACGACTTCAACCACGGCAACGTGCTGGCGCGCCGCGCACGCCGCAGCGGGCGCATCGACGTGGATCGCGACTTCGGCGCCTTCAGCATCGGCGCCGGCGTGTACGCCGCGAGCGCGCGCTACGACGATCCGGCCAACAGCGTGCGCATGGGTGGCTATTCCCTGGTCGACCTGCGCGCGGCGTATGCGATCGACCGCGACTGGAGCGTGCAGGCCAGCGTGGCCAACGTCGGCGACCGCGATTACGAAACGGCCGCGTTCTACAGGCAGCCTGGCCGCAGCTACACCCTGACGGTTCGCTATCGCCCCGCCGAGTAACCCAAGGGTCGGCGCTGTCGGGATCGGGCAGCGCCGGCTTCGGACATGGTCGCGACGCTGGCATGTCGCGGCTGCGGCCGCAGCGAAGTCAGCGGTCCAGCCGCGCGAACGAGAACAGATCCGCCAGCGGGTGCTTGCGGCGCTCGATCAGCGCGCGCAGCAGGCCCGCACCGAGCATCGAATAGGTGATGCCATTGCCGCCGTAGGCCATGGCGAAGTGCACGCGCGGCCCATGCTTGCGGTGCGGGCCGAAGAACGGCAGGCCGTCTTCGGTTTCGGCGAAGGTGCCGGCCCAGCTGAAGACCGGTTGCATCTCCACGCCGGGAAGCAGCGCCCGCACCTTCTTCATCAATGCGTCTGTCTTCCTGCCCAGCCGCGCGTCGCGTTTGTCAGGAACGTCGATGGCATCGTCCTCGCCGCCGGCGATGATCCGGCCGTCGCGGGTCGTGCGCAGGTACAGGTAGGGCCGTGCGCTTTCCCACAGCATCGTCCGCCGCAGCCGATGCAGGGCGTCGCCCCGGATCGGATCGGTGACGAAGGCGTAGCTGCTGCGGTTGCGTGCCACCCGCTCGCCGAGCAGGCCCTGGCTTTCGTAACCGGCCGCGACCACCAGATGGCGCGCGCGGACCACGCAGCCGTCGGTGGTGTGCAGCGCGACTCCGCGCCTGTCGGCCAGGACACGCGCCACCGTGGTGCGATCGAATACGCGCGTGCCCGCGCGTTCCAGGCGTTGCAGCAGCCGGTAGCAGAAGCGATAGGGATCGACCGTTGCGGCGAGTCCGCTCAGGATCGCGCCCGGCGCGGCGAAGCCGAAACGTTCCGAGACGTCTGCGGCGTCCAGCCACCGCACCGGGAATCCATGACGCCGCCGCAGGGCGTATTCCTCCAGCATCGGCTTGAGGTGCCGCGGCTTGCTGGCGTAGTAGAGGCTGTCGGCCATGGCGAAATCGACCGCTCCCAGCGCCTTCGCCTTGTCGCGCAGCAAACCCACCGCATCCGCACAGGCGCGATAGGCCAGCAGCGCGTCGTCTTCGCCGTAGCGATGGGCAAGATCGAGCATGGGCGTGTCGATCTCGTACTGCAGCAGCGCGGTGCTGGCGGCGGTGCTGCCCCAACCGACATCGCGCTGGTCGATCACGATCACGTCATGGCCGTGACCGGCGAGTTCGTCTGCGATCAAGGCGCCGGTGATGCCGGCGCCGAGCACCGCCACATCGCAGTGCAGGTCTTGATGCAGCGGCGGAAAGGCGTGCAGCAGGCCGTTCCGGATCGCCCACCAGGGGTAGCCGCTTTTCAGGTCCATTGAGCCACGCTAGCCGGCCGTCGCGTGCGGCCCGGTGAACGTCGTCCCCGGTTCGATGCGCGTCGGGCCCGATCACTTCCGATCCATTCCCCCGGGAGGCGCGGGCCCGACGGATCGACGATTGATAGAATCTGCGCATGATTTCCTTTCGCAATTTCGCCCTGCGCCGGGGCGAACGCCTGCTGCTGTCCGATGTCGACCTGGCCCTGCATGCCGGCTACCGGGTGGGCGTGGTCGGGCGCAACGGCACCGGCAAGTCCAGTCTGTTCGCGGCGATGATGGGCGAGGTGGAGGCCGACCGCGGCGACATCGACCTGCCCGGAAAGGCGCGCATCGCCTCGGTGGCGCAGGAAACTCCCTCGCTGCCCGACAGCGCGATCGATTTCGTCCTCTCCGGCGACCAGGCGGTGCATGCCGCGATCCAGATGGAAGCCAACGCCTTCGCCAACGAGGACTGGGAAGCGGTCGCCGAGGCGCACCACCGCCTGGAGGAACTCAACGGCTACGACGCGACCGCGCGCGCCGGAAAGCTGCTGCATGGCCTGGGTTTCCCGGCCGAAACCCATGCCAAGCCGGTTTCGGATTTCTCCGGTGGCTGGCGCGTGCGTCTGAACGTGGCGCGCGCACTGATGACGCCCAGTGACCTGCTGCTGCTGGACGAACCCACCAACCACCTCGATCTGGATGCGGTGGTCTGGCTGGAGGACTGGCTGCGCAAATACCCCGGCACCTTGCTGGTGATCTCGCACGATCGCGAGTTTCTGGACAACGTGGTCACCCATACCCTGCATCTGCACGAGGGCAAGGCCCGGCTGTACGTGGGCGGCTACACCGACTTCGAGCGCCAGCGCGCCGAGCAGCTGCGCCAGCAGCAGATCGCCTTCGAGAAAGAACAGACCGAGCGCGCGCACCTGCAGAGCTTCATCGACCGCTTCAAGGCCAAGGCGAGCAAGGCAAAACAGGCGCAGTCGCGGATGAAGCGCCTGGCCAAGCTGGCCGGCACCGAGGCGGTGCGCGCCGAGCGCTCGATCCGGATCGAGTTCCCCGCGCCGCTGAAACTGCCCAACTCGCTGATCCGGCTGAACCATGCCGACTGCGGATATCGCCAGCCCGATGGCAGCGTCGCGGCGATCCTGCACAACGTCGGCTTCGGCCTGGAAGCGGGCGACCGCATCGGCCTGCTTGGGCCCAACGGCGCGGGCAAGTCGACGCTGGTGAAGACATTGGTGGGCGAGTTGCCGCTGCTGGCCGGCGAGCGCAATGCGCATCCAGACCTGCGGATCGGCTACTTCGCCCAGCACACGGTCGAGTCGCTGATGGCGGGGCAGTCGCCGATCGACCACCTGCGCAAACTGTCGCCGAATTCGTCGACCCAGGCGTTCCGCGATTTCCTCGGCAAGTGGCAGTTTCCCGGCGACCGCGCATTCGAGAGCATCGATGGCTTCTCCGGCGGCGAAAAGGCGCGTCTGGCCCTGTCGCTGATCGCGTGGAAACAGCCCAACGTGCTGCTGCTCGACGAGCCCACCAACCACCTCGACCTGGAAATGCGCGAGGCGCTGGCCGAAGCCCTGAGCGATTTCGACGGTGCGATCGTCATGGTCTCGCACGACCGCCACCTGATCGGCTTGGTCAGCGATACCTTCTGGCGCGTGCACGACGGCGTGGTCGAACCGTTCGACGGCGACCTAGACGAATACGCCGCATGGCTGCGTTCGCGCCCGGCGGCGGGCGAGGCGAAAGCGGTGAAAGCCACGCCGCCTGCGTCGACAGCGGTGCAGCCCGCCCCGTCGGCGGCTAAGAAGGGCGGCAAGGCCAATCCGCAGAAGCTGCAGCAGGCGGAACAGCGCGTCGTCGAACTGGAGACGGCACTCGCCGGGATCGAAGCCGAGCTGTCGGATGCGTCGGCCTATGCAGACGGTGGCACGCGCGCCGGTGAACTGGGCAAGCGGCAGGTCGAACTGCGAGGCCAGCTCGAAATCGCCGAGGCGGCCCTGCTGGCGCTCTACGAGGCCGACGCAGCCTGACCTCCACCTGATTTGCAGGAGCGGCGTAAGCCGCGAGCGCAGCTCCTACGGCAACCCCCGACCGATCACTCGCGCGGCAGCGTCGTGCGGAAACATTCCACCGCGCGGCCTTCGATGCGCACGCCTGCCGGGTCGCCGCCTTCGACGCGCACGACCACGTCCATCCAGCCACCGCGCCCCTGCGCTGTGGTCTGGCGCGCGCGATAGCGGCGCTCGCCATCGTCGCCGTCGAGCAGGCCGTGCCTGACCAGATAGGCGCCGAGCGGGCCATTGGCGTTGCCGGTGACCGGATCTTCGGCGATGCCGATGGCCGGTGCGAACATGCGCCCCCAGGTGAACGCGTCGTCGTCCGCGGGCGTGTCCAGGGTAAAGGCGAAATAGCCCAGGCTGCCGACGCGCGGGCCCAGTGCGACCAGATGCGCGGGGTCCGGCGCCAGGGCCTGCAGCGTCGCGCGCTGGCGCAGGCAGACCAGCAGCTTGCCGTGGCCGGTCGACACGAACTGCGGCGGGCAGCGCGGATCCAGCGCGTCCTCGTCCACGCCCAGGGCCGCGGCCAGTTCCGCCACCAGGGCCGGTTCCAGCGTAGCGTGGAAACTCGGCGCGCCCTGTTCGATCGCGATCCGGACTTCGCCATCGTGGTCGAGCGTTTCGATGCGCTGCACGCCGGCGCCGGTGAGCTGGCGTCGCCAGCCCGTCGCTCCACCTTCCAGGGCGAGCACGTAATGCGCGGCGACGGTGGCATGGCCGCAGACCGGCACCTCGACGGTGGGCGTGAAGAAGCGCACATGCACGTCGTGGCTGTCGTCGCGCGGCGGCAGGAGGAAGGCGGTTTCGGAATTGTTGAGTTCGCGCGCAATCAACTGCATCTGCGCGTCGTCCAGCCCCGCGGCATTGGCGACCACGCCGGCGGGATTGCCCTGGTAACGCTGGGTGGTGAAGGCATCGATCTGGTAAACCCGCAGAACGTCCATGCGCTATTCGCCTTGGGAAAGCTGCCGATTCTAGGCGTTGGCGATCACGGCCGATGCGCACATCGGTCGAATGCAGCGATTCATGCTTGTCGGCGCAATGGGCTGCGGTTAGGGTCGTGCGATGCGCCCGACCTTCGCCGCTTCCGTCCTGTCACTGGTACTCGTTGCGTGCGCATCGGCACCGCCGCCCGATGCTGCAGGCGGCACACCCGCCGATGCGTTCTTCGCGGCGCTGTCGTCCGCCTGCGGCAAGGCCTATGCCGGGCGCGTGGTGGCCAATGTTCCCGCGCCGACGGCGCCGGATCCGTTCGAGGGCAAGCCGCTGGTCATGCACGTGCGCGAGTGCGGCAGCGACGTCCTGCGCATTCCGTTCCACGTCGGCGACGACCGCTCCCGCACATGGGTCGTGAGCCGGACCGGCACGGGCTTGCGGCTGAAGCACGACCATCGCCATCAGGACGGTTCGCCCGACGTGCTGACCCTGTACGGCGGCGATTCGCGCGTACCGGGCAGCGCGTCGCGGCAGGAGTTTCCGGTCGACGCGGAATCGATCGCACTGTTCGAGCACGAAGGCTCGCAGGCCTCCGTCACCAATACCTGGGCGATGGAAATGATCCCGGGCCAGCGTTTCGCCTACGAGCTCAGCCGTCCGGGCGGGCGCCTGTTCCGGGTCGAATTCGACCTGCGCAAGCCCGTGCCCGCGCCGCCTGCGCCCTGGGGGACCCGCTGAGGCGATCGGGGACCGCTTGGGCTTGATCCCTTCGGCGCAGCCCCCAGAATGCGGAACCTGTTGTCCGTCGCCCCGGTTCGACCATGCCGATCTACGCTTTCGCCTGTAACGCCTGTGGCCATCATTTCGACAAACTGCAGAAGCTGTCGGATCCTGATCCGGAGGTTTGCCCGGCTTGCGGCGCGAGCGGCCAGATCAGGCGCCAGCTGACCGCGCCATCGTTCCGGCTCTCCGGCAGCGGCTGGTACGAGACCGATTTCAAGAAGGAAGGCGACAAGAAGCGCAATCTGGCCGGCGAGGGCGGGGAAGGCGCCAAGCCTTCGGCCGAGGCCAAGCCCGCGCCGGCGAAGCCCGACACTGCCCCGGCCACATCCGCTCCGGCCAAGCCCGCGCCGAAATCCACCACCTCCGGGGCCGACTGACCGCCGGCTTTCAGCCGGGGGCCACTTCCACCCGGTTGCGGCCGCGCTGCTTGGCCTCGAGCAGCGCCGTGTCGGCGCGGTGCAGGGTTTCGCCCAGGGCTTCGCCGGGGAGGTGTTCGGCGATGCCGGCGGACATCGACACGGTGAATCCGCCCATTTCGGTCTGGGCCAGGGCCTCGCGCAGGCCATCGGCAAAGCGCGCCGCAGCGGACGCGTCGGCGCGCGGCAGCAGCATCACGAACTCCTCGCCGCCCATGCGCGCCACCAGCGCGTCGGGGGGCCTGCGCGCGAGCATCAGCGCCGCCGTGCGCGACAGCGCGCGATCGCCCGCGGCATGGCCGTGCACATCGTTGATGATCTTGAAGTGGTCCAGGTCCATGAAGCACAGCGAGAACGGTGCGTCGGCGCCAGTCGCTTCGCGATGCGCGGCTTCGCCCAGCTGCAGGAACCGGCGGCGCGACAGCAGCCCGGTCAATGCGTCGTGCTTGGCTTCGTGGTCCAGGTTGACCTGGAACTCGTAGGCGCTGCGCCGCAGCCGGTCGATGGAGCGGAAGATGGCCAGACTGGTGCAGGAGAACAGGGCCGCATAGCCGGCGAACACCCACAGGCTTCTGGCATCCGGGCCTGCACGCAGCAGCGCCGTCACGGCGCATGCGTAGCACAACAGGCTGGACACGATCGCGCGGCTGGGCCAGACCCAGAACGGCGCCGCCGCCACCGGAACCACCATCAGGACCGGCAGGATCCAGTACAGGGTGTCCGGGTCGGGCGTGACGATGAACGCCAGCGCCAGCTCCGCGCTGCACAGCAGTGCGATGGTCCACCAGCCGTGGGCGTGGATCGTGTCGGCGCGCGACTGGACCGCCATGAGCACCACGAGCACGGCGATGCCGATCGGCAAGGCCAGCGCCCGCACTCCCGACAGCACCGGAGTTCCGGTGAGCCCGGCGTCCACCCAGGCGGCCACGAGCAGGGCCAGCGGCGCCATCCCCTGGATCGGGAGCGTGCGCCGGCGCACGCGCTGGAAATAATCCTGCTGGTAAGCAGTCGCGGTTCCGTTCAAGGTCGTCTGGCCGTCCCTGGGGCGACCATTATCGACCGCCGCCGACCCCGACCGCGAATTCCACGGCGGGGCGACGCTCGCGATGCCGATGGCTGTCCCCTCAGCGATTGCCGAAGCGCCCGCGGCAGCCATCGTCTACCCATAGCCCGCGCGCGGCGTCGTAGCCCCAGGTTCGACCCTCGATGCAGGCCGTGCCGGAGAGTTGCTGCAGCAGGCGCGGGCGGCCACGGCTGCGATCCCATGCGCAGGTGGCGTAGCGCCTGTCGTTGCTGGAACACGTCACCTGGTAGTTGTCTGCGATCGGGGGGCGCCCACGTCCGGGCGCGAATTCGCCGCGACAGCCGGCGGTGACATAGACCGATCCTGGTTGCGAGCGCCAGGTGCGACCTTCGATGCAACGGGTGCTGGAGAGCTGGCGAACCAGCCGCGACGGCCCGCTCCAGCGCGTCGGACAGGTGCGGGGGCGGTTATTGGTGCTCTCGCAGCGCACCTGCTGCGGCCCGACGGGCGGAACCGGCGGGCGCGGCCCGCTGCCGGCCAGCGACCGCGCGATGTCCTGCTTGATCCGGCTGAACCCCCAGTTGGAGCGGTTGACCTGATCGATGTAGAAGCGCAGCTGGTCGTCCGGGATCCGCCGGCCATTCGACTGTTCTGCATATTCCAGACTGATCACACGTCTCTGGTCGGCGTAGGAGAGCGTGCGCAGATTCTCCGGCGCGTACGCGCGCGTGCCGGTCTGGGCCGGTGCGGCGAGCGGCATGGTCAGGCACAGCGCAAGCAGAACGAGTGCGAGCAGGCGATTCATGGCGTGATTCCCCGGGTGGCGTGGGCCGCGCGGACTGCCCCTGCCGGCGGCAACCGCGAGTTGGAGCTGCGAGACGTTAAAATGGCGTGGTGATCGGCCGGTGGCCGACCTCCATGCGATCCCGGAGCCCCCATGCGTACCCATTACTGCGGCCTGGTCGATGAGACCCTGGTCGGCCAGACCGTCACCCTTTGCGGCTGGACCGATGTCGCCCGCGACCTCGGCGGCCTGTGCTTCATCGACCTGCGCGACCACGAGGGCATCGTCCAGGTCGTGGCCGAGCCGTCGGACATCGCGGGCAATGCCGAGGTGATCGCGACCGCGGCCAGGCTCGGCTACGAGGACTGTCTGCGCGTCACCGGCACCGTGCGCCGCCGGCAATCGGTCAACAACAAGATCCGTACCGGCCAGGTCGAGGTCGTCGCCGCACGCATCGAGGTGCTCAACAAGGCCGAACCGCTGCCGTTCCACGCCCACGAGAATCCGGGCGAGGACATCCGCCTCAAATACCGCTATCTCGACCTGCGCACCCCGCAGATGCAGAAGATGATGCGCACCCGCATCCAGCTGGTGCAGGCACTGCGGCGCTGGCTGGACGCGCGCGGCTTCCAGGACATCGAGACCCCGATCCTGACCAAGGCCACGCCCGAGGGCGCGCGCGACTTCCTGGTGCCGGCGCGCATGCATCCGGGCGAGTTCTACGCGCTGCCGCAGAGCCCGCAGCTGTTCAAGCAGATCCTGATGATGGCCGGCTTCGACCGCTATTATCAAATCGCGCGCTGCTTCCGCGACGAGGCCCTGCGTGCCGACCGCCAGCTCGAGTTCACCCAGCTGGACATGGAGTTCGCATGGGTCGACGAGAAGATCGTGCAGGACACGGTGGAAGCCATGATCCGCGACGTGTTCCGCGAGGTGATGCAGGTCGAGCTTGGCGACACGTTCCCGCGCCTGACCTATGCCGAAGCGTTGCGCCGCTACGGCTCGGACAAGCCGGACCTGCGCATCGCGCTGGAACTGGTCGACGTCGACGCGCAGGTGCAGGGCAGCGAATTCAAAGTGTTCACCGACTGGGCCGGCGTCGAAGGCGGCCGCGTCTGCGCGCTGCGTATCCCCGGCGGCGCTGCGCTGTCGCGCAAGCAGATCGACGACTACGCCGCGCACGCGGCCAAGTACGGCGCGAAGGGCCTGGCCTACGTCAAGCTGTCGGACACCGGCGAGGTCAGCTCGCCGATCGCAAAGTTCTTTGCCGAAGACGCGTTCAAGGCATTGCTCGCCCATGTCGGCGCCGGCAACGGCGATGTCGTGTTCTTCGGCGCCGGCAAGTACGCGACCGTGAGCGACTTCATGGGCGCGCTGCGGCTCAAGGCCGGGCGCGAATTCAAGCTGGTGGCCGAGGGCTGGGCGCCGCTGTGGGTCACCGACTTCCCGATGTTCGAGTGGGACGAGGAAGCGGGCCGCTACGTGGCCTTGCACCACCCCTTCACCGCGCCGGCGGTCGACGACGAGGCCGATCTGCGCGCCAACGCGAAGACGGCGGTGTCGCGCGGCTACGACATGGTGCTCAATGGCAACGAGATCGGCGGTGGTTCGATCCGCATCCACCGCTCCTCGATGCAGTCGGCGGTGTTCGAGCTGCTCGGCATCGGCGCGGAGGAGGCGGAGCTGAAGTTCGGCTTCCTGCTCGACGCGCTCAAGTACGGCGCGCCGCCGCACGGTGGCATCGCCTTCGGCATCGACCGCATCGCCGCGCTGATGGCCGGCACCGAGTCGATCCGCGACGTGATCGCCTTCCCCAAGACCACCGGCGCACAGTGCCTGATGACCGGCGCGCCATCGCCGATTCCGGACGCGCAGCTGGCGGAAGTGCACGTGCAGGTGCGGGCAAAGGAAGCGAAATGAACCCGTTCGCCCCGAGCGTACGCGCATAGCGTCGAAGTCGAGGGTGCATGCATTGCCTTTCGACTCCGGGCCTTTCGGCCCTGCGCTCAGGCCCAATAAACTCTGGGAACGTGGAATGACGACCGCCATCCGCCGCGCCGTACCCGCCGATGCACCCGCGCTCGCCGAACTCGGTGCGCAGACGTTCATCGAGACCTTCGGCCATCTGTATGCGCTGGAG
The DNA here is from genome assembly GCF_022662515.1 of Lysobacter sp. M15. NCBI lineage: Bacteria > Pseudomonadati > Pseudomonadota > Gammaproteobacteria > Lysobacterales > Lysobacteraceae > Lysobacter > Lysobacter sp. M15. The sequence continues at coordinate 204,489 of NZ_JAKPBV010000014.1, read as the reverse complement.
GATCTGCAGACCTTCCTGGACGAAAGCCACTCCGAGGACGCCTACGCGCGGACGTTGGCCAATCCCGCGTACGCGCTGTGGATCGCCGAGCGCCACGGTGTCGCGATCGGCTATGCACAGGCCGGCCCCTGCGGCCTACCGCATCCGGACGTGCAGCCAGGCGATGGCGAGCTCAAGCGCCTGTACCTGCGCGCATCCGAACAGAATGGCGGCGTCGGCGGGCAGCTGTTCGCCGAAGCGTTGCGCTGGCTGGAACGCGATGGCCCGCGCACGCTGTGGATCAGCGTCTGGTCGGAGAACTTCGGCGCACAGCGCTTCTACGCGCGGCATGGTTTCGAGTTCGTGGCCGAATACGAATTCCCGGTCGGCAATCAACGCGATCGCGAGTTCATGTATCGCCGGCCAGCGTAACGTGTGCGATCCACGCGTGGCCTTCTGATCGATTGCCGGCAAACCGCCCGTTGGAGCGGCCTTGGCCGCGAATGCCTTTTCGGCGTTCCTGCATGCAAGCAACAGCATTCGCGGCCAAGGCCGCTCCCACAATGGCAAACGGCCCGGCTTGCGCCGGGCCGCCAGACGGACGGGGTGGGTCGCCTGTCTAGTCTTCCGCGCTCCGGTAGGCCGAATCGAAGCGACCGGCCGCCACCGCGAAGGCCGCACGGGTTACGGTCTTGCCGGGATCGAACCAGGCGTGCAGGGTCGGCTGCAGGTCGAACGGCCCCTGGGTGACGGTGAAGCGCGCGTTGAGCACGCCCTGGTCCAGCGCCTGCTGCACGTAGCCGCGCAGCGCTGGGGCGATCGAACCGGCATCTTCCACCGGGATCCGCTTGCCGTCGTAGAACGCGGTCAGCTCGCCGTCGAAGGCCACGGCCTGGTCCTGCAGGCCCATCGCCTGGACCAACGAATACGCCAGGCTGACCCGCGTCACGCTGTCCAGCGGCCGGAACTGCCCGTTGAGCAGGCCCATCACGCCGGCGTGGTTCTGGCCCAGGTTACGCAGCGGCGCACCGGCGGCGATGGCGGATTCGGCATACGCATAGGCCGGGCTGGTGGTCGCCAGGTCGGCGAAGCTGGCCTGTCCGCTGAAGGGCAGGGACTGGCGCACGCTGCCACCCATCACCAGATACTGCGCCAGCTCGCTGCGCTTGAGCACCTGGTCGGGACGGAACTTCTTGTCGCTGTAGCCATCGACCAGGCGGTTGGAGACGGCGAATTCGATCGCCTGGCGCGCCGGGTGATTGGCCACGTCGTCCATGCCGGTATAGCCGCCGCTGCGCAGCATGCTGATCTCGCCGCTGACCGTACCGGGCAGACCGTAGCCATTGGTGGCATTGAGCGGGTCGACGTCGGTGCCGGACACCGAGCCGATGCCGCGCGCGCTCACCTTCCACACGCCCGGCTTGCCCGGGGCGCCGGTGGTGACGGTGTCGCCGAGCACCGGCAGCGCGATCGCCGAACCGTAGGTGATCCCATCCGGATCGGTCAGGGTCAGGGCCAGCGTGTTCTCGCCGATTACCGCGCGCACCGCGACCCAGGCGATGTCGCTGCCCACAGTGAAGCTCTGCTCGCCGGTGGCACCGACCGGTGAGAAGTCGAACGAGAACGGCTGGGTGCTGCCGGGCAGCAGGAGCGCGTTGGCGTTGAACTCGCGCAGCGCGTTGACGGTGGCGCCCCAGCCCTTGCGCACGTTGGCCGCTTCGGCCACCGCCGCATAGGCATTGATATGGCCGGCCCCGGCTTCCCAGCTCAGGCGCGAGGTCATGTTGGTGGCGGTGCGCTCGATGATGTCCTTGACCTGCGCCGGACTCAGGTGCGGGTTGGCTTCCAGCATCAGGGCCACGATGCCGGCCACGTGCGGAGTGGCCATCGAGGTGCCGCTCATGAAGCTGTAGAAGGGCACGTGCTCGGGTGCGATGCCGTCCACGTCCTGCTGCAACGCCAGCGCGCCCAGCGAGCCGGTGCTGTCGCGGGCGGAGATGATGTCCACACCTGCGGCGACGATGGTCGGCTCGTTGAAGTAGGTCCAGCTGCGGCCGTCGGGCATGGTGAAGCTGCCGCTCTCGCCGCGCTTGCCGCGCGAGGAGAAGCTGGTCAGCACGCCGTCCTTTTCGCCGGCGCCGACCGAGATCACCCAAGGCGCCTGCGCGTACGGGTTGTGGGTGTCCTCGCCCGGGCCGTCGTTGCCGGCGGCGAACACGCTCACGATGCCGCGCTTGTACAGCTCGTAGGTGGCGATGTTGACCGGGTTGAGCGGGTCGAACTTGCCGCTGCTGCCCCAGGAATTGCTGGTGACGCGGATCGGGCTGTCGTAGGTGAACTGGTGGGTGGCCGCGTAATCCAGCCCGCCGACCGCGTCGAGCACCAGGATCACCGCGCCGGAGCCGTAGCCGACCAGGTCCGCGCCCGGCGCCACGCCGCGATACAGGCCGTTGGAGCGCTCGCCGGTGCCGCCGATGGTGCCGGCGCAATGGGTGCCGTGACCGGAGCCCAGGTCGGTATTGGGAATGCCCTCGGCGTAGGTCACCGGCACGATCCCCGGTGCGAATTCCGCAGCCAGCTCGGCCAGGATGTTCTGCGCACCCAGCACGTTCTGCACCAGGTTCTCGCCGAACTTCAGGTCCTCGTGGGTACCGTCCACGCCGGAGTCGTTGACCAGCACGGTGATGCCGCGGCCGCTGTAGGGAATCGCCTGGCCGAAATCGCCCGGATTCTGCACCGTGCGGGCGGCGCCGGAGATCTCACGCGCCTCCTTGTTCATGTAGCGCAGCGGCGCGTTCCAGTAGATCGAGGCCACATCATCGCGCTGCGCCAGGGCGCGGATCTCGGCCGGCGTGGCCAGGGCGCCGGCGATCGGCAGGGTGCGCATGGTCACGCCCTTCTCGATGCCCAGCGACCTGAGCACGTTGACCTGCGATGCCGACACCGGCACCGACTGTTCGTAGCTGACCACGATCTGCAGTTCGTCGGTGGGCAGCGCGGCGGCCATCTTCGAGACCAGCTGGGGGTCGAGCTGGGCGTCGGCCAGGGCCACGCCGCTGGCCAGCAGGCCGGCGGCGAGGGCGGAAATTCGGATCGTGCGGCGCGAGGCCATGGAAGTACCGGCAACGGACATTGCGCATCTCTCCAGTGTGAAAACCCGCAGGCAGCGGGGACCCGGGCATGTTCGACACATGGCCTGGCGGGCACATCGGGGATGACCATCAGGCCGGTCGCGGGAAAACCCCCAGCGACATCACCCGGGGGGGGCGGCGCCGCTCCCGGGCGCCGCCGCCCGGGCGCGCGTTCCCTGGCGCCCGCGGGAGGGGGTCCCGCGGCAAGGGCTTCCAGGCCCCTGCGCCCCGCCGCCGGCTGGGCCGGCCCCGGAGCGCAGGGCCATCGTCGGTGCCCGTCCCCGAGGCCGGTATCCGGGGAAGCCTTCACGCCGGCTGGGCAATTTCCCCTACAGACTGCCCGCGTTAAATGAGATAGCGTTCACGTCATGCCGCCCCGCTGCACGGGTCGGCCCCGGTGCCGTTGCTTCGGCGCCGGCGTTATTCGACTTCCCTCGCACGGCGCAGGACGGCGTCCGCGGCGCGGGCAGGAAGGGGGTCCCATGCACAAGTTCCGCATGCTCACGGGCGCGTTGGCGTTGCTGTTCGCGCTATGCCCGCTGTTCGCAGCTGCGCAGACCCTGCCGGTGCAGGTCAGCGTGTCCGGCGATGTGGCGACGGCGGTGGTGGGCAATCCGGCCAATCCGCTGGCGGATGTCACCCTGAGCTTCGACGAAGTGGCCGGCCTGAGCGCGGCGAGCCTGGGGCTCGAGGCGAAGCTGGTGAGCCTGAACGACACCGCCTTGCTTGCGCGCCTGCCGGACCTGCAGCTCAATCAGATCGACCCGGCGTTCCCACTCCTGCTGACCATCGAGCCGCCGGCGGCAGGTGGATTGCGCTTCCGCACCGTGCGCGTGGAGGTGCATACGCATGCGCTGGCCTACGGCGTGGGCAGTTCGTACCGCCTGTTCAAGGCGCCGCTGGCCGGCGCATTCCAGGACATCACCGACGAGATCGCGCCCGGCAGCGTCCGCGCCCGTGGCACCACCGGCGGATTCTCGCAGTTCCTGGTGCTGACCGACCTGCGCGAGACCGGGGCGATCGTCGCCGACAAGATCGCCGCATTGCGCACCCGCGTCGCGACCCTGCCGACCACGGAACAACAGCCGTTCATTGCGCGGATCAACGACGCCGAATCAGCGATCGCGGTAGGCGACTTCGCCGCTGCGATCGCGGCGGTCGATCAGGTCTCCAGCCGGGCGCTCGCCCGCGCGGGCAACCAGCTGGCCGACGAATGGCGTGCCACCCGCGATGCCGACAACCAGGCCGGCGACCTGGTCGCCGGCGCTGCCACGCTGAAGTTCTCGATCGCCTACTTGCGCGATTTCGGCGACTGAGAGGCGCCGCTTTCCGCGCGGCTCAGGTAGCCGAAGCCCGGTTCGTTCCGAACACCCGGGCGCATTGCGGTGGCGCAGCCCCGCACGACCGCCGGGGCGGCCCTAAGATGCGCCGATGCACGCCTGCCTGACGATCCACCTGCCCGACCGCGCCGCGATCGTGCGCATGCTCGCGCCCGGCGAGACCCTGCGCATCGGGCGGGGCGTGGACTGTGGCCTGCGGATCGATCACCCCTCGATCTCGCGCGCCCACGCGCAGCTGCAGTACCGCGATGGCGCCTGGGAGCTGAGCGAACTGGGCAGCAAGAATGGCAGCTTCGTCGGCGGTCACCGGATTGCGGCGGGTGCGGATCACCTGCTTTCGCATGCGGGCTGGATCCGCCTGGGCGATGTGTACTGCGAGTTCGCGCCGCTTGACGATGCCAGCGCGGCCCGCGCCGAAGCCGGGCGCGCCGCGCGTCGTGCGGCGGCCACGGCGCATACGGCGCGCCTGGACGGCGTGCATGGGCTCGACGAACTGCTCGATGCCAGCTTGCGGGGCGTGCTTGAGCTGGCCCAGTGCGAGCGCGGCTTCGTGCTGCTGCAGGCGGGTGAGGGCTTTGCCGTGCGCGCCAGCCTGGCGCTGGATACGCAGCGGCTGGCCTCGCCGGAATTCTCCGGCAGCGTCGGCGCGGTCCGGCGTGCGCTCGCCACCGGTATCAGCGTGATCGCCAACGATATCGAGGGCGAAGCCTGGCTGTCCTCGCGCGCCTCCGTGGCGGCGGCCGGGCTCAGCGCACTGGTCTGCATTCCGCTGTTCGACGGCGCGCAGCCGCTTGGCGCCATCTACGCCGATCGCATCCGCCCGGGCCCGCCCGTCACCACGCTGGACCAGGAACTGCTCGAAGCCTTCGCGGAGCGCGCCGCCCTGTGGATCGCCGCACGCCGCACCAGCGATCTGCTCGCCGCGCACGTGCCGCCGCCCGGCGCGGCGGCCGACTGGAACAGCATCGTCGCCGCGCACGACGCCGGGGCGCGATGAGCGAGCACGACGCGACTGCGACCGGTGTGCACCTCGCGTCGGACTTCCCGCAAGGGACTGTGCTGGGTGGCCGTTACCGGATCGAATCGATCCTGGGCATCGGCGGCATGGGCGTGGTGTACCGCGCGTTCGATCTTTCGCTGAACGTGCCGGTGGCGCTGAAGCTGCTGCGTCCAGAACTCGCGCACCGCGGAGACGTGCTCGAGCGGTTCCGGCAGGAGCTGTTGCTGGCGCGCCAGGTGTCCAGTCCGCGCGTGGTGCGCATCCACGATCTCGCGCAGCACGACGGCCGCTGGCTGCTCAGCATGGACTTCGTGGAAGGCGAGTCGCTGGACCGGCGCCTCGACCGCGAGGCACCGCTGGAGGTCGAGGCCGCGTTGAAGCTCGCGCGCCAGATCGCAGAAGGCCTGGCGGCGGCGCATGCGAAGGGCGTCGTGCATCGCGACCTCAAGCCCGCCAACATCCTGCTCGACGCGCAGGGCGACGCCTACATCAGCGACTTCGGCGTGGCGCGCTCGCTCGCGACCAGCGGTGCATCGCGCGGCGGCATGACTCAGGGCGGCGCGGTGGTCGGTACCCCCGACTACCTGTCACCCGAGCAGGCGCGCGGCGACGCCGCCGATGCGCGCAGCGACCTGTACGCGCTCGGCCTGATCCTCTACGAGATGCTCACCGGCAAGCTGCCGTTCGAGGGCGGCACCGTGGCCGAAGTGCTGGCGCAGCGCATGCTGCGTGCACCTGCTTCCATCGATACCGCACGCCCGGGGCTGCCGCGCTGGCTGTCGCGCCTGGTCGATCGTCTGCTGCGTCCGCAGCCCGCGCATCGGCTGCAGAGCGCGACCGAGGTCGTGACGGCGATCGACCGGCGCGAACTCGCACGCGATTTCCATCCGGGCAGGCGCGGCTGGATCGCGCTGGCGGCGGTGCTGGTGCTTGCAGCGGGTGCGATCGGATGGTGGCAGTGGCGGGTGCATGTGCCGTCTGCAGCGAGCGTGGTCGCGGCGCGGCCGCTCGAGCGCCTGCTCGTCCTGCCGCTGGACGGCAGCGGCGATCCTGCGCGCGACGCCGCGCTGGGCGCGCACCTGCGCGACGCCCTGGCCGCGCTGCCGGGGATGGCTGTGGTCGATGGCGAACGCAGTCTGCAGGCGGTGCGCCAGCTCGATCCGTCGGGCAATGCCGCGCCGGACTTCGCTGCACTGCGCCGCGCCGCCGCCGCGCAGCGAGTGCTGCAGCCGCGCCTCGTACGTCAGGATGGGCGCTGGATGCTCCAGGCGCGTTTGGTCGGCGATCAGGGCGCAACCACGCAACTCGATGGGCCGCCTGCGAACGCGCCGGAGGCCGCGCTGCGTGCCTGGGCCGCGGCGCCTGCAACCGCGACGGCGCTGGGCCTGAAAGGCAGGCGGATCGCACTGGCTGTGCCGGCACGGTCCCCGGCGCTCGACGCCTATGGGGCGGGCCTGCTTGCGCTGGAGTCGGGACGCCTCGACAGCGCGCTGGATGCGTTCGAATCGGCCACGGCGGCAGATCCGTCGTACGCCCTGGCGTGGCTGGCGCAGTCGCAGACGGCATTGCAGGCCGGTGAACAGGACCGCGCCGCCGACGCGGCGATCCGCGGCCAGAACGCGGCCGCCAACGCGCCGCAGAGCCTGCAGCGCAGGCTGGCGGCGCAGCGCGCGCTGGTCGAAGGCGACGCGCCGGCAGCTGCCGCGCAGTGGCGCACGTTGCTGCAGGCCACGCCCAACGACACCGAGGCCGAGCTCCAGCTCGCGCGGGCACTCGGCAACGGCGGCGATTTCGACGGCGCGGTCCAGGCCTTGCACGCACTCACCCGCCGCGACCCCGAGGATCCGCGCGCCTGGTTCGAACTGGGCAAGCTTTCGATCCTGCAGGGCAACGCGCGCGTTGCTGTGGACGACCATCTCACCCGCGCCCTGGTCGGATTCAAGCGCAGCCGCAACCTGTTCGGCGAAGCGGAAACCGTCAACGCGCTCGGGGTCGGCTATGGCCGGCTCGGCCAGACCGCCGACGCCGCCGAGCAGTACCGCAAGGCGATCGAACTGCGGCGCAGGCTTGGCAACCGTCGCGGGGTGGCGACCAGCCTGCGCAACCTGGCCAACACGCTGTCGCTCACCGGCGATTTCGCGGGCGCAGACCAGGCGCTGCAGGAAGCCCGCACCCTCAACATCGCGCTCGGCGATCGCGAAGGCCATGCCGCGGTGGACAACGAACTGGGCCTGCTCGCCGAGGAGCGCGGCGATTACCCCAGCGCGCTGGCCGCCTTCCGTCGCGCGTTGCAGACCTGGCATCAGGTGGGCGATGCGCACGGCGCCGCCGAGGCGCTGAACAACATCGGCTTCGCCCACTACCAGCTGGGCGACTACGGCGATGCGCAGGTGTACTGGCAGCAGGCCGCCGATGCCTACGCCGCCCTGGGCGAGCAGACCGGGCGGGTACGTACCATGCAGAACCTGGGCCTGCTCGCCACCGCGCGCGGGCGCTGGACCGAGGCCCGGCAGTTGCTGCAGCAGTCGCTGTCCCTCTCGGAACGCCAGCAGATGCTCGAGGAAGCCGCGGTCAGCCGCCGCAACCTGGCCGAACTGGAGCTGTACCAGGGGCACCTGCAGGCGGCGGTCGAACAGGCCGGCAAGGCGGAAGCCAGCTTCCGCCAGCGCGGGGATGTGCGCGGCAGCAGCGATGCCGGCCTGCTGCACGCCGAAGCGCTGCTGGCCGCGCACGCCCACGCGCAGGCGCGTACGGTGCTGGCCGCGCTGGCGGACGACATCGAGGCCGCCTCGGGCGAGCAGAAAGCGATCGCGCAATGGCTGGCGGCGCGGATCGCGATCGATCGCGGCGAACGCGACCAGGCCGAACGCAGCCTGCGCGAAGCGCGGCGCCTGGCCAGCGCCTCGGGCGTGCGCCAATTGCAGCTGCGCATCGCGCTGGCGGACGCGCGCGAAGACCGGGCGAAGCTGGCGGCGCTCGATCGCCCCACGTCCGAGCTTGGACACGCCGGCCTGCGTCTGGAATGGCTGCGCCTGCGCATGCGTCAGACACTGGCGGACAAGGATGCGCGTGGCGCGACGACCGCGTACAACGAAGCCGCCGCCTTGCTGCGCGCCGGCGATGCACAGCCCGCGTATGCCCTGCACACGCTCGGCGCCAGCGCCCGCGCCACTAGCGGCGATGCCGCCGGCGCGGCGGCGGCGAACGCGCGGGCGCAGGAAGCGCTTGCGCGATTCCAGGCGCAGCTTCCGCAGTCGCTGCGTGCCGGCTTCGATCAGGCGATCGCCGCGAACCCCGCGCCGACGGAGCCTTCGCGATGAGCGGTTCGCCCCGATCCGAGGAATTGCCACTGGATGCACTGCGCGCGCAGTATCAGCGTCTGCTGCAACGGCTGGAAGCCAACGAGCGCGAGTTCCGGCGCCTGGGGCGCGCCGTCTGGAACGTGCAGGAGGATGAGCGCCGGCGCCTGGCCCGCGAGTTGCACGACGGGCTCGGCCAGAATCTCACCGCGCTCAAGCATCGCCTCGCGCAGTTGCTCGCGGACCTGCCGGCCGAGGCCGCACCGCTGCGCGAACGCCTGGGCGCTGCAGTCGACCTGTGCGGCGATGCGCTCGAGGACACCCGCCAGCTCTCGCGCCTGCTGCGGCCGCCGATCCTCGACGACCTGGGTCTGGCGCCGGCGCTGCAATGGCTGGCGCGCAGCATCGATGCGAGCGGTCCGATGCGGGTGGTGACCGAGCTCGAACCGCTGCCGCCGCTCGACGGCGAGTTGCAGACGCTGCTGTTCCGCGTCGCCCAGGAAGCGCTGAACAATGCAAGCAAGCATGCCCGGGCCCAGAGCGTACTGCTGCGCCTGGTCGCGCGCGGCGGCGAGCTGCAGCTGCAGGTGATCGACGATGGAATCGGCTGCGATGTCGATCAGGCGCTGCGCGCGGGCGGCAGCGGACTGCCGGGCATGCGCGAACGCCTGCGTCTGTACGGCGGGCGGCTGGAACTGCGTTCGGCGGCCGGGCAGGGCACACGCCTGCGCGCCGTCGTGCCCTTGCCTGCAGGCGACGCCGTGGCTTGACGCCCTGTCGCACGGCGCGCAACGTGTCGCGCATGAAGGGGATCGTGCGCGTGTTGATTGCCGACGACCACACCATGGTGCGCGAGAGCCTGGTCAGCGTGCTGCAGGCCGATGGCGACGTCCAGGTGGTGGCGCAGGCTGCCGACGGCATCGAGGCGATCGAGAAAGCCGAACTCACCCGCCCCGACGTGGTGGTGGCCGATCTGTCCATGCCGCGGCTTGGCGGCGTCGAGGTCGTGCGGCGCCTGCGCGAGAAACTGCCCGGTACCCGCGTGCTGGTGCTGACCATGCACCAGGAAGACGAGTACGTCCTGCAGGCGGTCCGCGCCGGTGCGTCGGGATATCTGGTCAAGGACAGCGCGGCCGCCGAGCTGCTGGCGGCGGTGCGCAGCCTGCACGCTGGTCGCAGCCACTTCGGCCCACAGGCGTCCCGGGCCCTGGCCGAGCAGGTGCAGCATCCCGAGCGCGGCGGAGCCGATCCCTATGGAAGCCTGACCGCGCGCGAGCGCGAGGTGCTGCACCTGATCGCCGAAGGCCTGACCACCAAGGAAATCGCGCGCAAGCTCGACATCAGCGTCAAGACCGCCGAGAACCACCGCGGCCGCGTGCTCGACAAGCTCGACGTGCGCAACACGGCCGAACTGGTCCGCTACGCGCTGCGCAAGGGGCTGCTGGACTGATGCACCCGCGTTTGCGTAGGAGCGACGTCAGTCGCGAGCTTTTCTGTCGAGAGCCTGTGTCTTGCGTGCGTTCCGTGTCTTGCCGCACGGAGCACGTGACTGACGTCGCTCCTACAGGCGCTTGTGCAGTCGCTTCTACGCCCGATCCTGCAAAGGCAGTGACGTGACCCGTCGCGTCGTCCTGCTGCATGGCCTGTGGATGCCGGGCGTGGCGATGCTGTGGCTGGCCGCGCGGCTGAAGGCGCACGGTTTCGCCGCGCAGACCTGCGGTTATCACAGCATCGTCGGCGGACCGGACGCCGCCGCGCCGCGGCTGGCCGCGTTCCTGCGCCGCGCTCCGTGCGATGTGGTCGCGCATAGCCTGGGCGGGCTGGTCGCGCTGGAGACGCTGATCCGCCATCCCGATTTGCCGGTACGACGCCTGGTGTGCCTGGGCACGCCGCTGGCCGGCAGCGGCGCCGCCAGCGGGCTGGCCCGCTGGCCGCTGGCGTCCCTGTGGATGGGTCGTAGTGCCGAGCTGCTGCGCCGCGGCTGCGCGACCTGGCCCGGGACGCTGGAGGTGGGAATGGTCGCCGGGCGCATCCCGCGCGGCCTCGGCGCGCTGGTGGCAGGGTTCGACGAGATCCACGACGGCACCGTTTCGGTCAGCGAGACCCGCGTGCCGGGGCTGGCCGATCATGTCGTGGTGGGTGCCAGCCACAGCGGACTGATGTTTTCCGACGAGGCGGCCGAGCAGGTCGCCGAATTCCTCGAGCACGGCCGGTTCGTCCGGCGGTAGACCGCCTGGAATCCTGTGGGAGCGCGCTCGCGCGCGATCACTTTCGACTTTGGGCCTCGTCTAATGCGGTCGCCAAAGGCAATCGCGTGCAAGCGCGCTCCCACGACCCGGCTACCCCGCCCCCATGCGGAATGCACCCTATAATCCGCCGCTTCGCAGGCACCAGCAGCAGGATTCATGGGACGCGGTCCATCCATCGAGGCGCGCAAGAACGCCGTCGACGCCCAGCGCGGCAAGATCTTCACCAAGGTGATCCGGGAAATCTCGGTCGCGGCCCGCGCCGGCGGCGGCGATCCGGCCGGCAATCCGCGCCTGCGCAGCGCCATCGACAAGGGCCTGGCGGTGAACATGTCCAAGGACGTGATCGAACGCGCGATCAAGAAGGCCACCGGCGAGCTGGAAGGCGTCGAGTACGAGGAGATCCGCTACGAAGGCTATGCGCCCGGCGGCGTGGCCGTGATCGTCGACTGTCTCACCGACAACCGGGTACGCACCGTCGCCGACGTGCGCCACGCCTTCGGCAAGTTCGGCGGCAACCTGGGCACCGAAGGTTCGGTCGCCTTCATGTTCAGGAAGCTGGGCGTGCTGTCGTTCGCGCCCGGCGCGAATGAAGACAAGGTCACCGAAGCCGCGATCGAAGCCGGTGCCGACGACGTGGTGGTGTATCCCGAAGATGGCGCGATCGACGTCGTCACCGCGCCGGAGGCCTTCCAGGACGTGAAGGCGGTGATGGAAGCCGCCGGGCTCAAGCCCGATCTGGCCGAGGTCACCCTGCGCGCCGACAACGACATCGCCGTGGAAGGCGAGACCGCGCAGCAGGTCGTCAGGCTGCTGCGCTGGCTGGAAGACATGGACGACGTGCAGAACGTCTACAGCAATGCCGAGCTTCCCGAAGGCGCTTACGCGTAAGCTGGCCGGATGCAGCGCCTCCGCCGCCTCCTTCGATTACCCGCCACGCACGTCCCGCGCACGGCGGGCGACGAGGTCTTCCGCCGTTGACCCGCATCCTCGGAATCGACCCGGGTTCGCAATGCACGGGCGTGGGCATCATCGATGTGGATACCGCGGGCCGGTCGAGTCACGTCTTCCACGCGCCCCTGGTGCTGTTGGGCGAAGGCGACTTCGCTGCCCGGCTCAAGCGGCTGCTGCAGGGGCTGACCGAAATCATCGAGGCGCACCGGCCCGACGAGGTCGCGATCGAGCGCGTGTTCCTGGCGCGCAACGCCGATTCGGCGCTCAAACTCGGGCATGCTCGCGGCGCGGCGATCTGTGCGGTGGTGCTGCGCGACTTGCCGGTGCACGAGTACGCGGCCAAGGAGATCAAGCTGGCCGTGGTCGGAACCGGCGCCGCCGACAAGCAGCAGATCCAGCACATGGTCGGCCTGATGCTGGGCCTCAAGGGCAAGCTGCAGGCCGATGCCGCCGATGCGCTGGCCGTGGCCATCACCCACGCGCACGTGCGCGCGAGCGCGGCCCGGCTCGGCGTCGACGTGCGCCAGGCGTGGAGCAGGAAGCGATGAGAACGATGAATCCGCAGCCGCTCGCGGCTAGCCGCTTCCAAACCGGGGCAAGGCGTCCATGATCGGCACCCTCAAGGGCATCCTTACCCACAAACAGCCGCCGTGGCTGGTGGTGGACGTGCACGGCGTCGGCTACGAGCTGGAGGCGCCGATGAGCACGTTCTACGACCTGCCGGAGGTCGGGCGCGAAGTCCTGCTGCACACCCATTATGCGCAGCGGGAGGACAGCGTGGCCCTGTACGGCTTTCTCACCCTGCCCGAGCGCCGCCTGTTCCGCGACGTGCAGAAGGTCAGCGGCATCGGCGCGAAGATCGCGCTCGCGGTGTTGTCCGGCGTCAGCGTCGACGCGTTCGCGCAGCTGGTGCAGGCCGGAGACGTGACCGCGCTCACCCGCATTCCCGGCATCGGCAAGAAGACCGCCGAGCGGATGGTGGTGGAGCTGCGCGATCGTGCGGTTGACCTGGTCGGGACCGCCCCCACATCGGGGCCAGGCGAGCGCAGCTACGATCCGCTGTCCGAGGCCACCATCGCCCTGCAGCAGCTCGGCTACAAGCCGGCCGAGGCGCAGCGCATGGCCAAGTTCGCCTTCATCGACGGCGACACCGCCGAAACCATCATCCGAAAGGCGCTACAGTCCGCGCTCCGCTGAGGCGGGCCCGAAGCACCAATGCCATCTCCCTCATCCAAATACGCGAAGGCCCAGCACGGGCACGGCAAGACCGGGTTGCGCGGCCTCGTAATGGGCGCGATCGGCGTCGTCTTTGGCGACATCGGCACCAGCCCCCTGTACACCCTGAAAGAGGCGTTCTCGCCGCATTTCGGGCTTACCGGGGACCACGACACGGTGTTGGGCATCCTGTCGCTGGTGTTCTGGGCATTGATGATCGTGGTCACGCTCAAGTACGTCACGATCATCATGCGTGCCGACAACGAGGGCGAGGGCGGCATCATGGCGCTCATGGCGCTGGCGCAGCGTACGCTCGCCAAGGGTGGGCGGTCGGCCTATGTCGTGGGCATCCTCGGCATCTTCGGCGCTTCGCTGTTCTTCGGCGATGGGGTCATCACCCCGGCAATTTCGGTGCTGGGCGCGGTCGAAGGGCTGGAGGTCGCTGCGCCGCGACTGCATGCCTACATCGTACCCATCACGGTCGCGATTCTGGTCGCGGTGTTTGTCGCGCAGCGCTACGGAACCGAGAAGGTCGGCCGCGTGTTCGGTCCGATCACGCTGCTGTGGTTCCTCTCGATCGCCGCCGTGGGCGTCTACAACGTGGTGGATGCTCCCGAGGTGCTCGCGGCCTTCAATCCGTGGTGGGGCGCAAAATTCTTCATCACCCACGGCTGGCATTCGCTTTTCATCCTGGGGGCCGTGGTGCTGGCGGTGACCGGCGGCGAGGCGTTGTACGCGGACATGGGTCATTTCGGCCCGAAGCCGATCCGGATCGCGTGGGGCACGGTAGTGCTGCCCAGCCTGATGCTGAACTATCTCGGCCAGGGCGCGCTGGTGCTCGAGCACCCGGACGCCGTAAGCAACCCGTTCTACGAGTCGGTGCCGACCTGGGCGCTGTATCCGATGATCGTCCTGGCCACCATGGCCGCGATCATCGCTTCCCAGGCGGTGATCACCGGTGCGTTCTCCGTGGCGCGTCAGGCCATGCAGCTGGGCTACATCCCGCGCATGCAGATCAAGCACACCTCACGCGACACGATTGGCCAGATATACATCCCCTACATCAACTGGCTGCTGATGCTGCTGGTCATCGGGGTGGTGCTGGCATTCCGCAGCTCCACGGCGCTCGCCACGGCGTACGGCATCTCGGTGTCGGCGACGATGCTGATCGATACCTTGCTGCTGGCGTTGGTGGCGTGGTCTCTGTGGCCGCGCTGGCGCAAGTGGGTGCTGCCGCTGTGCGTCGTGTTCTTCATCGTCGATCTGGGCTTTGTGGTGGCCAACGGTGCCAAGTTCTTCCACGGCGCCTGGTTCCCGATCGCGCTGGGCTTGGTGGTCTTCACCATCCTGCGCACCTGGCGCCGTGGGCGCGAGCTGTTGCACGACGAAGTGCGCAAGGAAGGCATCCAGCTCGACACCTTCCTGCCCGGGCTGATGCTCGCGCCGCCAGCGCGGGTACCCGGCACGGCGATCTTCCTCACCGCCGACAAGGGCGTGGTGCCGCACGCGTTGCTGCACAACCTCAAGCACAACAAGGTTCTGCACGAGCGCAATGTATTCCTGACCGTCGAGACGCTGAACGTCCCCTACGCGCCGGCGGACAAGCGGCTCAAGATGGAGGGGATCGGCGACGACTTCTACCGGGTGCTGGTGCGCTACGGCTTCATGGAAACCCCGGATATCCCGCTGGCGTTGATGCGCAGCTGCGACAAGGGCGGCATGTACTTCGACCCGATGGACACCACTTACTTCGCCAGCCGCGAAACCATCGTCGCCGGCGCGCACCGCGGGATGCCGGTATGGCGCGACAGGCTGTTCGCGATCATGCACCGCAATGCCGCACCGGCCACGGGCTTCTTCCGGATTCCCGGAAACAGGCTGGTGGAACTGGGCGCGCAGGTGGAGATCTGACGAAAGATCGTGGGGCGTCCTTCCGTCGTGAGAACATTGCGCGCATGACCGAAGACCGCATCATCGCCGCCGCACCCACCCGCGAGGACGAGGCGGTCGAGGCCAGCATCCGGCCCAGGACCCTGGACGAATATCTCGGCCAGCGGCCCGTGCGCGAGCAGCTGGGCATCTACATCGAAGCCGCCAGGCGGCGTGGCGAGGCGCTCGACCATGTGCTGATCTTCGGGCCGCCCGGTCTGGGCAAGACCACGCTCAGCCATGTGATCGCCAACGAGCTGGGCGTCAACCTGCGGGTCACCTCCGGCCCGGTGATCGAGAAGGCCGGCGACCTGGCGGCGCTGCTGACCAACCTGCAGCCGCACGACGTGCTGTTCGTGGACGAGATCCATCGCCTTTCGCCGGTGGTCGAGGAAGTGCTGTATCCGGCGATGGAGGATTACCAGATCGACATCATGATCGGCGAGGGCCCCGCCGCCCGGTCGATCAAGCTGGATCTGCCCCCGTTTACCCTGATCGGCGCCACCACCCGCGCCGGACTGCTGACCGCGCCGCTGCGCGACCGGTTCGGTATCGTGCAGCGCCTGGAGTTCTATTCGCCCGGCGAGCTCACCAGCATCGTGCGCCGCTCGGCGCGGATCCTGGGCATCGACTGCGATGCCGAAGGCGCCGACGAGATCGCCAAGCGCTCGCGCGGCACCCCGCGTATCGCCAACCGCCTGCTGCGGCGCGCGCGCGATTTCGCCCAGGTGCGCGCCGCCGGGCACATCGATCGCGAGGTCGCGTCGGCCGCCATGCAGATGCTGGCGGTCGACCCTGTCGGCTTCGACGATCTCGATCGGCGCCTGCTGCGGCTGATCATCGACAACTTCGACGGCGGGCCGGTCGGGGTGGAATCGCTGGCCGCCGCGCTCAGCGAGGAGCGCGGCACACTCGAGGACGTGATCGAACCGTATCTGATCCAGCAGGGCTACCTGGTGCGCTCGGCTCGTGGGCGCATGGCGTCGGCCAAGGCCTACCGCCATCTGGGTCTGCCGGTCAAGCCGCGTCCCAACGACATGTTCGCGGAGGATGCAAGTGGCGGTTGAGCCGCGGTTCAGTTGGCCGACACGGGTGTATTGGGAGGATACCGACGCTGGCGGCGTGGTCTACCACGCGCAGTATCTGGCGTTTATGGAACGCGCCCGCACCGAGTGGATGCGCGCATGCGGACATGGCCAGGAACTGCTGCGCGATGCGCATGGTCTGGTGTTCGCCGTGCGCGCGATGCGGATCGACTTCCGCCTGCCGGCGCGGCTGGACGACGAGCTGCAGGTCAGCGTGGCGCTGGTGGAATGCCGCAAGGCGAGTCTGGTGGTGGCGCAGCAAGTGCTGCGCGGCGAAACGTTGTTGCTGGAAGCAGAAGTGCGTGTGGCAGCGCTCGATCCGGCCGGCTTCAAACCCCGGGCGATCCCCGATGCGTTGTACCTGCAACTAAAATCCCTCGAATCGTGAATCCTTTTTGAAAGCGACGGAGTAAACCCGGATGATCCCAATGCCGATGCTGCTGCAGGCCGCGGTCGAACCCCTGCCGGAAGAGGCCGCGGCTGCCACCGATGCGGTCGCGCAGGGCGCCGACGCGGCCACCCATCCCGCGGTCGCCGAGGGCAGTCTCGACCTGCTGCAGCTGTTGCTGCACGCGTCGATCCCGGTGCAGCTGGTGATGCTGCTGCTGCTGTTCGCCTCGGTCGCTTCCTGGGTGATCATCTTCCGCAAGAAGAAGATCCTCGATCGCGCCGAGCGCGAAGCGATCGGCTTCGAGGAGCGTTTCTGGTCGGGGGCGGAGCTGTCCAAGCTGTATGCCGGCGCCACCGAGCGCAACCGGGACGTCGGCGGCATGGAGGCGATCTTCGAGGGCGGCTTCCGCGAGTTCAACCGGATCCGCCAGCGCCGTGGCGTGGATTCGCGGGTCCAGCTCGAAGGCGCGCAGCGCGCGATGCGGGCGACCGCCTCGCGCGAGCTCGACGATCTTGAACACAATCTCGAGTTTCTCGCCAACGTCGGTTCGATCAGTCCCTACGTGGGTCTGTTCGGCACGGTCTGGGGCATCATGATTTCCTTCCAGGGCCTGGCCAACGTCAAGGAGGCGACCATTGCCACCGTGGCGCCGGGCATCTCCGAGGCGCTGATCGCGACCGCGATGGGCCTGTTCGCGGCGATTCCCGCGGTGTGGGCCTACAACCGCTTCGCCACCAAGGTCGACCGCATCGCGACACGCTATGACGCGTTCAGCGAGGAGTTTTCCTCGATCCTGCAGCGGCAAGCGCACATCGACGATTAGGCGAGGAGCAACTCCATGGCACACACCGCCAGCGGTCGTCGCATCCGCAAGCGCAGGCTCAAGGCCGACATCAATGTCGTGCCGTACATCGACGTGATGCTGGTGCTGCTGATCATCTTCATGGTCACCGCGCCGTTGCTCAACCTGGGCGTGGACATCGAACTGCCGCAGTCCAACGCCAAGTCGATCACCGAGAAGAAGGATCCGGTGATCGTCAGCGTGGATGCCGACGGCAACTTCTTCCTGACCCTGCAGGGTGCGAAGAACGAGGCCCTGGCCGCCGACGCGCTGGCTGCCAAGGTCGGCGCCTTCGTACGCAACAACAAGGACGTGCCGGTATTCGTCGCCGGCGATGCCAAGGCCAACTACGAAACCGTGTACGGCGCGATGGTGCTGCTGCAGAACGCCGGCGTGCAGAAGGTCGGCCTGATGAGCCAGCCGAACGAGGCGCCCGCGCAGTGAGGGAAACCCGCGCCGACACCACCCAGGCTTTCGTCTACGCGATCGCACTGCACGTGCTGCTGTTCGCGCTGATGTTCCTGGGCCTGTGGTGGACGCGCACCACGGCGCCGCAGTCCGCGGCCGGCTCGCCGATCGAAGCCGAGCTGATCGATCCGGACGCCCTTTCGGCGCGCATGAAGCGCGCGCTGGCCCAGCGACCCGACCCGATCGCGCCACAGCCCGAACCCGAACCCGAGCCGGTCGCGGAGGATAGCGTCCCGCCGCCGCAGCCGATCCCGGAGCCGCTGCCCGACGAATCGCTGGTGGAGCAGCAGGTCCAGGCCCAGGAACGCGTGCCCGAGCCGGATACCGAGCAGCAGGAGGAAGTGCGCCGTGACGCGATCTCCGCCGAAACCCGGGAGCGTGAGCAGGAAGAAAAGCGCCGCGAGGAGCAGATCGACCTGACCGAACGCGAGCGCCAGCGTGAAGCCGAGGAGCGGCAGCGCCTGGCCCGCCAGCAGGAGCGCGAAGAGAAGCTCAGGCAGATCCGCGCCGAGCGCGCGAAGTTGCAGCGGCAGACCCAGATGGCGGAACAGAAGCTCAAGCAGATCGCCGATCGCCAGGCGATGGCCGCCTCGGAGGCGGCCGCACAGTCCGACGCCGAAGCCAGCGCCACCCCGCCACCGGGCAACAACGGCGTGGACGAAGGCCTGCTGCGGCAGTACATGGCGGCCATCCAGTCCGCGGTCACCAGCAAGTGGACCCGCCCGGACAACATGCCCGGCCTGCCGTGCAAGATGCGCATCGTGCAGCTGCCCGGCGGCGAGGTCATGAGCGTGCAATTCGATGCCAGCTGTCCCTACGACGAGGCCGGCAAGCGTTCGGTCGAGGCGGCGGTGCTCAAGGCCCAGCCGCTGCCCTATGCCGGGTTCGAATCGGTGTTCAACCGGCGGCTCAATTTCACCTTCCGGCCCAATTGAACCCTCCCAGCCTCAGCCAAAGGGGTTCGTTCATCTTTCAGGCCGGCTTAACGGCCAAGCTTTAACACTTCACCGGGCTTAACAGGCCTGGTTCCGATAATCCCGCGTCCACCAATTCCGTTCCGTTTCGAGGATCGCCGATGACCCGACCCCTGCGCTGGCTGACCGCGTTCGTGTTCCTGCTGCTGCCTCTGGCGGCCGTGGCCCAGGAACAGGGGCTGGAGATCGACATCATCGGCGGCAACGCCTCGGCCACCCCGATCGCGGTCGTGCCCTTCGCCGGCAGCGCCGGGGAAACCGACGTCGCTGCGGTGATCCGTGCCGACCTGGACCGCTCCGGCCAGTTCCGCAGCCTGCCCGAGCGGGACATCGTCGAGCGCCCGACGCGCGGCAGCGAGGTCAATTACCCCACCTGGCGCACGCTCAATCAGGATTACCTGTTAGTGGGACGCATCGTCGACGGCGGCGGCGGAAGTTTCCGCACCGAGTACGAACTGTTCGACGTCGCCAAGCAGGAACGCCTGCTCGGTTTCGCCCTGACCGCGCGCAGCAGCGCCATGCGCGACGTGGCCCACCAGATCGCCGACGCGGTGTACGAAAAGATCACCGGCGTGCGCGGTGCGTTCTGGACCCGGGTCGCCTATGTGACTGCCAGCGGCGTGGGCAAGGGATCGCGCTATGCCCTGATGGTGGCCGACGCGGACGGCTGGAATCCGCAGACCGTGGTGCGCTCGAACGAGCCGCTGCTCTCGCCTTCATGGAGCCCGGATGGGCGCAAGCTGGCCTACGTCAGTTTCGAACGTGGCAATTCGTCGATCTTCATCCAGGACATTTCCACCGGTGCACGCGAACTGGTGGCCAGTTTCAGGGGCATCAACGGCGCGCCGAGCTTCTCGCCCGACGGTAGCCGGCTTGCGCTCACGCTCTCGCGCAGCGGCAACCCGGAGATCTACGTGATGAACCTGGGCAGCAAGGCCCTGACCCAGGTCACCAATCAGATGGGCATCGACACCGAGCCCACCTGGAGCGCCGACGGCGGCACGATTTATTTCACCTCCGACCGCGGCGGACGCCCGCAGATCTACCAGGTCTCGGCCGGTGGCGGGGGTGCGACCCGGGTCACCTTCCAGGGCAGTTACAACGCCACTCCGACGGTTTCCTTCGACGGCAAGAAAATCGCCGTCGCCCAGGGCAGCGGCAATACCTACCGGATCGCCATGCTCGACCGCAGCCTGGGATCGCCACGCTGGAGCACGCTCTCGCCCGGGTCCCTGGACGAATCGCCCAGCTTCGCGCCGAACGCAGCGATGCTGCTGTATGCCGCGCGCGAGGGGGGGCGGGGCGTGCTGTACTCGGTCTCGGCCGACGCCCGCGTGCGCCAGCGCCTGGTCCTGGCCAATGGCGATGTGCGCGAACCGTCCTGGGGTCCGTTTCGCAGCCCCCGCTAGCGGTCGTCACGGCCTCCTGTTAAGTTTCACCCCCCGTAGCGCAGTTCCCTACGCTTACGTGCCATCGACGAGGACACAATGAACAAGACTACCCGCGTGCTGATCGCCGCCCTGCTGTGTACCGCAGCGGTCGCGTGTTCCAAGAAGGTCAAGGAAGTGCCTCCCGCCGACACCGGCGCCGGCACCGGTACCGTGACCGATACCGGCCCCACGACTCCGGGCGCCTATGGCCCCGAGGACCTGGACACCGATGCCTGCCTGCGCCAGCGCGTGGTGTACTTCGACCTTGACCAGGACGCGCTGCGTCCGGAATTCCAGGCCGCGATGGCCTGCCACGCCAAGTACCTGCGCGATCGTCCTTCCTCGCGCATGACCCTGGAAGGCAACGCCGACGAGCGCGGCAGCCGCGAGTACAACCTGGGCCTGGGCGAGCGCCGCGGCAACGCCGTGTCCTCCGCGCTGCAGGCCAATGGCGGTTCGGCCGGCCAGATCACCGTGGTCAGCTATGGCGAAGAGCGCCCGACCTGCACCACGTCCGGTGAAGATTGCTGGGCCAAGAACCGCCGCGTCGAGATCGTCTATACGGCCAAGTAAGGCCGGCGATCAGCGCCTGCGAACGACCGCGCCCTGCCGCGGTCTGAATATCGGCGGTGGCTGGCGGGTTTCCGCCGGCGCCGCCGATCTTCTTTGAGCCATCCGTATCACCCCAGGAGTGCCACCCATGAGTTCCGGCATGAACCCTACCCGGGCCTTCGCCCTGGCCGCCGCGATCGCGTCCGCGCTCGCGGTAAGCGCCCCGGCGGCTGCACAACGCGCGAGCCTGGCCGATCGCGTGGTCGCGCTGGAACAGCGCGCCGCGAACAATCAGGGCAACGTGGACCTGCTCAACCAGGTCACCCAGCTCAAGGCCGAGGTCTCGAGCCTGCGCTCGCAGATCGAGGAGCTGCAGCAGGCAAACGAGCAGGCGCAGTCCACCGCGCGTGCCCAGTACCTGGATCTGGATGGGCGGCTGAACCGGCTGGAAGGCGCCGGAGCGCCGGTTTCCCCCGGGGCCGGCTTGCCCGCTGTGCCTGACACCGCGCCGCCATCCGCGACGCCTGGAGCCGTCGCCGCCGCGCCTTCAACCTCCGGCGCAGCGACGCCCGTCGTGGCGGCGGTCGGCGCGGACGAGCGTGCGTCCTACGAAGCCGCCTTCGACGTGCTCAAGGCCGGCCGTTACGACGAATCCGCGCGCCTGTTCCAGCAGTTCCTGCAGCAGCATCCCGACGGCGCCTACGCGCCCAACGCGCGTTATTGGCTCGGCGAAAGCTATTACGTCACCCAGAACTACGAACTGGCACTGGAACAGTTCAAGGCCCTGTACGAGCGCTATCCCACCCACGACAAGGCGCCGGGCGCACTGCTGAAGGTCGGGCTGTCGCAGTACGGGCTGAAGCAGATGGATGCAGCGCGCGAGACGCTGACCCAGGTCACGCAGAAGTATCCGGGCAGCGATGCCGCACGCACCGCGGACGATCGCCTGCGTTCGATCGAGCTCGGCGCACGCTGATCGGGTAAGCAACACGGCCGGCAGGCGGGGCGAGCGCCACCGCGAACCTGACCGGTCTTCCCCGTAGAATTCACCCATGAACGCAGTCGCCTCGCGGGCCGCTGCGGTCGAGGCGACCTCGACCGATCGCCTGCGCATCACCGAGATCTTCCTTTCGCTGCAGGGCGAAGCGCGCGATGCCGGCTGGCCGACCGTGTTCGTGCGCCTGACCGGATGCCCGCTGCGCTGCCAGTATTGCGATACCGCGTATGCCTTCCATGGTGGTGAATGGCGCGGGATCGAGGCGATTCTCGCCGAGGTCGAAGGCCATGGTGTGCGTCATGTCTGCGTCACCGGCGGCGAACCGTTGTCTCAGAAGCGCTGCCTGGCGCTGCTGTCGCGGCTGTGCGATGCCGGTTACGCGGTGTCGCTGGAAACCTCGGGCGCGATCGACATCGGTGACGTCGATCCGCGCGTCTCCCGGGTGGTGGACATCAAGACGCCCGGCTCGGGAGAGGCCGCACGCAACCGCTGGGAAAACCTGGCGCTGCTGACGCCGCGCGATCAGGTCAAGTTCGTCATCTGCAGTCGCACCGATTTCGAATGGGCGCGCGACACCGTCGCCGAACATCAGCTGGACCGGTGCTGCGAAGTGCTTTTTTCCCCCAGCCATGCCCAGGTGTCCGCGCGCGAGCTGGCCGACTGGATCGTGGCTGAGAAGTTGCCGGTGCGCTTCCAGATGCAGCTGCACAAGCAGCTGTGGGGCGAGGAGCCGGGGCGATGACGGCGGCGGCGCGACTCGCGGTGGTGCTCGTGTCCGGCGGCATGGATTCGGCGGTGGTGCTGGCGATCGCGCGCGAACAGGGCTTCGCCGCGCACGCGCTGAGCGTACGTTACGGACAGCGCCACACGTCCGAGCTGGATGCCGCCGCGCGCGTGGCGCGGGCGCTCGGCGCGGCGGCGCACAAGACCGTGCATGTCGACCTCGGCAGCATCGGCGGTTCGGCCCTGACCGACGACGCCATCGATGTGCCGCTGGACCGTCCCGCCGATGCCGCCGGCATTCCCGCTACCTACGTGCCCGCGCGCAATACCATCATGCTGTCGATCGCCCTGGGCTGGGCCGAGGTGCTCGGCGCGACCGACATCTTCTGCGGCGTCAACGCGGTCGACTATTCCGGCTACCCCGATTGCCGACCTGAGTTCATCGACGCATTCCAGCGCCTGGCCAACCTCGCCACCAAGGCCGGCGTGGAAGGCGCGGTCATCCGCGTGCGCGCGCCGCTGTTGCACATGTCCAAGGCCGATATCGTCGCGCGCGGCCTCGAACTGGGGGTGGACTTCGCGCAGACCGTGTCCTGTTACCGCGCCGACGCCGACGGCCGCGCCTGCGGACACTGCGATGCCTGCCGGCTGCGCGCGGAGGGTTTCGACGCCGCCGGGGTACCTGATCCAACTCGCTACGCGGTTTGAACCACGTGCTGTTGGCGCTGCGCCGCCTGAACTGAACGGGCGGCCGACATCGATTCATTCAGCAGCGTCGCCATGCGCTGGTTCCAATTTGCGTGCATGCGCGCAAATTTCGCGTTGCCTGAATAACGCGCGCGAATTCATATAAATGAATGTGCATGAGGCCGCAAAACCGCGCACAGGCATTTGGAACCCTGGTTTATCCATGTAAAGGTAGCGTGAAGGCGTCGGTTCCATAACAAGAACGCCCTGGGGCTCTGCTCACAAAGCGAACTGCCGCATTCCGGCGGTTTTGTCTTGATTGCGGGCCCGCATTCCCACCAGGCACGAGACCAAAATAGAGATGAACAAAGACATTGTCGCGCGCGACGAGCATGACGCCCGGATGCCGCGCCGGGACTTCCTCCGCAAATCGCTGCTGCTGGCCCTGCCCGCGACGTTCGGAGGAATGGCGACCTCGGCGCTCGCGGCGACCATGAGTTCCCCGCTTCCGGCTTCGCTGTCGACGACCGCGCTGTTCAACCCGCCGAGCCGGACCCGCGGCAGCACCGAGATCAGCGTCCGCACCTTCGGCGCGTACGGCGACGCCGTCCATGACGATACCGCCGCATTCCAGAGAGCCATCGACGCGCTTCCGTCCGGCGGCGGCACGGTGGCAGTGCCTGCGGGCACCTACGTGATCGACCCGACGGTCATGGTGCGCCTGCGCAGCAGCATGCACCTGCGCCTTGCCGATGGCGCCGTGCTGAAAGCCAAGGCCAACGCCGCCGACCGCGCCTATGTACTGATGCTGCACAAGGTCAGCGACGTGGAAATCTCGGGCGGCGAAATCGAAGGCGACCGCGACCGGCATCTCGCCACCACCGGTCAGTGGGGCCACGGCATCATGGTGCGCGGGGCATCGCGGGTCACGATTCGCGACATGCTCATCCGCAAGTGCTGGGGCGACGGAATTTCCATCGCCGCCACGACGGACGTACCCAAGGTCATCAGCGTCGACATCGTCGTTTCCAACGTGGCCTGCGTCCAGAATCGGCGCCAGGGCATGTCCATCGGTCAGGCGCGCGGCGTCAAGGTGTACGACTCCGAGTTCAGCTATACATCGGGTATCACCCCCGGCTGCGGTATCGACATCGAATCGGATTACGAGAATCCCGGTGCAGCGAATACGCATATCGAGAATTGCCTCATCCGCTACAACCAGGGCAACGGGATTCAGGTCTATCGGCGAACCAACGGCACGACGATCAAGCGCAACGTGATCGAGTTCAACCAGGGCTATGGCGTACTGACGATCGGCGCCGTGACCGGTTACATCGGTTACAACGAGATCCGCAACAATGACCTGATCGGCGTCGGGATCCGCGCCAGCAGTTCCGATTATGCGGTCGGGCAGAACTACTTCTACAACAATGCCCGGCGCTACCGTAGCTACGACATGCCCAAGCTTTCGCCAGCGGTGGCGCGCACGGGGAATGTTCTGCCCAGGCATACCGAAGTGGCCAATAGCACCAACATCAGGATCAACACCAACTACTACTACGACAAGTGAACAACGCCACCCCGCGATCGGGGCTGGTTTGCTCACGATGAATCGCTCGTATACAACCCCGCCGCAAGGCGGGGTTTTTGTTGCTGCCACCGGAGTGGGGGCGCACCATAGCGGCTGACGCGGCCCCGATATCAGGATTCATGGTGATCCGCCGCTTTCGCGCCCCGAACACTTCGTCGTCGCTAGTGTTCGCGGACTTCCGCCACATGGCGCGCGCCGAAACAGCGCCGGCACCGCAGGAAAAGTGCTCGATGAAGTTCGTGTTTTTCGCGAATACCGACTGGTATCTGTACAACTTCAGGCTGTCGACCGCGCTGCAGCTCAAATCGCGCGGCGACGAGGTGGTGATGCTGTCGCCCCCGGGCGAATTCGGAGCGCGCTTCGCCGCTCATGGCATCCGCTGGATCACGCTGCCGATGGATCGCGGCAGCCTGAATCCCGTGCGCGAGGCATTCACGCTCGGCGCACTGGTGCGCGTGCTCAGGGCCGAACGTCCGGACCTGCTGCACAACTTCACGGTCAAGTGCGCCATCTATGGCGCGCTCGCCGCCAGGGTCGCCGGCGTGCCGGCCGTGGTCAACGCGGTTGCGGGCATGGGTTACGTGTTCACCAGCGACCGGTTCAAGGCGCGGGCGCTGCGTCCGATCGTGAGAACGTTGATGCGCGGAACGCTCGGCAGTGGGCACACGCGGCTGATCCTGCAGAACCCCGACGATGCCGAAGCATTCATGTCGTCGCGGCTGGTTCCGTCGCAGATGATCCGCGTGATCCGCAGCTCCGGCGTGGATACCCGCCGGTTCCGCCCGGCTGCGAATGCAGCCGATCGCCGCCCACTGCGCGTACTGCTCGCCGCGCGGCTCGTATGGGAGAAAGGCATCCGTGAGTTTGTCGACGCGGCAGCCCTGCTCAAGGCGCAAGGGCGACAGATCGAATTCCTGCTCGCCGGCATGCCGGATCCGGGCAACCCGCACTCGGTCGGACGCGAGGACGTGGAACGATGGCACGAGCGGGGCCTGATCCGCTGGCTGGGTCACGTCGAGGATATGCCGGCGCTGCTGCCGACCGTCGACGTGATGGCATTGCCCAGTTATTACCGCGAAGGCGTTCCACGGAGCCTGATCGAGGCCGCCGCCTGTGGCCTCGCGCTCGTCACCACCGATCTTCCGGGCTGCCGTGAAGTCGTTACCCGACACGGTGTCGACGGGCTGCACGCCGAGCCCCGCGACGCAGCGTCGTTGGCGGGGTTGCTGACGCAACTGGACGATGATCGCGAGCTACTACGCAGGCTCGGCGACAATGCGCGACAGAAGGCGCTGGCGCACTTCGATGAGCGCCTGGTCATCGGCAAGACCATCCAGGTCTATGCCGAGTTGCTGGGCGCGTCCTCCAGCGGGCGCGCGCTGGCGCAGTGACGCCCGTTGGGAGTGCGCTGTGCGTCGCGGGAAGAACTCCTGCGAGACCGTGAACCTGTGCAGGCGCGGAACGAACGCAGCCCGGCGCCAGAATCGTCATCCATGCAGGACGCGCCTTCCGCTCGTTCGGTGGCGGCAGCACGAACATTCCTGCGTGAACGCTCCGCCGCATTCCGCCTGCGCAGCGCGCCGTGGAACAACGATCGCGCTATCGACGTTGCGAGAGGGTTCTAGTTCCGCAAGCTCGGCGGCAGATAGCCAAATTTCTCGACGATGAGCCTGTCCCGGTCGCCCACCAGCTTTTCGGTTTCAGCATCGTAGTAGTGCCGGGGTCCGTGCTTCTTCGAAGAGGTATTGGTTTTGGGTCGGGACTTCATCCCGGCAGCGACCGCCGGCGGGACCTCGAACTTGGTGAACTCCAGGGCCCCGAGCAGGTCGGACTCCAGATTCTCATTCCTGATGAAGTAGTCGATGAAACAATTGTTTCTTTCGTACTCCATCAACTGCTCGGGGGTCGAAACGGCGCGCAGTCTGCCGAGTTCGCCTTTCTTGCTGGAAAAAATCTTCATGTAGCGGTACGTCAGCAATCCTGCGAAGCGGCTCAATCCACTGCGCCAGTAGCCCTCGCCGACGTCGGGCCAGTATGTTTCGTCGTGCAGCATGTGCAGCCAATGCCTGAACGCTCCGGCGTCGTTGACGTCGCGGAACGTGCGCTTCCATTCTTCGGAATGCCTGTTGGGACGGCATTCCAGGTATTCGATCAATGTCGAGTAAGGATGCAGTTTCCAGCCGCGGTCCCGGATGCGGACGCCCTTCGTGGTCACGTTGCTGTAGAAATCGCCCCTGCCATCGCAGCCGTAGGCCCAGAGCGAAACGTGCCAGTTCCACGGATCCCGGACTGATCCGAGGAAGGATCTTCCGTTCGTGAACAGGCTCGGATCGGCCTGGATATGTCTTTCGACGAATTTCCCGCCCACGATTTCCTTGAGCAGATTGCGGATGTGCGTGCATCCGGTTTTCTGCAGTTCCATGAAGACGATCTTGTCGGAAACGAACATAGCAACTCCGTCTTTTTTCAGCTTTGGTCTGTGGGTCGTAAGCGCATGGCGGTCGACTCAGGCGTCGCGAGCGCGCATGGGCATGAATCCTGCGATGCGCTTCGACAGCAACGTCACCGCATCCGTCAGCACGGCGCGACGCAGGGAGATAAAGGTCCAGATGCCAAGATGCCTGCGGGCTGCGGCCAGGCCGAGCACGTTGCCAGTAAGCGAGCCGACGCAGGAGCCCAGGGCCACGCCGACGACGCCGGCGACGTAGCCGCCGATGGTGCAGGCCAAAATCTGCACGGCTCCCGCCCACATGGTGACGTGCAGCGTCTGGCGACGCAGCCCGGTCATCGGCAGCACCACCTGCCAGGATCCGGTCACGATGTTCGCGATCTGGCCGACGGACAGGATCACCAGGATCGGATACGCGGCTTCGTAGTGGACGCCGAAGAGCGTGCCGAGCACCGGGCGCCCGATCAGCACGATCAACAGGAGTATGACGATACACGGCAGGCTGGCCAGGCCGCCGACGGCCTGGACGATGCGCTCCATGCGCTTGTTTTCCCCGCGTGCGTACAGTTCGGCCACGACCGGGGGCAGAAGCATGTTGACGATGGTCAGTGGCGCCGTCATCAGTAGGACGAAGCGATCCGCGATGGCGAACAGCGCGACGTTCTCGGAGCTGTCGAAGCCGGCCGCGAACCAGCCGTTGACCTGCAAGCGCAGCACGCCGAGCAGGCTCGCCAGCCAGAGCGGCCAACCTTCATGCAGCACCCTGCCCGTTGTCCAGTTTCCGGAGGAGGGGGCGGCCGGCAGCGGTTGGACGGCCGTGCGCAGGCGCCGCTGCAACGTCCATGCCGCCACAATCACCACCAGCAACGAGGAGCACACTGTCGTTGCAAAGGCTGCGGCCAGCGTCATCGCACCCGACGCCCACAGGATCAGCAGGGTGCCGCAGGTGATCAGGCTGATCAGGATTCCGTTGTTACGAAAGCCACCGAACAGGGTCGCTCCGCGGATATCGTTCAGTCCGCGAAAGGTTTCGGCCAGCTGGCGCTGCACGGTCGAGACGAACAGCAACAGGACCATCAGACCACTGAGTCCGATCGCCGCAGGCATCTTCACCACGTGGGTGAAGAACCATGGGGTCAGAAAGTAGAAGATCAGGCACAGCAGCGCGGTCGCGGCGACCACTGTCATCAGACAGCGCTTGACCACCGCACGCACGCCAGTCCAATCACCCACGCCTTTGTACGCAGCCACAAACCGCACCACGATCCGGTCCATGCCGAGTGTGGCGACCGTGGCAAGGATGATCATGGTGCTCATGACGACGAAATAGACGCCGTAATCGCCAGGCGTCAGGCTCCGTGCCAGCACCAGGTTCAACACGAAGGCGGCAACGATGGCGACGAGCCTGCCGCCCGCTGCCCACATCCCGCCGGAGATCATGTTCTGCTTGAGTTCGTGGCTCATGCGGCGCTCATGGGATCCGGTTTCGCATGAAACCTCTGACGTTCGCGCTTGTCATCTTCAATCTTGTCCGCGCGCAGTCTGGAAGTTCGCGACGACTGCCCGGGTCCGGGAGATGATCGTTTCGGCGTTGCATAACGGGCCAGCAGCATACATAGGTGACCTGATACAAAGCTATGACGTAGACGGGAAAACATCTTCTTTGTGGCGGCCTTCTTGGTTTCTGTATGGTCGACGTTCAGGGGCGCATCGCGAAAGCCCGCGCGTTTCATGGCGATGCGGTTCGGAATCGGCGTGAAGCCTGCGCATTGGCGGCCTTCATTTGGAAAACACGATGACAGAGCGTCCTTCGTGCGAGGTTCCGAGCACGCTGTGGTTCGGGAAGCCGGCGCGGGAGAAGCGTTCGATCTCGACTGCGTTCTGATCATGACCTTCGAACACGACGAGGCGAAACCTTGCCAGGAAGTCCATAAGACGTTGCTTGTCCCGGACCATGTCGAGCACGCCAAGCGCAAAGATCACGTCAAAGTCCGCTGGCTCGAAGCGCTCTTCCCACGGATACGCCGCATCCAGGTCCACCTTCTCGAAGGAGGCGCCTACCGAGAACGCTTCGGCGATTTGCTTGGCGGAGGCAAGAATCAATGGGTTGGAATCGATGCCCACGGCCGAGAGCGCCTGTCCTTCCTTCAGTAGCCAGATGCACAGCAGGCCCATATGGCAGCCCAGGTCGAGCGCGCGCAAGCCACTGAAATCCGCTGCATTGCGCAGCAAGTCCCAGCGCTGCTCCCATGGCTGCTTCCCGGGGAGCTTCATGTCTCCGACGATGAGGGAGTAATCGGCGACAGGTTCGCCTCGTGCTTTCATGGCTGCGCGCTGCGCGATCTTCCAGGCGCTGCACAGCTTCCTCTGCATCAGGGGAGCATCGGGTCGAAGGGTCGGCATGCTGGCGGCCCTGCGGCGGGGCAGGAACTGGAATGCAAGGCGAGCGGCGACCAACAGCCAGCTCCCGTAGATCAATGGATCACTCGTTCCTATGCCAAGGACGTTCCGGAGCAGCGCGTCGGTACGGCTGGTGAGGTGGGCTTGATCGAAATCGACCAGATAAGGCCGGTTGGCGCGACCCACCACGATGTTTCTAGGAACGATATCGTTGTGTGCGACTCCACGCCACGAGATTCCGATGCTGGTGTGCAGCAGGCGCACGATGATTCGCCACGCCTGAGCGATCGTCAGATCGCCCTCCTGCAACGCGGTGCCTTCGAGCCGGTCCATCGACAGTACGCAAGCGTTCGTGTTTTCACGGAAGTCGTGCACCGTGGGCACGCCGGGAATGCCATTGCAGTGCCCGAGCAGGGCGGCTTCGAATGCACCCGGGGAAAGTTTGGGGTAAAGATCGGGGAGATCCGTCTTTAGCGTGATCTTGTGCGCGGAATCTCCCTGGAGGTAGGTCCTGATCGTCGGATCGTAAACGCTCTTGTGAAAGCTCCCTGATGGGTCTATCGAGAATGAGGACAGCACGAGTTCCCAGGCCGCCTCGGACCGCCAAGGCGCGGATTGGGCGTCAGTCATCCTGCCACTCGCACAATGTCATGGCTGCCAAGGGCGTGTTCTCAGCGAAGGTGCTCGCGCCGCAACGGCTCTCGTTGCCTGCGCTGGGATGTCGGTGGTGGCGCGCTGTTCCGGTGCGGCCGTTTGCGGTTTCGAATTGTCGATGTCGCCGCGCAACGTATCGTGAAGGGCTCGCTGCACGGGAGCGTCGAATCGTGCTAAGGCGGCAACGGGCGAAGTCTCCGTGGCGTACACCATCACGTCCTGGATGGAGCTTCAGGCTCGGTCCGTAACGTTCAAATTCCGTAAGGCGACAGCGGATCTTCGACGCCCGCCGTTCGCGCTGCTTCTTCGGTCGAGCGTCAACAACCGATTCAGGTTTCGCATGCGAAGCTTCGTAGCTTGCTGCGCGTCGCTGCGGGACCCGGATCGGCATGAACGATATGAGATGAAGGCCATAGCTGAAGCAGGTTCGGATGATCCTGGCCGAAGTGGTGCCGATGTCCGGCCCGCGCCGGTAAGCGTGGTCGTGCCCTGCTACCGCTGCGCGGCGACCATCGGTGATGCGATCGCTTCGATCGTCGACCAGACGGTGAGGCCCGCCGAAGTCCTGCTGGTCGACGACTGCAGCGGTGACGAGACGCTCGAAACACTGCATCGAATCGCCGCCGCCTACCAGCCTGGTTGGATCAGGGTGATCGCAATGCCAGCGAATGGCGGCCCGTCGCGCGCGCGCAATACGGGCTGGCGGCAGGCGCAGCAACCCTACATTGCCTTTCTCGACGCCGACGACACCTGGGCGCCTCGCAAGTTGGAGCTGCAAATGGCGGTTCTGGAGGCGGACCCGACCATCGCGCTGATCGCGCATCCGATGGTCGTGCGCATGCGCGGCACCGAGCTGCCCGGATTGCGGCCTCCCGTCCTTACGGAGATCGTGAGCCGACGCAGGCTGCTACTCCACAACCCATTTCCGACCGCCTCGGTGGTGCTGCGCCGTGATTTGCCGCTGCGCTTCGACGAGAGCTTCCGGCGTTCCGAGGACTTCCTGCTGTGGGCGCAGATCGTGCTTTCCGGCTATCGCTGCGCGCGCCTCAATCAGGTGCTGGCGATCTGGAACAGACGCGCCGACGACGCCACCGGTCTGAGCGACGATTTCGCCGCGATGCGCCGCACCAACCACGAGGCGCGCCGCAAACTGCTGCGGCAGGGCCTGCTCAGTCGGCCGGAATTCGAGTTCACCCGCGTGGTCAGCGTGCTGCGCTGGGCGCGCCGCGACCTGGTGCTGCGTTTGCAACGGCAAGGGCCCTATCGGCCGGGCCGGGCTGAATCCATCTCCGCAAGGTGACCGACGGCGTCTGTCCACCAGGCAGCATCCGGCGGGATCCATGCATTCCATTCACAGATGCTGTCGGCAGCATCCATGCTTGCGTCGGCCGCAGCCGGCGCACTGGTTGACTCCAACGCGCATGCGACATGATCGGGCCCAATCGTGAAAAGTTTCTATCTATCGGGACAGCGTACTTTCGGTAACCGCGGATGCGAGGCGATCGTTCGCAGTACGGTTGGGTTGCTCCGGGCGCAGTTCGGAGACGTCAGGGTGCTGGTGCCCTCGCGTCATATCGAGCGCGATCGCGCGCAGTGGCCGGAGGCGGCGGAGGCGGGGGTCACGTTCGTCAGGGCGTATCTGCCGCGCTACGCGCACTACTGGGTCAATCTCCAGCGCCTGCCGCTGCCGTTTCTGAAGCGCATGGGCTGGCCTTTTCCGATGCCGGGCTGGCTGGAGGAGCAGATCGCCAGCGTGGACGCGGTACTGGCGATAGGCGGGGACAATTACTCGCTCGATTACCGGATTCCCTCGCCGGTCATCGGTCTGGACAAGTTCGCGATGGACCTGGGCAAACCGGTGATCCTGTGGGGCGCGTCGGTCGGGCCATTCGAGAAGGAGCCTGCATTCGTGGGCTCCGTCGCCAGGCATCTCTCGCGCATGGAGTTCATCGCGGTCAGGGAGTCGGTCAGCTACGCCTATCTCACGCAGACGCTCGGCCTGGGCAACGTGGTGCAGATGGCGGATCCTGCATTCACGCTCGGCAAGGAGGCGATCGACCTGGCCGGATTCTGGCCAACCGGGGGGAACGGAATCCTGGGCGTGAACGTCAGCGCGCTGATCGAACGTTACAAGCGGCAGGAACAGGATATTCGCACGGAGGTCGCGGAGTTCATTCGCCATGCGGTGCGCGAACATGGCCTGGGCGTGCTGCTGGTTCCCCATGTCAACCCGCTCAAAGGACAGCATGCGGGAGGTGACGCGACCTACATGGCGGGGCTGCAGGAGCAGCTGCGCGATCTCGGTACGTCGGTGACCATGATGCCGCACCAGTTGAACGCGGAGCAGATCAAGTATGTGATCAGCCATCTGCGATTCTTCATGGGCGCACGCACGCACGCGACCATCGCGGCGCTCTCCAGCGGGGTGCCGACGGTGTCGATCGCCTACAGCGTGAAGGCCCGTGGCATCAACCGGGACCTCTTCGGCAACGAGGAAGCGGTGCTGCAGACTCCGGATCTGTCCTTGCAGTCGTTGCGTGGGCGACTGGAATGGCTGCTTCGGGAGGAGCAGGCGCTCAAGGCGACCCTGGCTGCGCGAATCCCACAGCTTCAGCATCAGGGCAGACAGGCGGCGGCGCGGATTTCGGACGTGCTTGCCCGGGACATTGGCAATGATGCCGGATCGGTGCCCGTCCGCTCATCGAACGGGACGATGATCGAGCAGGCGGCGGCGGTGGGCGAGGCGAGGGTGGTCGTTGACGGTCAGGATGCGGCCGATGCCGCGCGGGCGCCGGTGAGCGTGGTCATTCCCTGCTTCCGCTGCCGAAGCACGATTGCCGACGCGATCGCTTCGGTGGCGGCGCAAACCCTGCGGCCCGCCGAGGTGTTGCTGGTGGACGACTGCAGCGGCGACGATACGTTGGAAGCGCTGCACCAGGTCGCGTCGGGATACGAACCCGGCTGGGTCAAGGTGATCGCGCTGGCCGAAAACGGTGGTCCGTCGCGCGCGCGCAATGCGGGATGGGAGCGTGCAGGCCAGCCCTACATCGCGTTCCTCGATGCCGACGACACCTGGCATCCGCGCAAGCTGGAACTGCAGGTGACGGCGCTGCGTGCCGATCCCGCCATCGCGCTGATCGCGCATCGGATGACGGTACGCGATCGGGACTCGGCGGTGCCCGGGGTACGTGCGCCGGTGCGGGTCGGGATCGTAGGCCGACGCAGGTTGCTGCTGAACAATCCATTCCCGACCGCCTCGGTGGTGCTGCGCCGCGACCTGCCGTTCCGCTTCGACGAGAACTTCCGGCGCGTGGAAGACTTTCTGCTGTGGGCGCAGATCGCGTTCTCCGGTTACCGCTGCGCGAAGATCAACCAGGTGCTGGCTTCCTGGCACAAGCCGAACTACGGGGCTGGCGGCCTCACCGAGGATCTCGCCGCGATGCACGCGGCCGGCCGCAAGGTGCGCCTGGAGCTGGTGCGCCAGGGTCTGCTGAGTCCGCCAGAGCACGCGTTCGCCCGGCTGATGAGCGTGGTGCGCAGGACGCGCCGGAACCTGCTGATGCGGGTGCGTCGTCAGGCCGATCGGGCACGTCCGCGCCAGGTCGCGTAGCCATGGCCACCGCGCCGGCCACCGCCCTGCCTGAGCGCCACAACACCCCGGCGACGCATGCGGGGCTGGTCCTGAGCCTGATCCTGCTGATCGCAGCGGCGGGTTTCGGCTGCTGGGTGGTAGGCACGCGCGGCTTGGATATCGGTACCGACACCAGCGTCTATGCCGGCTTTTTCGAAAGCCTGAACCGTCCTTTCATTACCCGGCTGGAGCCCGGTTTCGTCTTCATCAGCTATGTCCTGAACCGGCTCGGCCTTGGTGTCACCGGATACCAGACCGCGCTGTTCGCGCTGCTGCTGCTGATTGCCGCGGTGGCGGCGCGCAGGTATTCGCGCTACCTGGGGGCCACGCACGGGTACCTCACCTTCCTCAGCGCATCGCTGATGCTGCTGTATCTGTCGCCGATGTTCGTCAACGGGTCGATCAACGCCGTGCGGCAGGGGCTGGCCTCGTTGCTGGTGTTCGCCGCGCTGCTTTCGTTCCAGCAGCGCAAATGGTGGCTGTTCGTGCTGTACGGCGCCCTGGCCAGCAGTCTGCATCTGTCGTCGCTGCTGTACCTGGCATTCGCGCCCTTGCTGCTGGTGCGGTCGGGCGTGTTGCATTACGCGGCTGCGTTGGCATTCCTGATGTACTGCACGGGGCTGACGTTGATCCTGGTGCGCACATTGATTCCGCCGCTCTACAACCTGGTGATGACCTACACGGTCAATCCGGAATACCGGGCGGGCGTGCGCATCGACTTCGCCGTATTCTCCATCTTCTGGTATGCGCTGCCGCTGCTGCTGGCGCCGCTGGTGCGGTCCCCCTACCGGGAACGGATCAAGGAGAGCACCGCGGTCTATCTGGTGATGCTGCTGCCGTTCTTCGCGATCGGTTGGGGTTACTACTCCAACCGCTATCTGCTGCCGGCGTGGCTTGCAGTATCGCTGATGATCGCGGCGATCCTGTGCCACAGCCGGATCGCGCTGCTGCGCAATCCGCTGCTGATCCGGATGGGACTCATCGCCGCTTGTCCGGTCTTTTACTACTACGTGACCAACGTGATCGTGATCTGAGCCGCCATGTTTCGGCGAGTCGGGGCGTGATCGGCAGCAGAGGCGCGGACTCCGCCAACACTCGGCCTGCACGCGCTGCGAGCCCTCCATTTTTGTTCCCGGATACCCATGCTTTCAGCCGTACAGGAACTCGCCGTTGCACTCACTTTTCCGCCTACCTTGTCGCTGTGTCTGCTGGGATGTGGAATCCTGGCTTGGCTGTTGCGGCGGCGCAGGATCGGCGGCGGGCTGATGGTCTTCGCGTTCGCGTGGTCTCTGCTGTGGTCGATCCCGTGGTTTTCCGCGCAGCTGCGCGGAAGCCTCGCCCGCAATAATCCCGTCGTTGCCGAGGCAGCGCTGCCCAGGGCGGACGCGATCGTGGTGCTTGGCGGCGGGCGCTATGGCAATTGGATGAGCCGCGACAGCGTCGATCCCGACGAGCTCAAGACCAGCCGGCTGGCGGCCGGTGCGCGCGCGTGGCTGGCCGGGCGGGCACCACTGATCATCCTCTCTGGTGGCAACGGCGGCGGTGGGCGCAGTGAGGCAGAGATCATGGCCGCAGCGATCGCAAAGGCCGGGATTCCGGCATCGGCGCTGCTGTTGGAGGAAGGCAGCGCCAACACCAGCGACAACGCGCGCCTGACCGCGGCGCTGGCACGTAAGCACGGGGTGCGGAAGGTGTTGCTGGTGACCTCGACGGTGCACATGCCGCGCGCGAGCCTGTTGTTCCGCGATGCCGGCATCGACGTGGTGCCTGTGCCGGTGCCGGAGGGCCAACTCGGCAAGAGTTGGCGGGAGCGGTGGCTGCCGAGTCTGTACGCGCTATGGCGCAGCGGACGGGCATTGAAGGAGTACGCAGCCCTGTTCGCCATCCATGCGCAGAATTTTGTGGACGGTCATGCAGAACCCGTGCCGACGGATTCGGAAATGTGAAAGAACCGTTGCGCGACAGATGGTCAGCTGAAAATGAACCGCACTAAAAGAGTGATGAATCGGAGCTCGCGATAGCGATGGGTTTCACGCTTCTGCAATGAGGCCATCGCTAGTCTCCCTGCTCCCCGTTTCGTTCGAGTGAAAAATTTCGCAGCAGGAGCCCTTCCCCCGTGCAACCGTCGACCGCATTCAGTTGCGCCGCAACCCCCCCGCGTGCGCGCTTCCTCATCGGCACGGAACGCCCCTTACTCCCATTCAGCAAGTCCGGCCGCAATCGGGCGCTGACCCGGCTGCGCCTGCTCAGGGGCATCGTCGTGGCGGTCGCCCTGAGTGTGTGCCTGGCAGCACAGGCGCAGTCAGGCAATCTCGGCAACCTGGTCGAGAGCGGTCACGTGAAGTTCGTGAAGATCACGCCGGAACTGGTCTCGCAGATCAGTGCGAAGCAGCAACCCGCCGCACCGCAGGAACTGCTGCAGTATCGTCCCGAGTCCTACCGGATCAGCCCGGGCGACACGATCCTGGTCACCGTCTGGGATCATCCGGAACTGATGGAGGTCAATCAGGGCGGGGGGCAGAACCCGCAGGCGAACGGCCGCCTCGTACATCCGGATGGCACCTTCTATTACCCCTTCGTCGGCACCCTCAAGGTCGCGGGCATGCAGCTCGAAGAGCTGCGTAACGTCATCACCAGCAAGCTGTCCACCTATCTGCAGAGTCCGCAGGTGGACGTCAACATGGCTGGATACGGTAGCCGCGTGACGTTGCAGGGCGCCTTCCAGAATACCAGCCCGCAGAACATCACCACCGTTCCGTTGACCCTGTCGCAGGCGATCGGTGCTGCGGTCATCAATACCGACGAGGCCGACCTGTCCGGATTGATCCTCACGCGCGACGGCAAGAACCATCACGTCGACCTCGACGCGCTGAGCCGCAACAGAGGGTCGACGCCCGAAATCTACCTGAAGCCAGGCGACCGCCTGTACCTGCCGTTCAACGACCGCCAGGAGGTCTACGTCCTGGGCGAAGTGCTGCAGCCGCAGGCGCTCACATTCAAGACGTCGGACATGACGCTCACCCAGGCCCTGGGTCGCGCCGGAGGCCTGAATCCGACGACGGCGAAGGAGGAAGCGGTCTACGTCATCCGCGGCATGGACGTGAACGACATGGAGAAGCAACCGTCGACGGTGTACCAGCTTGATGCCAGTTCGCCGGCCGGGTTCGCGTTGGCCGACCGGTTCCCGGTGCGGGCGGGAGACGTCGTGTTCGTCGGCGAGGCAGGCGTAACGCGCTGGAACCGCTTCCTGAGCCAGCTGCTGCCGCTGTCCGGGATCATCCGCAACGCTGCCACGGTGCCTGGTGGCAACTGAGCCCGAGCAGACCATGGCAGACGCGTTCTTGCAGCTGCATCGAGCGACCCCGCCGGACCCGGCGGTATTCGCGCCGCGCATGGTTTCGCCATTGCCGAGGGTTCATGTGCTGATCGTTTGCGCCGGAAACGTGCGCCGTAGTCCGATGGCAGCGGCGTTGTGGCGCCACAGGTTCCGCGAGCAGCCGATGCTGGTGCAGTCCGCTGGGCTGAACGCGCTGAACGGGCTCGGCATCGATCCGCGGGCCGAAGCGGCGCTCGCCGCGCGTGGCCTGAGCGGACGGCCGCACGTCGCCAGGCAAGTGACCGGCGCGCTCGTGGAAGCGGCGGATATGGTGCTGGTGATGGATTGCGCACAGGCCATTGCGGTGCAGGCGCTGTCGCCATGTGCGTCCGGACGCACGTTCACGCTCGGAAAGTGGTCGGGCGGTGCGGAGATTCCGGATCCGCATCCATACACCGCGGATGCGTATGCACGTGTCTGCAGTTTGATCGAACGCGCAGTCGACGATTGGTATGAACAGCTGAATGGCCGTGTCGCCGCGGCTACGATGATGTAGTGCCGCCCGCGTCTGCGGGCAGGGACGCCGGCAGCCAATCCATGTACGTGAGGATTGGCCACAGAGCAAGAAGCGTTTCCCGAGAAAGCAAGTTCGAAACCCACAAGGATGGAGCCAGGTGAGCGTAGTTCACCTACCTGTAAGGATGGCGTGCGTACCTTGTTTTGGTGACGCGCGTTACAGGGGCGCTCCGTCCGCAAGCAATTCCTCGAAGGCCCGCCCCGACACGCCCATGCAAAATGAGAAGTTTGTTGCCGCGAGCGCCATTACAGTAGCGGTTACCCTGGCATCCATATTCTGGCTGCGCCCCTTGGCGCGACGCATCGGCCTGGTCGATACGCCGAGCGAGCGCAAACGCCATCGCGGGAGGGTGCCGCTGATCGGTGGTCTGTGCTTCTTCATCGGCACCATCGCCGGCCTGATCTACTTCCATCATTACGACCCTTTCGTGGTCGCCCTGCTCGTGAGCGGCGCGATCGTCGTTCTGCTCGGCCTGCTGGACGACCTGTACGACCTCAGCCCGCGCACGCGGCTGCTGATCCAGGCCGGTACGGTGGTGTTGGTCATGGCCGCTACCGGCGTCTACGTCGACAGTGCCGGCAATCTGTTCGGTGGTGGCGAGATCCGGCTGTACTGGCTCGGCATTCCATTCACCGTCGTCGCCGTGGTCGGTCTGGTCAACGCATTCAACATGCTCGACGGGATAGATGGTCTTGCCGGCAGCCTGAGCATGATCAGCATCGCCGCGATCCTCGCCTTCAGCGGCGTCCAATGGCCGGTGCCGAGCGTGCTGCTGATGCTCCAGCTGCTGGCAGTAGCGCTGGTGCCGTACCTGCTGGTGAATCTGGGCTGGCCGGATGGGCGCAGGATCTTCATGGGCGATGCCGGCAGCATGTTGCTCGGCTTCGTCCTGGCATGGAGCCTGGTTTCCCTGAGCCAGCGCGGCGGCGGGCTGGCACCGGTGGACGTGTTGTGGTGCGTGGCGTTGCCGGTGATGGACACCATCGCGGTGATGTACCAGCGCGTGCGCAGCGGAAGGTCGCCGTTCCGCGCGGACCGTCGACACCTGCATCACATGCTGCTGGATGCGGGGTTGTCGCCACGCAAGACGCTGGCGCTGGTCGTCGCCAGCGGTGGGCTGATGGCTGCGCTGGGCTATGCGATGCGCGATGTGACCGAAGGCCTGAGCCTGCTCGCATTCCTGAGCGTGCTGGTGGCGTATGTGCTGCGCGGTCCGCGCGCCGTCGCTTGGCTGCGGATGGCGGTGAACGGCCACCACACGGCTTTGCCGGACCGCCTCTCCGGGGCGATCTCCGGCTTGCTGGGCAGTTCCTGGGTGTACTTGTTGTTCGGAAAGCAGGCCAGTGCGCTTTCCATCGCACGAAGCGGGTCGCGGCACACGTCGCCACCCACGATGGCCGTCACGAGCGACGACGGCCGGCTGCAGGTCCCTCTTACGGTGCAGGCACCGGATTCCGATTTCGACCAGCGCGACGAGCCTGTCGCGCAATCCGGCTCCGCACACGACGGGCGGGTCAGGGCGCTGTGCGTGCTCGACGGAACGCCCGGCGACCTGGAAATGGTGCCGATCATGCAGCAGCTGTCGGCGGACGCGCGCTTCGACGCCCGGATCTGCGTCGCCGGACTCCAGGACCAGGAACTGCATGCGGACCGCCGCTCCGCCGACCGTAGCCGCGGCGAACCCGAGCCCGACCCCGGCCTGCCTCAGGATCCCGCGGCGGTGGTCTCGCGGACGATGGATGAGATGGGGCGCATGGTCAGGGCGTTCGACCCGGACGTGGTCCTGATCCATGGCGAGTCGCCGACCGTGCTCGCCACCGCGCTGGTGGCGTACTACCAGGAGATCCCGGTGGCGCGCATGGGAACCGAAGCGTCGCCCGGGGCGGACGCAGTGCAGGCGCATGCCGAGACCAACGACAGGATCATCAACACCCTGGCCTCGCTGCATTTCACCTCGAGCGAGCGCACCAGCGACGAACTGATCGCCGCGGGAATTCCGCAGGACCGGATTACGGTCACCGATCACGCAGGCATCGGGTCGCGGCGCGCGCGCGCGCGTTCCGCCGACGCCTGCGTGCGCATCGCCGAGGCGCTGGCGCACCTGCCGCACGGGGCACCGGCGACGCAATCCGAGGTGCAGGAAGAGGTACCTCCGCCCCGCTTGGCGGCGAACGAATATGCCCGGCAAGGCGCGCAGGCGCCGGCAACGGCAGGAGAGAGCAGATGAAAAAACTCACCGTGGACGGCAGACACACGGACATCATCGCGCGTGACGCGGGGCATCTGCGCGATGACGATATCGACCTGGGCGCGCTCGTGGGGGTGGCGAACGACCACAAGTGGCTGATCCTGATCGGCACCGCGATGTTCTTCCTCGCCGGTGTGATCTACGTCATGGCAGCCAAGCCGACCTATCAGGCCAGCGCCCTGGTGCAGGTGGAGCGCGGCAGCGCCGGCGCTCCCGGACAGTCGCCGCAGACGTCCCTGACCCTGGTCGAACCCGCACGCTCGCAGGCGGTCACCGAGATTCCGCTACTGACCTCGCGCACCTTGTTCAGCGATGCGGTGAACAAGCTGGACCTGGACGTCCGCATCGAGCCGCAGCGGCTGCCGATCCTGGGGGATTTCCTCGCGCACCGCTACGCGCCGAAGCGACCCGGAGACGTCGCACCGCCGCTGTTCGGCCTGTCGCGCTATGGCTGGGGAGGCGAGGAACTGCACATCAAGCAGCTCGATGTGCCTGACAGCCTGTTGAACCAGCCGTTGGTGCTGGTCGCCGAGCCATCGGGCCGTTATCGCCTGCTCGACCAGGACGGGGAGCTGCTGGTGCGCGGGCGCACCGGCACCGTCGCGCGGGCCGGCACCGTGGTCGCCGACGTGGAGACGCTGCGCGCCAATCCCGGCACCCGTTTCAATGTGACCCGGCTGAACCCGCTGGCGGCGATCAGCGCGCTGGCCGACAACATCGAGGCCACCGAGCAGGGGCGGGATTCGGGCATCATCTCCGTCACCTACCGCGACACCGATCCGGCGGTCGCGGCGCAGGTGCTGGACCATATCACCAGCGCCTACGTGCGCAGCAACGTGCAGCGCAACTCCGCGGAAGCCGAGCGCAGCCTGCAGTTCGT
The DNA here is from genome assembly GCF_022662515.1 of Lysobacter sp. M15. Lineage (NCBI taxonomy): Bacteria > Pseudomonadati > Pseudomonadota > Gammaproteobacteria > Lysobacterales > Lysobacteraceae > Lysobacter > Lysobacter sp. M15. The sequence continues at coordinate 163,502 of NZ_JAKPBV010000014.1, read as the reverse complement.
CAACGAGCAGCTGCCCAAGGTGCGCAAGGAGCTTTCGCGCGCCCAGGCGGCGCTGAACAAGTTCCAGAGCGAGGTCGGTACCGTCGACATCGAGCTGTCGACACGTGCGCTGCTCGACCAGACCGTCGCCATCAACGCCAGCCTGCAGACGCTGCAGACGCAGCAGCCGGAGATCGCGCGCCGCTTCACGCCCGCGCACCCGGCGTCCAAGGCGCTGCGCCAGCAGATCGGCCAGCTCCAGAGCGAGAAGGGCGCACTGCAGGCGCGCATGAACAAGCTGCCGGACATCCAGCAGGGCCTGTTCCGCCTGACCCGCGACGTCGAGGTTACCAACCGCACCTACACGACGCTGCTCGACCGGGCGCAGCAACTCGACATCGCCCGCGCCAGCGCGATCGGCAGCGTGCGCGTGATCGATCGCCCGTCGGCCGACCTTGCCATGCTGGTGTGGCCGCTGAAGGTTCCGATCGTGCTCGGTGCTACTGCGCTTGGCGCGATGCTGATGATCGCGTTCGTCTACCTGCGGCAGATGTTCAACCGCGGCGTCACCGATCCGGCCGACGTCGAGCGGCTTGGCCTGCCGGTCTACGCGGCCATTCTCGACAGCCCGCAGGAGCGGACGCTGGCGCTGCGCCAGCGGCGCGGGCGTTCCCGTCACTTGCGTCCGCAGCTGTTGGCGCTGAACTCGCCAACCGATGGGGCGATGGAGGCGCTGCGCTTCCTGCGCACCAGCCTGCATTTCGCCCGGATCGAGCCGGAGAACAAGCTGCTGATGATCGCCGGACCGAGCTCGGGCGTCGGCAAGACCTTCGTCTGCTCCAATCTGGCGGTCGCAGTCGCGCAGGCGGGTCAGCGGGTAGTGCTGGTCGACGCCGACATGCGTCGCGGAACCCTGCATCAAGTGCTCGGCGTCCGCGCCACGGAAGGCCTGTCCGAACTGATCTCACGGCAGATCACCCTGGACGCAGCGGTGCGCACCGTCGCAGGCGCCGAGAATCTCTCGTTCATCTCGCGCGGCGCGCCGCCGCCGAATCCGTCGGAACTGCTGATGCATCCCAACTTCGGCAAGTTGCTGGACACGCTCGCCGCCAACTACGACCTGGTGATCATCGACACCCCGCCGGTGCTGGCGGTGACCGACGCCGCGGTGATCGGCCAGCACGTCGGCACCACCCTGCTGGTGGTGCGCTCGGGCCTGAGCCAGGCGCGCGAGATCGCACTGGCCAAGCAGCGACTCGAGCAGAGCGGGGTCGAGATCAAGGGCGCGATCGTCAACGGCTTGAACAAACGGAGCAGCTACCACTATGCCTACGGCGACGATTACCTTGGCGCGCAGCCCGGCTGAGGCGGCGGCGGCGCGATGAGCCAGCACATGTCGTCGTCTATCGTCGCCAGCGAACTCGACTGCGACGCCCTCGCCGCGTCGCAGGCCGCGCGCCCGCCACTGCAACCGCCGTCGATGTCCGAGCCGGCCGACGCCATCACGGCGGACGGCGAAGCGCGGCGTCTGCAGATCGCCATGTCGCCCTACCTCGACGAGCCGGACTTCTCCGCGCTGACCGACGAGTACAAAGCCGGCGCGCCGCTCGATCTGGTGTCGGTCGCCGACCTGCTGCGCAACGCCTTCGTGTACACGCCGCATTCGATCTATCGCGATCTCAAGCTGGCCACGCCGGGCTTCGATCCGCAGCACGACATGCACGGCCAGCCGGAGTTCCGCTATCAGTTCCATGAGAGCGGGCGCAGCCAGCGACACGACGGGACGAACGTCGACTGGGTGGAGAAGTACCACCAGTTGTTGTGCGACGCGTTCGAAGCCTCGTGCCGGGAAATCCGTTCACCATGGTTGCTGCAAAGCGGCGGCAAGGATTCCACGCCGCTCGCGATCGCCGCTGCCGAAGTGCGGCCGGAGACGCATTGCATTACCTATCTGGGCGGCAGCGAGGAGAACGAAATCGCTTCCGCCACGCTGGTTGCGGAAAAGCTCGGCCTGCGTCACGAGACGCTGATCTGCAACCCGGGGCGCGCCTACGACCGCTATCTGGAGCTGCTGCCGCGCATGCCGCTGCCGACCGCGGATTTCGCGCTGCTCTCGTACGTGGACCTGGCGACCACGATCGCTGGCGAAGGCGGAGACGGCATCATCGATGGCATGGGCGCGGACGGTTACTTCGGCGCTTCCGTGCAGCGGCGCGAGCGCATGCTGTCCTGGCTGGCCCGCGGGCTGCGACTGCCGGGCCGGGCCACGGAGCTGCCGTTGCTGGGGCGCAATTTCGAGTTCTGCTATCTGATGTCGACGCTGCAGATGAATCCGCTCGAGCGCGTGTTTCCGGGTTCGAGATTTACCGATGCCGAGGTCGACGAGTTGTTCGGTCTCGAAATCTCCGAACAATCCAGGGCGCGTCTCGCCCCGTTCCTGTCCGAGATCGAATCGGCCGCCAACCTCGACGAGTACTGGGCGATCACCAGTTCGATCTCCGGCATCGCCGGCGGCTTCGCCAAGGGTCTCTACACCGCGCCGGCGCTGTCGTTGCGCATGGCCTACCCGTTCTGCGATCGCGCTTTGCGCGAATGGGTCTACACGCAGCTGCCGTCCGAACAGCGCATCGATCCGGTGACCCGGGCCAACAAGGTGCTGGTGCGCCGGCATATCGCCACGCGCTTCGCGCACCTGCCGTACGTCGCGCGCAAGGGTTGTTTCCGCTTCGACCTGTGCGGCCTGGCGCGGCAGCGCTTCGACCAGGTCCACGACTTCGCCGTGCAGGCGCACGACCTGCTGCCCGGTGCCGTGACCTGGCTGGAGCGCAACCGCAAGCGCATGGACAACAAGTACCACGCCTCCAGGTTCTACCTGCTGGCGGTGGTGCTGCCGTGGCTGGTGCAGCACAGCCAGCGCCGGCCGCAGTCGCAGCAGGCGCGGGTGCAGATCACCATGTCGCCCTACTACGGCAGGCCGGACTTCTCGGCGGTCGACGGCGGCGGCCGCCGTCGCAGCCGGCTGGACGAGGTCTCCATGGCCGACCTGCTGCGCAACGGCTTCGTCTATCCGCCGCACTCGGTCTTCGAGGACGTGAAGCTGGCGACCTTCGGCTTCGATCCGCGCCACGACATGCACGACGAGCCGCAGTTCCACTTCAACTTCCGCGACAGCGGCAAGCGCGCCGAGGGCGACAACGAAGAAGCCACCGTCGCCGAGTACCACCGCCTGCTGTGCGAGGCGTTCGAGCGCTCCTGCGCGAAGATCGGCCAGCCCTGGCTGCTGCAGAGCGGCGGCAAGGATTCGACCACGCTCGCCATCGCGGCGGCCGAGGTGCGCCCGGACACGGTGTGCATCACCTACCTGGGTGGACGCGAGGAGAACGAGATCGCTTCCGCGCATGCCGTGGCCAGCAGGCTGGGGCTGCGCCACGAGGTCCTGACCTGCGATCCGGGCCGCGCCTACGACCGCTATCTGGCCATGCTGCCGCAGATGCCGTTGCTGACCGCGGACTTCGCCCTGCTGTCCTATGCCGACATGGCGACGACGATCGCGGCGCAAAACGGCGATGGCACGGTCGACGGGCTGGGTTCCGATATCTATTTCGGCACGCCGATGCATTCGCAGCATCGGGTGCTGTCCTGGCTGGCGCGCGATCTGCGGCTGCCGCGCTGGTTGACCGAACTGCCGTTGCTCGGCCGCAGCTTCAAGGCCTGCTACCTGCTTTCGACCCTGCAGATGGATCCGAGCGAGCGGCTGTTTCCCGGCTCGCGCTTCACCAACAGCGAGGTCGACGAGATTTTCGGCCGCGAGATCGCCACGCTGTCGAAGGCGCGTCTGGCATCGTTCCGTTCGGAGATCGCGTCGGTACCCAGCAGCGACGACTGGAAGGCGATCACGCTGACCATCTCCGAGGCCGCCGGTGGATTCGCCAAGGGCCTGTACACCGCCAGCGCGCTGGGCCTGCAGGTGGCGTACCCGTTCTGCGACCGGGTCCTGCGCGACTGGGTGTACCGGCAGGTGCCGTCCGATCAGCACGTCGATCCGGTGACCCGTGCCAACAAGGCCCTGGTGCGGCGACACATCGCCACGCGCTTCGAGCGGCTCCCGTACGTGGAGCACAAGGGCTGCTTCCGTTTCGATCTGCGCGGGCTGGCGCAACAGCGCTTCGACCAGGTCCATGCCTTCGCCGCCGAGGCGCGCGACGTGCTGCCCGGCGCTGCCGGCTGGCTGGAACGCAACCGCGGACGCCTCGGCAACAAGTACCACGCCTCCAAGTTCTATCTGCTGGCGGTGGTGTTGCCCTGGATCGCGTGCCACGGCGCGCAGGATGCCGATCAAGGAGGGCGCGGTGACGTCTAGGCTGCGTCGTCGCATCGGATGCGTACCGCGGCAACCCATCGATCTGCTGCGCAGGCGGCTGCTGCTGGCGATGCCGCTCGCGTTCGCCGCCGGGCCGTTGGCCGCGATGGCGCAGCGCACGGCACCCCGGCGCCAGCGCGGCGCGACCCGGATCGACGTGCGCAGCACCGGCGCGCGCGGCGACGGGATGAACGACGATACCGCCGCGTTCCAGCGCGCCATCGATTCCCTGCCGGAGGATGGCGGCACGGTCGCAGTCCCGGCCGGCAGCTACGTGATCGACCCCACGCGCCGGGTGGTCCTGCGCAGCAGGATGCACCTCGACCTCGCCCCCGACGCACGCCTGCTGGCCAAACCCAACGCGGCCGAACGCGCCTATGTGCTGGAAGGCGCCCGCGTCAGTGACGTGGAGATTTCCGGGGGCCGCATCCAGGGAGACCGTGATGGACACCTCGGCGACAGCGGCGAGTGGGGCCACGGCATCGCGCTGTACGGCGCCAGGCGCGTCACCGTGCGCGACATTCATGTGTCGGGTTGCTGGGGCGACGGCATCGCCATCGGCGGCAAGAGGGCGAAGAAGACCGACAAGGTGCCCGAGCCCAGCGAGGACATCGTGCTGGTCAACGTGGTCAGCACCGGCAACCGCCGCCAGGCGCTCACGATCGGCCATTCGCGGGGCGTGCGCGTCTACGACTGCCAGTTCAGCGACACCGCCGGGACGATGCCCCAGTGCGGCATCGACCTGGAAGCCGATCCGCCCTGGAACGTCGAGCGCGCCCATATCGAGAACTGCCGCATCCACGGCAATCACGGCAGCGGCATCCAGATCTACCACCGCGTGCGCGGCGTCACCATCCGCGGCTGCACCATCGAGGACAATCGCGGCTATGGCGTGCTTGCCATCGAAGCCGCCGACGGCACCATCGAGGACAACGAGATCCGCGACAACGGCTACACCGGCGTGCTGCTGCGCACGCGCACCCGCGACTTCAGGGTCAGCGGCAACCGCTTCCGCGGCAATTCGTTGCGCCGCCGCGGTGACGCCAAGCGCGCCAAGCTGCCGGTGGGCGCGCACATCCGGCAGGCGGAAGACACATCGGGAATCACCTTGGCCGGCAACCAGTTCCTCGATGATGCGGACCGCTGAACCCGCCCGGTCTCACGTGCGAGGCAATGACCAATCACGGAGAGCCGCCGCGATCCACACCGAAGCAATGATGGCGAATCGATGAGCGACTATCGCGACCTGCCACTCCACATCGCGCGCCGCGCGGCCGAACGCAAGCGCGAGTCGGAACGCTTGCGCGTACGCTGGCGCACGCCCCTGCGCGCGCTCGCCTGGCTGTCGGGCGTGGCCGCCGTCGCGGTACTGACGGTGCTCGCGCAGCCGTTGTGGCAACCCTATGTCGGTGGCCGGCAGGCCGAGGGGCAGCGATTGCAGAACGACGCCCGCCCCCTTGCCGCGCGCCCGCCGGAGCAGGTACCGCCCGCCGCCACGCCGCCGCCACGCGCCACGACCGATACGGCCGATGCGACGGAGCCCGCTCCGCTTCGCGCCCTGTCCGCACCTGCGCAAGCGCCGCCCGCGCGCGAAGCGCCGCCGGTCGAACCGTCCGCCATTGCCGCGGACAACGACGCCACCGACGCACCGAAAGCCGCGGCAACCGAATCCGCGCGAGCGGCCGGGGAAACCGAAGCCCTGCGCAGCCGCGCCGACGAAGACCTGCGTCGCGGGCGCCTGCAGCAGGCGGCCGACGGATACCGCGCGGTGCTCCAACGCTCCAGCAACGACACCGCCGCCGAGGAAGGCCTGGCGAAGATCGTCGCTGCCCATGCTGTGCGCGCGCAACGGCTGGCGGCGGATTTCGACTTCGACGCGGCCGAGCAGGAACTCGCCATGGCCCGCAACCTGGATCCGGATGCCGTCGCAGTGCGCGAGGCCGTCGACGATCTGGCGCGCGCGCGTGCGGCGCGCGCGCGGCTTCCCTCGTCTGTCGATGCCGCGCGGCAAACCCGCGTTCGCAGCCTGCTGGATGAGGCGTCCAACGCCCTGGCGCGTGGCGACCTGATGGACCCGCCCGGGGAAAGCGCCTTCGACAAGATCGCCGCCGCCCGCGCGCTGGCTCCCGATGCAGCCGAAGTCCGCATCGCAGCCTACCGGCTCGAACGCGCGCGGCAGGCGCAAGGCGACCGACCCGCCACACCGAGGTGAGCGCGCGCCGGGGACAGCCCTGTGGGCGCCCGCGTCCGCATACCGTCGCCGCTGCGCTAAAATGCCCGGTCTGGCCCGCGCGCCGGAGCCTCATGTGGGCCGTTAGCTCAGTCGGTAGAGCATCGGACTTTTAATCCGCTGGTCGATGGTTCGAATCCATCACGGCCCACCATCGCAGCGCAACCAACTCCTCGGATCCGGGCGTCTCAAGCCCGTCGTTGCGGTCGCGGGTCGTACCTATCGGGGCTTCGTTCCCGGCAGGTCGTCCAGGAACCGGGCGAGTGCCTCGGAAAAATGCACGGGCTGGTCGACGAAGACCGCGTGCCCTGCGCCCGATATCACGCTCAGCTGCGCGCCTGGTATATCGCGCGCCATCTGCCGCAGCGCCTCGATCTCGCCTGAGTTCTCCGCAGCGACGATCAGCGTGGGCCTGTCGATCTTGCCAACCACGCCGCGCCGGTCGGTGGTGAGCAGGTCGGATACCAGCATCGCAATCCCGGTATTCGTCGGCGTTTTCGCGGACGCACGCACCAGCGAGGATTTCCTGTCCGCGCTCATCGGCTGGACCAGGCTCGCATCGATCATTCCGGCGAGATATTCGCTGGGATAGTGGGCGTAGAGGGAGATCCGGCGCAGCAGCAGGTTGGTTCCCTCCGGGTCAACAGTGAAACTTGCCGGCCCGGCCGCCAACGCGGAGTCCACCAGTACCAACCCGGCGATGCGCCCGGTGCCATGGCGCTCGATATAGGCGGCGATGTCCTGCACGCCTTGCGACCAGCCCACCAGCACCACAGGCGATTCGCTGAATTTCGGAAGCAGCGCGTGCAGGTCGTCGGCCCTGCCCTCCGGAGTGTTTCCGCTCGGCGCCTGGGAGGATTCGCCCTGCGAACGCGGATCGATGGCCGCCACGCGGCGCGTATCGGCCAAGGCTCGCATCTGCTCCGTCCAGATCGATGCCGACCAGGTCCAGCCAGGCACGAATACGACTGTCGGATGCGGGCTTTCCTTGCCACCGTGCAGGTAGTGGATCGTGACGCCCTCGGATGTCTGGGCGAACGCGCTGGCAAATATCCGCTCCGAAGACCGGGTCCCGGTCGCCAATGCGGGCATGGTTGCGAGCAGAATGCATGCCATTGCCGTTCGGGGAATCGCTCGCGCACAAGCGCCGGACTGCAGGTGCAGTGAACGGCACGGAAATCGTTGACGACTGAGCATCGGGCCTGCTCGGGTAGTTGGCTGGAGAAAATTCTCGATTGGCCCTATCAAACGCCTCGAAAGCGATGCTTGGAAGACCCAGCGGTGCGTGTTTCACTGGAGCCAATCCGGGAAAATGCCATACACCCGATACTCAACGGAGTGGTTGACAAGTCACTCGAGCCGAGACCGTTTTCGGGTTCGGCCAGATTGCCGTCACGCTGCCCTCATGAAGAAATCAGTTCCCGCAGACTCGCCCGCCGCATACGTCGCTGCGCTCACCGGCTGGCGCAAGGTCCTCGTCGAGAGCCTGCGTCGTTCCGCGCTTGCAGCGGGAAAGCTGGAAGAACGGATCAAGTGGGGGCACCTGGTCTATTCCTTTAATGGCCCCGTGCTGCTGATCCGAGCCGAGGAAACGCGCGTGCTGTTTGGCTTCTGGCGCGGCAAGCGGTTGGCGAACGTTGACAGGCGCCTGAAGCCAAGCGGCAGGTACGAATTGGCCAATATGGTGCTGGTCGAGGGCGATGAAGTGAGTCCTGCGCGGGCCAGGAGCCTGGTCGAGGCGGCAATCGAGCTGAACCAACAGCTCGGCGACCCAAGGGTTGCAGCCAAGGTCCCACAGGGCACGAACTCTTAGCGCCCATCCGGACGTTTGCCTGGTCGCTGGCGAAGCAGCCGGATTCGCTCGACAGCCGAAGCCTTGCAGGTCGCGATGGCCGTCAGCCCACCAGCCGCTTCTCATAGCGCCACACTTCCAGCCTGAAGACACCGGCTGGCGTGTCCAGCGGATTGACGACGGTGCCGGTGCGCTGCCAACCGCACTTCTCGTAGAAGCGGGCGGCGCGCTCGTTGCCGATCGCGCAGGCCAGCCAGGCGGTGGCGACGCCCGCTTCGGCCAGGCGCGCCTCGGCATCGGCCACGAGCGCCGCGGCCACGCCGGATCCACGCGCAGCTGCGGTGACGAAGAGCTGATAGAGCTCGTCGCCATGGACCATGCAGAAACCGACGGTTTCGTCTGACAGCTCGGCCACGCGGACCTGGTCGAGCGCGGCCCGCAGCCGCTCGCCGAAGCTCTCGAAGGTACGCAGGCGCGCCAGTTCTGCCGGCAGTATCTGCGCGTGGGCGTCCTGCCAGCCGTCGTACCAGATGCGGGCCAGACGATCGATCTCCGCGGCATGGGCGTTTCTGATGTTCATTCCAACCACCACGATTGCTTGTCCGTTACGTGCGCAAATGGATCAGGCCTCACGCGCGTCGGTGGCGCGCTCGAGCGCCGCCATCAGCTGCGCGCCGTAGCGCGCGAGCTTGGCCGCGCCGATGCCTTCCACCGTCGAAAGCGCGTCCAGATCGCGCGGTGGATCGAGTGCGACCGCACGCAGGGTGCGATCGTGGAACACCACATACGCCGGCAGGTTCTGCTCGCGCGCGACTTCGGCGCGCCAACTGCGCAGCGCCTCGAACCGCTGCGCGGCGTCGACCGGCAGGTCGACGGGTGAGCGGGCCATCGGGCCGGCAGCCCCGTCGCGCCTTCCCCGCCTGCGGGTCGCGGGCGGATCGCTGCGCAGCGCCAGCGTGCGTTCGCCACGCAACACGGCGCCGCTGTCCGCGGTCAGGCGCAGGGCGCCGTAGCCTTCCACGTCCGCCTCGAGCAGACCCGCGGCCACCAGCTGGCGGAACACGCTGCGCCATTGCCTGGCGTCCAGTTCCTGGCCGATGCCGAACGTGCTCAGGTGCTGGTGACCGAACTGCTGCACCTTGGCGCTGTCGGCACCGCGCAGCACGTCGATCAGGTGGGCTGCGCCGAAACGCTGGCCGGTGCGGTAGACGCAGGACAGGGCCTTTTGTGCGGTCACCGTGCCGTCCCAGGTCTGCGACGGCGAGAGGCAGTTGTCGCAGTTGCCGCATCGGCCCGGGTGCGCTTCGCCGAAGTAGGCGAGAAGAGTGCGCCGCCGGCAATCGGTGGATTCGCAGTAGCCGAGCAGTGCATCGAGCTTGCGGCGCTCCAGCAGCTTGCGCTGCTCGGCCGCGTCCGAGGCAGCGATCATCCGCTGCAGCAGGGTCGCATCGCCCAGGCCGTAGGCGAGCCAGGCTTCCGAGGGCTCGCCGTCGCGGCCGGCCCGGCCGGTCTCCTGGTAATAGCCTTCCATCGACTTGGGCAGATCGAGATGGGCGACATAGCGCACATCCGGTTTGTCGATGCCCATGCCGAAGGCAATCGTGGCCACCATCACCACGCCCTCGCCACGCAGGAAGCGGCGCTGGTGATCCGCGCGCACGGCCGCGTCCAGGCCGGCGTGGTAGGGCAGGGCGGTGATGCCGGCGTCGGCCAGCATCTGCGCCGTGGCCTCCACTTTGCGCCGCGACAGGCAGTACACGATGCCGGTCTGTCCGCGGCGTGCATCGATGAAGTCGAGCAGCTGGCGCGGACCGCCATGCTTGGGCACCACGGTATAGCGGATGTTCGGCCGGTCGAACGAACTGACGAACTGGCGCGCGTCCTCCAGCGCCAGGCGCTCGACGATCTCGTTGCGCGTGGGAGTATCGGCGGTGGCGGTCAGGGCGATCCGTGGCACGTTCGGCCAGCGTTCGTGCAGCAGGGTGAGTTCGCGATATTCCGGGCGGAAGTCGTGGCCCCACTGCGAGACGCAGTGGGCCTCGTCGATCGCGAACAGGGCGATGTGCGCGCGTTCGAGCAGCGAGAGGAAGCGTGGGGTGAGCAGGCGCTCGGGCGCCACGTACAGCAGGTCCAGTTCGCCCGCGGCCAGCTGGCGCTCGACCGCGTTCGCCGCCTGCGCGTCCAGGCTGGAATTGAGGAAGGCCGCCCGCACCCCCAGCTGGCGCAGCGCTTCCACCTGGTCCTGCATCAGCGCGATCAGCGGCGAGACCACGATGGCCGTGCCTGCGCGTAGCAGCGCTGGCAGCTGGTAGCACAGCGACTTGCCGCCGCCGGTGGGCATCAGCACCAGCGCATCGCCGCCGGCCATCACATGCGCGACGATCTCGGCCTGCGGCCCGCGGAAGGCGTCGTAGCCGAAGACGTCGCGCAGCCGATCCAGGGCAGCGGGTTGGGCGGGGAGATCAGGGACGGCGGACATCCGGGCAGGTTAGCAACCGTCCGTCTCACCCGGTGTACGGGAACCCCGCTGGATGGGGCAGGAAAACTCCGCTTTCCGCTATCGACCCGCTCGTAGGTCGGGGCTACGGCCCCGACGCTTCGCGATGATGGGTTGCGCGGACGTCGGGGTGTGGCACGCCTTATGGTGGCTGCCCTGGAGGCCGTGCAGTTGTGCGCACGTCGGGCGCGTAGGCCCGACCTACAGCTTCGGCGTTTGTTCGGGCATCAGGGCCCGGAGCCTGACCCCACCTTCCGTGGCCGGCCAATCGTCGGGCGCGGAGGCCCGACCCCGGATCGGGTCCGGGGCAGGCCCTACTGCAACAGCGAGCGCAGCATCCAGGCGTACTTCTCGTGGGTCTGCAGACGCTGGGTCATCAGGTCCACCGTCGGGTCGTCGCCGCCGCCTTCGCCGGTCTTGAGCACCTTGCGCGCGGTGCGGCAGACTGCCTCGTTGCCCACCACCAGCTGGCGCACCATCTCGCGCCAGTCCGGCGCCTGGGTCAGGCCTGGTTCTTCGCCGATCGAGGACAGGCGGATGAACTCGGCATACGAACCGGGGGCGTTGAATCCCAGGGCGCGGATACGTTCGGCCACGTCGTCCAGCGCGTTCCACTGCTCGGTGTACTGTGCCTCGAACATGGTGTGCAGGGCGTTGAACATCGGTCCGGTCACGTTCCAGTGGAAGTTGTGCGTCTTCAGGTAAAGCGTGAACGCATCCGACAGGTAAGTGGACAGGCCTTGTGCGATCTTCTTGCGATCGCCCGCGCCGATCCCGATATCGATCGCCGGTCCCTTGTCGGCCGGACCTGGCGAGGCGGCCGGATTCGGAACCGCGCCGGCCGGGGGGTTCTTCGACTTGTTGGACTTGCCGCTTTTCGACTTGGCCATGGGGGCACTCCTTTCGTGGATGCGCTGACCATACGCCAGGTACGTGCATCGTTGAAATGAAAGTTATCGTTCGTACGAATTCATGCAGCCTATCGAAGCCGAAAACAATCACGCGCCGAACCAGCGGGCATTGAGCCAGGCACGTCGGCGTCTGGACGCCGCCTGCACGCGTGATCGCGGACGGCTGCTCGGCCTGTGGTCGAAGTGGAAGGCAAAGCCCGGCGACGCGGGTGCGCGGGCCGGGTTCGAATCCGCACTGCAGGCTTCGGTCGCGTTGCGTGCCGCCCGGGCTGCCGCGCTGCCGCAAGCCCCTGTCGTGCCCGATCTACCCATCGCCGGCGAAGCCGAGCGGATCGTCGAACTGATCCGCTCGCATCCGGTGGTGGTGATCGCCGGCGAAACCGGCTCGGGCAAGACCACCCAGCTGCCCAAGCTGTGCCTGGCGGCCGGGCGCGGCGCGGCCGGGTTGATCGGCTGCACCCAGCCGCGTCGGATCGCGGCGCGGGCCGTGGCGCGACGCGTGGCGGAGGAACTGCAGGTGCCGCTGGGCGGCGCGGTCGGCTTCCAGGTGCGCTTCAGCGACAACGTGAGCGAGCAGACCGCGGTCAAGTTCATGACCGACGGCATCCTGCTTGCGGAAATCCAGACCGACCGCTGGCTCTCACGCTACGACACGATCATCGTTGACGAGGCGCACGAACGCAGCCTCAACATCGATTTCCTGCTCGGCTACCTGAAGCAGCTGCTGGAGCGGCGCTCCGACCTGAAGGTGATCGTCACCTCGGCCACGATCGACACCGAGCGCTTCGCCGCGCACTTCGGCAACGCGCCGGTGGTGAACGTGGAGGGACGCGGGTTTCCGGTCGAAGTGCGGTATCGGCCGCTGGAGGGCGAAGGCGACATGGCCGCTGCCGCCGGCGCGCGCGGCGCCTCAGGCGAGGGGCAAGGAGGCGAACGCAGCGTGCTCGACGCGATCGTCGCCGCCTGCGACGAGATTGCGCGGGACCGCTCCATGGGCGACACCCTGATCTTCCTCCCCGGCGAGCGCGAGATCCGCGACGCGCACCGGGCCCTGGAGCAGCGCAAATACCGGCACACCGAAGTGCTGCCGCTGTACGCGCGCCTGTCCGCACGCGACCAGGACCGCGTCTTCCACCCAGGCTCGCAGCGACGGATCGTGCTGGCCACCAACGTGGCCGAGACCTCGCTCACCGTGCCGCGGATCCACTACGTGGTGGACCCAGGCCTGGCCCGGGTCAAGCGCTACAGCCCGCGGCAGAAACTCGACCGCCTGCACATCGAGCCGGTCAGTCAGGCCAGCGCCGACCAGCGCAAGGGGCGCTGCGGCCGCATCGCGCCGGGCATCTGCTACCGGCTGTATGCCGAAGCTGATTTCGCCTCGCGCCCGGCCTATACCGACCCGGAGATCCGGCGCGCTGCGCTCGCCGGGGTGATCCTGCGCATGCTCTCGCTGGGGCTGGGCAGCATCGAATCGTTTCCTTTTCTCGAACCACCCGATGCGCGCGCAATCGCCGACGGCTGGCAGCAGCTGGCCGAGCTGGGCGCGGTCGACGATGAGCGCAAGCTCACCGCGATCGGCCGCAGCATGGCGCGGCTGCCCATCGACGTGAAGCTCGCCCGCATGCTGGTGTCCGCGCAGCGGCATGGTTGCCTGCACCAGATGCTGGTCATCGCCAGCTTCCTCGGTATCCAGGACCCGCGCGAGCGCCCCGCCGATGCGCGCGCGGCGGCAGACAACGCCCATGCGCAATTCGCGGACGCGAAATCCGAATTCGTCGGCATCCTCAAACTCTGGGATGCCTATCGCCAGGCGCACGAGGAGCTGACTCAGTCGCAGCTGCGCAAGTGGGCCGACAAGCACTTCCTGGGTTTCCTGCGTCTGCGCGAATGGCGCGAGCTGCACCGGCAGCTGAAGCTGCAGTGCGAGGAACTGGGATGGGGAATTCGAGAAACGAGTGAAAAGGAACGAGGAACAAGTGTGGGCGAAGCCGATCCATCGGGCATTCGTTCCTCCTTCCTCGTTCCTCGTTCCTATGCACTTTTGCATCGCGCCCTGCTCGCCGGCCTGCCCACCCAGCTCGGGCACCTGGTCGAGCGGGGCCTCTACGATGGTCCGCGCGGGCGCAAGTTCCAGCTGTTTCCTGGTTCGCCGCTCGCGCGCAAGCCACCGCCATGGGTGCTGTCGGCGACCCTGCTCGATACCGAAAAGGTCTGGGCTCTGACCAATGCCGCGATCGAGCCGGACTGGGCGATCGACGAACTGACGCATCTGCTGCAGCGGCGCCACCACGATCCGCGCTGGTCGCGCGCGCAGGGCCGGGTGATCGGCAGCGAGCAGATCAGCCTGTTCGGCCTGGTGCTGGCGCCCAAGCGGCCGGTGCACTACGGCGCGCTGTACCCGGTCGAGGCACGCGCGATTTTCCTGAGCGATGCGCTGGTCGCGGGCGAGATCAACACGCGCGGCGCCTTTCTCGCGCGCAATCTGAAGACGCTGGAATCGGCGCGGGAGGAAGAAGCCAAGCTGCGGCGCACCGGCCTGGTGATCGACGAGGAGGCGCAGGCGCAGTGGTACGACGCGCGCATCCCCGCGCACATCGTCAGTGCCCAGGCGCTCGATGCCTGGTTCGCCAAACTGGCGAAGGACGAGAAAGCGGCGCTCGAATGGGCCCGCGACGACCTGCTGGTCGGCGACGGCAGCGACGCCTCGCGATTCCCGGCGTTCATCGCCTTGGGCGATGCCCGGCTGGCGGTGCGCTACCGGTTCGAGCCCGGCGCGCCGGACGATGGCATGACCGTGGTCGTGCCGCTGCACTTGCTCAATGCGCTCGATCCGGCGCGGCTGTCGTGGCTCGCGCCGGGCTTCGTCCAGGACAAGGCGGCGGCGCTGATCCGGTCGCTGCCCAAGCCGCTGCGGCGCAATTTCGTGCCGGCGCCGGACTTTGCCAAAGCCTTCGCAGAGGCGCATCCGGCGCCTGAGGCCGACAGCATCGAGGGCGCGCTCGCCAGGTTCCTCAAGCGCCTGGCCGGCGTAGAGATTTCCGCGACCGATTTCGAACCGGCGGCGATCGATCCGCATCTGCACGCGAACCTGCGCCTGCTCGACATCGCCGGGGAGCGAGCCAGCGACCGTCGCGTGCTCGCCGAATCGCGCGACCTCGCTGCGCTGCGCGAACGCTTCGGCGCCCGCGCCGCACAGGCATTCGCGTCGCACGCGGCAGCAGGGCTTGCGCAACCGGGGTTGATCGCCTTTCCCGATACACCGATCCCCGAATCGGTGCCCGGTGCGGGCGGCGTGCCAGCCTATCCCTCGCTGCAGGACGACGGCGACAGCGCTTCGCTCGTGGTGCACGCCGATCGCGCGGTGGCGCACCGCCTGCATCCGCAGGGCGTGCGCCGGCTGCTGGCCATCGCGCTGGCCGACCGGCTCAAGCAGGCGCGCAAGCAATTGCCGGTGCAGGCCAAGACCGGGCTGTTGTATGCAGCGATCGAGTCCGCGACCCCGCGCCAGCTGCAGGCCACGGCGCAAACGGGCGGATCGAAGGGCGATCGTCTGCGCGAGGATCTGGTCGAAGGCGCGTTCTCGGCGCTCGCCGCCGACGGCCTGGAGCAGGTCCGCGATGCCGGCGCGTTCGCGCAGCGTCGCGATGCGATCGCCACGGCGCTGTTCCCGGAAGCCATGCGCCGGCTGCAGCAGGCCGAAGTCATCCTGGGCCAGGTCGCCGCCGTGCGCGCCAAGCTCGACAGCAGGTTGCTCGGCTGGGCGCGCGGCAACCTCGACGACATGCAGGCCCAGCTCGCGGCGTTGCTGCCTCCTGGCTTCCTCCGTGACGTGCCTGCTGCCGCGCTTGCCGAATATCCGCGCTACCTCAAGGCGCTCGCCCTGCGCGCCGAGCGCGCCTTGCATGATCCGGCGAAGGACCAGGCGCGCATGCTCGAGCTCAAGCCCTTCGCCGACGCGGTGGCCGCTGCCCTGTCCGAACACCCGGGCGACCCGGACTGGCAGGCAGTGCGTTGGGACCTGGAGGAGCTGCGGGTGTCGATGTTCGCGCAGGAGCTGGGCGCGAAGGGCGGCATCTCGCCGAAGAAGCTCGCCGCGCGCCTGGCCCAGCTGCAGCGGTCGGCGTGACCTGCGAATGCGACGTCGATGGTTTTGCCGGCAGGCACGGACACCGCTAGTGTAGGACGCTGATCGCGTTGATGGCTGCCGTGCACCTCCGGAACGAACAATTCGAAAGCCTGCTTGCGCAGCCGCCGCTGTCGGCGCTTCCCGAGGCGTTGCGCGATGCATTGGCGGGGTGCGCACGCCGGGCCGGACCCGCCGAGCCGGGACGGTACGCCGTGCTCGCGGATACGCTGGAACTGCTTTCCGTCCTCAATGCCGATGCCGACACGCTGGCGGCGACATTCGTGCATGCACTCAATGCCGTCCCGGTGGAGGAGATGGCGGCGTTCGAACGCACGCATCCGGAAATCGCCCCGCTGCTCGAGGGCCAGCGCGCTGCAGCGCAGGTATGGAGCCTGCACGCCGGGCAGTCGGCCGGTGGCAATGCCGAAGGCTTGCGCCGGCTGCTGCTGGCGATCGTGCGCGATCTGCGCGTGGTCCCGATCCTGCTGGCCGAGCAGCTGGCGCGGATGCGGCTGTCGCGCGACCTGCCAGAGGACGAGCGCCAGGCGCTTGCCCGCCTCACCCGCGACATCCATGCGCCGCTCGCCAACCGCCTGGGCATCTGGCAGTTGAAATGGGAGCTGGAGGATCTGGCCTTCCGCTACCTCGAACCGGACACCTACAGGCGCATCGCGCGCCTGCTCGACGACAAGCGGACCGGCCGCGAGCATTACATCGAGCAGGTCAAGCGTGAACTGGGCGCCGCCTTGCGCGATCAGCAGATCGTCGCCGACGTCGCCGGGCGGCCGAAGCACATCTACAGCATCTGGAAGAAGATGCAGAAGAAGAATGTGCCGATCGGGGAGCTCTACGACCTGCGCGCGGTGCGGGTGCTGGTCGACGATGTCGCGGCCTGCTACGCGACGCTGGGCGCGGTGCATGCGCTGTGGGCGCCGGTGCCCGGCGAATTCGACGACTACATCGCCCGGCCCAAGAACAACGACTACCGCTCGCTGCACACGGCGGTGATCGGACCCGAAGGCAAGACCCTCGAAGTGCAGATCCGGACCCACGAGATGCATGCGCAGGCCGAACTCGGCGTGGCCGCGCACTGGCGCTACAAGGAACATTCCTATGGGGGCCGCGGCGGCTCGCAGCGGTCCGCTGCGGCCAATGCGGCCAACGACCGCAAGATCGAATGGATGCGTCGCCTGCTGGAAGCCAGCGCCGAAGGGCGCGAGGGCGAGCAGGCGCTGTCCGGCAACTTTGGCACCGAACTGGTCGAAGACCGGATCTACGCGCTCACGCCGCTGGGCAAGGTGATCGACCTGCCCGCGGGCGCCACGCCGCTGGACTTCGCCTACCACGTGCACACCGAGGTCGGCCACCGCTGCCGTGGTGCGAAGGTGGACGGTCGGATCGTGCCGCTCGATTACCGGCTGCACACGGGCGAGCGCGTGGAGATCCTGACGGCCAAGACCGGCGAGCCGCGCCGCGACTGGCTGCTGGCATCCAATGGCTTCCTGGCCAGCGCCCGCTCGCGCGACAAGGTGCGCGCGTGGTTCCACAAGCTCGACCGCGCGCGCAACCTGCAGGCCGGGCGCGAGATGCTCGAGAAGGAACTCCGGCGCCTGGGCCTGCTGCAGGCAGACCCGACTCCGGTGCTGGCGAAGTTCAACGTGGCCAGCTATGAAGACCTGCTGGTGCTGGTGGCACTGGGCGACGTCGGCCCGCACCAGGTCGGGCGCGCCCTGCTCGAGCACGAGCGCGCGGGCGAGGATTCCGGTTCGGCGCAGCCGGCGCCACGCCAACCGCGCAAGCCGTCCGGTGCCGGCACTCCCGGGTTTACCGTCGTCGGCATGGGCAATCTACTGGTCCAGATTGCGCGCTGTTGCCAGCCGCTGCCGGGCGAGCCCATCGCCGGCTACCTGACCCGTGCCCGGGGCGTGACCGTGCACCGCGCGGACTGCGCGGCATTCCTGCGCCTGTCGGCGACGCAGCCGCAACGGGTGCTGCCGGTGGAGTGGGGACGCAGCGATGGCGGACACGCAACCGGCGTGCTGGTCGAGGCGCTCGACCGCAAGCACCTGCTCAAGGACCTGACCAACCTGATCGCACAGGAAGATGCGCACGTGCTGGACATCCACAGCGAATCCCAGCGCGGCCATCGCGTGCGGTTGCGGTTGCGGGTGCGGGTGCGGGATTTCGGGCAGCTGGCGCGCCTGCTGGGGAAGATCGAGCAGCTCTCGGGCGTGGAGTCGACGCGGCGGGCGTGACGCCGCGCTGCCCGTCATACGCCTATCCTGCGCGCGTGAATCCCAGCCCGCCCATCCACCCCGAGCCGCAGTCCCATCGCGCGCTGCCCGGCCCGCGCCGGCAGGAGCCGGGCTGGGGGCGGGTGGACCAGCTCGATTTCCACGAAGTTGCGCGCGACCGCCGCCCGCTCATGCCGCGCGCGCGCCGCCTGGCATGGATGGTGGTGGTGGCGATGCTGATTCTGGCGGCGGTGCTGCTGCGGCGCCCGTTGGCCGACTGGATATGGCCCGAGACGCGCGCCCAGGCATTACGCGAGCAGGCGGCACTCGCGCTGGAGCGTGGACATCTCACCGCTGGCGATGGTAGCGGCGCACGCGAACTGTACGAGGCCGCGATCGCGATCGATCCGGACCGTAACGAAGCGCGCACCGGTCTTGCGCGTGTAGCGCAGGCCGCGCTTGCCCAGGCCGATGCGGCGTTGCGACGCGACGATTTTGCGCTGGCGCACCGGCAGCTGGCATTGGCGCGTGAGCTCCAGGTGCCGCGTGCCAGCGCCGAGGCCGTCGCCGCGCGCCTGCGCGCCCGGGAAGCCGACGTGGCAGGGATCGAAGGGCTGCTCGCCCAGGCCGAGGTGGCGCGCGAACAGGGGCGGCTGGACGGTGCCGGGGATGCGGCCCTGCCTGTGTATCGGCGCGTGCTGTCGTTGCGTCCGGACAACCTGCGCGCACTGGAAGGCCGGGAAGACGCGCTGTCGGAGCTGCTGCAGCAGGCGCGCAGAGCGCTGCAGTCGGGCCAGGTCGGGCAAGCCGCGACCATGATCGCCGCGGCGCGCGGCTACGACCCCGGACATGTCGACCTTCCGCAGCGTCAGGGCGAACTGACGCGCGCGATCGAGCAGCTGCGCCAGCGTGCCGATCGCGACCGTCGCCGCGGCGAGCTGCAGGCGGCAGCCGGGAAATACCGGCAATTGCTGCAGATCGATGCCGAAGACGCCGTCGCGGCCCGCGGGATGGCCGCGGTGGCAGCAGCCCATGCCATGCGCGCCGAGCGCGCCGCGGCCGACTTCGATTTCCGCGGCGCAGAGGCTGCACTGCGCGAAGCCCGGGCGATCGCACCCGGCTCCGAGGCGGTAGAACGCGCGGCGAATCGGATCGCGGACGCCAGAAGAACCCGCGCACGGTTGCTGCCGCCAGCCGCCAGCCGGCTTCAGGCCTCGCGTGTCGACACCCTGCTGCGCGAAGCGGCGCAGGCCGAGGCGCGCGGCGATCTGCTGACTCCGCCGGGCGACAGCGCCTACGACAAACTGCGCGCCGCGCGCGCGCTGGCCCCCGCCCATCCGGGGGTCGCACGTGCGCAGGCGCGCCTGGTGCCGGCGGCGAAGCAATGCTTCGAACGCGAATTGCCGCGCAACGACCTGGGGCGCGCGCGCATTTGCCTGGACGCATGGATCGCCCTGGAAGGCGAAGGCAGTGTCACCCGGCAGGCCAGGCGCAGGTTGGCGCAGCGATGGCTGGCGGTCGGTGCCGAGCGGCTGGGAGCAGGGGAGGTCGCGTCTGCGGCCGCCGCGCTGCGGTCTGCGGAGTCCATCGATCGCGCGACACCGGGCATCGAGGATTTCCGCGCCCGCCTGCGCGCGGCTTCGGCCTCGCGGGATTGAAGCTCCGCTCAGCGTGCGCCGGTGAGAAACACCCGTCGCACCGTCTCCGCTGCCGCCTCCATCGAAAAATGACGTTGCACGTTCTCCCGGCCATGGGTCGCCAGGCTTTGCCACAGCGATTCGTCGCGGTATAGCCGCAGCACCGCAGCGGCAAAGGCTTCTGCGTCATCGCCGACGAGCACATCGTGACCGTCGCGCAGGTGCATGCCCTCGACCGCGACCGATGTCGCCACCACTGGCTGGCCGTGCGCCATGCTCAGATTGATCTTGCCTTTGACTCCCGCGCCGTAACGCAGCGGCGCCAGTGCGATCCGGCAGCCGCGCATATAGGGCCCGATGTCGGGGACGTGTCCGTGCACCAGCACGCCGTCGTGTGCCGCCAGCGCCTGCACGACCGCCGGAACGTGGCCGCCGATGCAGTGGAACCGCATCCCGGGCTCGCCGGCACGTATCAGTGGGAAGACTTCTTCGACGAACCAGCGCACCGCGTCCACATTGGGCGGATGGCGGAAGCCGCCGACGAACACCAGGTCCTGGCGCTGTGCGTAGGGCGAGCCATCGTCGGCAAGCTGGTGCAGGTTGGATAGCACTTCCACCCGCGCCTGCGGCGCGTCCTGGGCCAGGAGCGCGCGCTCGGCTTCGCTGACCACGAGGGTGAGATCGCTGCGCGCGATAATGTCCAGTTCCAACGCGCGCGTGCGCGCCGCAGCGCGGGCCAGCGCACCGTCCCCGGCGAGCGCCGCGCCACGCTGCTCCCTCAAGTAATGCAGGTCGATCGTGTCGAAGACGACTTGCGCCTGAGGCGCGTGCCGGCGCACGAGCGGAAGGAACTCGCGCGCTACGTAGTGGCGGCAGATCATCACGGTGTCGAAGCGCGGACCATGTTCGCGAAGCCAGGCAGTGGCGCGACCGGCGTAGGGCGCGTACCAGGCCTCCACGCCCAGCTTTTGCAGGGTGTGCGTGTGTTCGTCCGCGTGCGTGCGCTTGGCTGGCAGGAACACTACATGTGCGCCTTGGTGGATGAGCAGGCGCATCAGATTGACCAGGCGCAGCGAGCCAGAATCGTGATCCGGTGTTGGCGTGAGCGCATCGATGATCAGGATCTGCCGTCGCGTGCGGTGCACGCTTGCTGGCGAAGGCGCCACCGACGCGTCGCCGAAAGCAGCCAGCGCCTGTGCATGCCGTTGCGCGAAACGCTCGCGATTGCGCGTCTGGTAGGCCTTGATGCCGCTGGCGACGTCCGTGCCGGACGTTGCGCCTTCCTCGTGCACGACGACCGCGTCCGGTTGATAGAGCACGCGTCTGCCGGATGCTCGCACCCGGAAAGCCAGATCGGTGTCTTCGTAGTACGCGGGGGCGTAGTGCGCGTCGAATCCTCCAAGCGAGCGGAACAACTCGCGCGGGATCGCGATGGCAGCCCCGCTGACGTAATCGGCGTCGCGCAGGGATGCGAAGCGGCAATCGTCCGGGTTTCCGTAGCGCCCGTAATTCCAGGCATTGCCGTCGGAGAACACCACGCCTCCGGCTTCCTGCAGTCGCCCGTCCGGATACCGCAGCTGTGCCCCCACGAGTCCGGTATCGGGCTGGGAGGCGAAAGGTGCCAGAAGCGCATCCAGCCAGCCCGGTTGCGGGATCGTGTCGTTATTGAGGAACACCAGGTACTCGCCGCGTGCGATTCCGGCCCCGTCGTTGCAGGCAGCGATGAATCCGCCATTCTCTTCGCGGCGGAGGTAACGCAATCCGGCGATGGCAGCGAGCGCCTGCTGCGTGTCATCCGCAGAACCGTCGTCGACCACGATCACTTCGCAGCCTGCGTGCGGGGGATGCGCAGCGAGCGCCTGCAGGCATCGCAGGGTATGGGCGAGCTGGCCGAACACCGGAATCACGATGCTCGCGCGCGGTGCGGGATCGGAAAAAATGGCTGCGGGAGCGGTCGGCTCGCCCTCCGGGAACCACAGTGGCTCACGCAGCCTGGGCGGCAGCACGCCCAACTGCGCGATGAGTCGCTCCCAGGTCGTGCGCCAGCCCCGGGTACGCAGGCTCAGCAACCCCCGACGGGACAGGCCGGACGCGCGTTGCAGCAGGAATCGCGCATCGGCCAACGACCACGACATACCAACGGAACTCCGGCTGACTGTAGAAGAGGGGGGCACTCGGGCCGGCCGGGGACGCTGCGCTAGACTCGCCAGCTCCGACAGGTACGCGCGCGGCACCAGCCGCCATTGTCGCATCCCATGGTTCTGCCTTGGCCCGCATCGATTACGACGAAGACGACGATTCCGACCTGGACAGCGAGACGCCGGACTGGCGCCGGCGGCTTCTGACCTGGGGACTTGCGGCGGTTGGCCTCGGTCTTGGCTTCCTCATTCCCTACACCCTGTACCTGAATCATCAGGTCGGCAGCCGGTTCGGGCAGTTGCAATGGCAGCTGCCCACGCGTGTTTACGGGCGCCCGCTGCAGTTGTCGCCCGGTCTGGCGATGGACGCGCAGACGCTCAAGACCGAGCTGGACGCCGCGTCCTACCGCGAAGGCGGCGGCGAGCGGCCGGGCAGCTATCTGCGCGATGGCGGCCGCTGGAAGATCGCCAGCCGCGGCTTCAACGACATCACCGGCCCGGTGGCGCCCAGCCGCATCGAGGTCACGCTGTCGGGCGGTCGCGTGTCGCAGGTGCGCGATCTGGTCGGCAGGCGCACGGTGAAATCGGTGCGCCTGGATCCGGCACGCATCGCCACGCTGTACGGGAAGAAGCAGGAAGAACGGCGCCTGGTGCAGATCGACGAGGTGCCGGAGCTGCTGGTCACCGGCCTGCAGGCGGTGGAGGACCGGGATTTCGCCCGTCACCACGGCATCGACCTGTCGGGCATCGCGCGCGCCATGTTCGTCAACATGCGCTCCGGCGAAGCCAGGCAGGGCGCCAGCACCCTCACCCAGCAGCTCGCACGCAGCGGCCTGCTCGGCATCGGCCGCGAACAGACGCTCAAGCGCAAGTTCAACGAGATCCTGTACGCGATGCTGATCGAGATGCGCTACGACAAGCGCACGATCCTGGAAGCGTACTTCAACCAGGTGTACTGGGGGCAGCGCGGGGCGCAGGCGATCCACGGGGTGGCCGCGGCCTCGGAATTCTGGTTCGGCCGCGACCAGCGCGACCTCAGCACCGAGCAGATCGCGCTGCTGGTGGGCATCGTGCGCGGGCCATCGCTGTACGATCCGCGCCGCCATCCCGAGCGCGCCACCGAGCGGCGCAACTTCGCCCTGGCCAAGATGCACGAAGCCGGGTTGATCGACGCCGCCGAGTTCGAACGTGCGAAGCGGGCGCCGTTGGGCGTGACCAAGGAAGCGGGCAGCATCGCCGCCAACCGGTTCCCGGCCTACGTCGACCTGATCCGCCGCCAGCTGGCGGTCGACTATCCCGCCGAAACCCTGCAGGGCGCCGGCCTGAGCGTGATGAGCGGTATGGCGCCCTCGGCGCAGGGTTACGCAGAAGGAGCGGTCACGCGCACGCTCGATGGGTTGGGCAAGCGCAAGGTGCCGCTGCAGGCGGGAATGGTCGTCACCGATGCGCATACCGGCGACGTGGTCGCCGCGGTCGGCAGCCGTTCCTTCGCCGAACACGGGTTCAACCGCGCGATCGAGGCCAAGCGCCCCCTCGGCTCGCTGCTCAAGCCGTTCGTCTACCTGCTGGCGCTCGCCGATCCGGCGCGCTGGACCCTGGCGACCTGGCTGGACGACTCACCGGTGAACATCCGCCTGGACAACGGCAAGCGCTGGAATCCGGGTAATTCCGATGGCCGCAGCCACGGCAGCGTGCGCATGATCGATGCGCTGGCGCAGAGCTACAACCAGGCCACCGTGCGCCTGGGCATGCAGGTGACGCCCGACCGCCTGGCCGACCTGCTGCGCACCCTGGCCGGGTTCGACGCGCCGCGCAATCCGGCCCTGATCCTGGGCTCGGTGGACCAGAGCCCGTATGCCATGGCCCAGGCGTACCAGTTCTTCGCGACCGGCGGCGAGATCCAGACCCTGCGCCTGGTGCGTGGCGTGCTCGATCGCAACGGCAAGCTGCTCAAGCGCTACGACAAGGCGCCGCAGGCCGCAACCGAGCGCGACTCGCTGTCCGCTCGGCTGGTCACGCTGGCGCTCCAGCATGCGGTGACCAGTGGCACCGGACGCCAGTTGATCAGCGACGGCCGTGGCAGGCTCAAGCCGGCGGGCAAGACCGGGACCAGCAACGACAGCCGCGACAGCTGGTTCGCCGGCTGGACCGGCGACCACCTGGCCGTGGTATGGGTCGGCAACGACGACAACAAGCCCACCGGCCTGTACGGCGCCACCGGCGGCATGCGGGTGTGGTCGAACCTGTTCGCACGCCTGCCCACGGCACCGCTCGAGGTCGACAACACCGGCATCGAATGGGCCTGGGTTTCGCAGTCCTACTCCACCGACGCCGGTTGTCCGGGCGCGCGACGCTTCCCCTTCGTCAAGGGCTATGTGCCGGCGCATCAGCCCTGCGTTTATGCGGAACCGGTCGACCCGTATGGCGAAGACGCCTACGGGGACGGGGGCGAGGAACGCCGCAGCTGGCGCGACTGGTTCGGCTTCGGCGACCGCGACGAGCCGCAGGAGCAGGATCCCGCGCGCCAGGGCGAGCCGGAGCCCGCACCTGCTCCGGCCCCTCCGCCTCCGCCGCCCCAACCGCAACCGATCCCGGAGCAGTGAGTCATGCAGTTGCCGATCCGCCCCGTCTTTCTGTTTGTGTCGAGTGCTGTAATGGCGCTGCTGTGCGCCTGCGGATCGACGCCGCCGCCACAGCCCACCAAGCCGGCGCAGGCCGATCCCACGCAGATGGTGGCGGCCGTCCGCGCTGCGGCCGGCAACGGCGAAGGCGAACTGGCGGTGCAGCCGCTGCGCGATCCGATGGTCGAGGACTTGCGCCAGCAGGCGGTGAAGCTTGAACAGCAGAAGCAGTACGCAGACGCGGCAGCGGCGCTGGACAAGGCGCTGGCGATCACGCCCGACGATCCGGCGGTGCTGCAGGAACGCGCCGAAGCCGCGCTGCTGCTCAAGGATTTCGCTGGCGCCGAGCAGCGCGCGCGCCGCGCCTACGAGATCGGAGCCAAGGTCGGGCCGTTGTGTCGCCGCCATTGGGCGACGGTCCGTGCCGTGCGCTATGCGGCCAATGATGGCGCGGGAGCAGCGGAGGCCAACAAGCAGCTTGCGGCGTGCAAGGTGGCGGCGCTCGAGCGATTCTGAACATGCGGATGCGGATGCGGATGCGGATGCGGATGCGGATGCGCGGTGGGCGCGCGGAAAAGTTCCGCCAAACCTCGCCGAGCGGGTTCCAAAGGCCGCTGCGGCGGCTTGGGTAGGAATGCGCCGGGAAGTTGATCGCGGCGCCCATACAATCCACGGATGTCATCTTCCGATCTCGCAGCCGCCAGCCTTGCCGCCCTGAGCGAAGGCGGGCTGCTCGCCGAACGCATTCCCGCGTTCCGCCCGCGCGCAGCCCAGCAGCGTCTGGCCGAGGCGGTGGTCGCTGCCTTCGAGCAGCGCGAGGTCCTGCTGGCCGAAGCGGGCACCGGCACCGGAAAGACCTACGCATATCTGGTGCCTGCGCTCCTGTCGGGCATGAAGACCATCGTCTCCACCGGTACCCGCGCGCTGCAGGACCAGCTCTACCACCGCGATCTTCCGCGCGTACGCGATGCGCTGGGCACTGGACTGAAGACGGCGCTGCTCAAGGGCCGCGCGAATTACCTGTGCCGTTACCGCACCGAGCAGGCCAAGGGCGAACCTCGGTTTGCTACCCGCGAGCAGATCGCCCAGTTCCAGCGCGTCGTCGCCTGGAGCGGGCGCACGCGCATGGGCGACCTGGCCGAACTCGAGGACCTGCCGGAAGACTCGCCGCTGATCCCGATGGTGACCTCGACGGCGGAAAACTGCCTCGGGGGTGAATGCCCGTTCTACGCCGACTGCTTCGTGGTGCAGGCCAGGCAGCGCGCGCAGGCGGCCGATGTCGTGGTGGTGAACCACCACCTGCTGCTGGCCGACCTGGCGCTCAAGCAGGAGGGATTCGGCGAGATCCTGCCGGGTGCGCAGGCGTTCATCGTCGACGAAGCGCACCAGTTGCCCGAGCTCGCCGCGCAGTTCTTCGGCGAGGGGATCGGCGCGCGCCCGCTGGTGGAGCTGGCGCGCGATGCGCTGGCCGAGTGCAAGGACGTGAGCGGCGCCCTGGCCGCCGTGCAGCAGCCTGCACGCGACCTGGAACAGGCCGCCCGGGCGCTGCGCGCGGCGATGGACACACTGCCCATGCGCGGCACCCTGCAGCGCGCGCTCGAATACAGCGCGATACGCGAAGGTTTCGATGCGTTGTCGGCGACGTTGCTGAAACTGCACGAGACGCTCGGCCCGCTGCGCGAGGCATCGCCCGGCTTCGATGCCTGCCATGCGCGCTCCCGGGAATTCATTTCGCGGCTCGCGCGCTGGCTTGTCGAACGCGATCTGGACAGCGAGCTGGAAGCGCCCGACGACGACGTGCGCTGGTACGAACTCACCCCGCGCGGATTCCGCCTGCAGCGCACGCCGCTCGACGTGTCGGGCCCGCTGCGCGCGCATCGCGAACGCTCGCAGGCGGCGTGGGTGTTCACCTCCGCCACGCTGTCGGTGGATGCCAGCTTCGAACACGTGGCCCGCCGCCTGGGCCTGGACGCGCCGCGCACCCTGCTGCAGCCCAGCCCGTTCGACTGGAACACGCAGGCGCTGTGTCTGCTGCCGCCGCGGATGCCCGAACCGGCCTCGCGCAACTACACCCACGCGCTGCTCGATGCGGTGCGGCCGGTGCTCGAAGCCTCGAATGGCCGCGCCTTCCTGCTGTTCGCTTCGCACCGCGCGCTGCGCGAAGCCGCCGAAATCCTGCGCGGTGGCGCCTGGCCGCTGTTCGTGCAGGGCGAGGCGCCGCGGCACCTGCTGTTGCAGCGTTTCCGCGAGTCCGGTCACGGTGTATTGCTGGGCACGGCGAGCTTCCGCGAAGGCGTGGACGTGGTCGGCGCCGCGCTGAGCGTGGTGGTGATCGACAAGCTGCCCTTCGCCGCGCCCGACGATCCGGTGTTCGAGGCGCGGCTCGAGGCGATCCGTCGCGCCGGCGGCAATCCGTTCCGCGACGAGCAGCTGCCGCAGGCGGTGATCGCGCTCAAGCAGGGCGCGGGGCGACTGATCCGCAGCGAAACCGACCGCGGCGTGCTGGTGCTGTGCGATCCGCGTCTGGTCGGCAAGGCGTACGGGCGCATCTTCCTCGACTCGCTGCCGCCGCTGCCGAAGACCCGGGATGTGGCTGACGTGCAGGCGTTCTTCGCGCCTGCGCCCGACGAACCGGTCTCTGCTAGCACAGCCCTGGCCGAGGGTTTTCCCTAGCTGGATTGCGCTGCGGGCATCGCTAGGCTGGCACGGTCGTCAATGCCGCCGGAGTCCAGGATGAGCCCGCCCCCCATTGGCCAGGTCAACGCGCTCGATCTGCCACCGCCCAACGCGTGTCCGGCAGGCGCGCCGCCCAGCGGCGGTTCCGCTGAAGAGAACGCCCAGTGGTGGAGCGGCCTTTCGCAACAGGAACAGTCCAACTTCCTGGCGACCTATGGATCGCAGGTCGGTGCACTCGATGGCGTGCCGGCGGAGGTGCGCCACGAGGCCAACCTGGAGGTGCTGCGCCGGGATGCGGCCAGCGGCCATGACCAGGGCAATGCGCAGGCGCTGCTGGAACGGGTCGAGGGCTCGCAGGATCTGCCTCCGGGCGAGCGCATCTATCTGCTCGGCTACACGCCGCCGGGTGCGGACGGAGCTCCGGATGCGCTGGTCATCGCTGCCATCGGCAATCCGGACACCGCCGACCACACCGCGATCTTCGTGCCGGGCACCACCACGAATCTCGGCAGCATGAACGGCTCGCTCGATCGCATGGACGATCTGCGCGCTGCATCCACGGCCGTGCCTGGTGCCGGCGACGTGTCCACCATCGTCTGGCTCGGCTACGACGCGCCCGACAACATCCCTGCGGCGGCCCTGGTGGGCTACGCCGAAGACGCCGCGCCCGATCTGCGCAGCTTCACCGAAGGCCTGCGCAGTTCGCATCTGGGGCCGGAGTCGCATGTCACCGTGATCGGCCATTCCTACGGCTCCACGGTGGTCGGCACCGCGGACGCACTCGGCGGGCAGGGCACCGACGATGGCCTGGAAGCCGACGACATCATCGCCCTGGGCAGCCCCGGCATGGGCATCGAATCGCCGGACCGTCGCGGCTGGTTCGACAGCGCCTACGTCGACGACGTCAGCGACATGCACATCGGCGCCGACCACTTCTGGGCGGGTGCGGCCAGCGACGACATCGTCAGCTACACCGAGATCCACGGCAACAGTCCGGTCGACTGGAGCTTCGGCGGCCAGCGCATCACGACCGATGGCGCGGATGGCCATTCCGAATACTGGGACACCGGCACCGAGGCGCTGCGCAACCAGGCCTATATCGTGACCGGCAACTACGACCAGGTCGCCACGGTCGGCCGTCGCTTCGGCTGAGCGCAAGCCAGGGCGTATGCTCGCTGCGATGCGCTTCCACAACCCGACACTCGGCAGGCACGCCCGGCTCCCGGGCGTGCTTGCCTGCATGCTCATCGCCGGCGCCTGCGCCGGCGCAACCGATACGGACAGCATGGACACCAAGAACACGCAACAGGCCGTCGCCGAATTCCTGCCCCAGGTCGAGAGCGCGCTGGGCGCGCTGGCGGTCGATCGCGAGTCCTTCGAGGTGCGCGCCAATCGCTGCGAAGGCAGGCAAGGCGAGACCCGTGACGATCTGTATTACATCTGGGTCGGCCTGCGCGGTACGGCGCGCGGCAACGACATCGCGAACCAGATCGGGCAGGCGCATGCGCGCTGGCAGGCCGCCGGCTGGGAAATCACCCGGTTTCGCACCCTGGACAACGGCGGCGTGAACCTGACCGCGACCGACCCGGCCACTGGCAACACTTTCACTCTGGACTCGGGCTTCCAGCCGGCGCCCGATGCCTATGTGGTCGGCTTCTTCAACACGCCCTGTTTCCAGTCGCCGGAAGGCAGGGTCGACTTCGGCACCGTCTCGCGACGCGGCGGGTAGGGCGAGCGACGCGCACGCACACTTCGAAAGCCCACCGCGTCGCCGCCGAGGTCCGTGGTCCTTCGACAACCTCTGGATGCGCGGGCTAAGGTGTGGCCCATGAAACTGCTTGCCTTCGAGACCGCCACCGAAGCCTGTTCGGTGGCCCTGTTCGTCGATGGCGCGGTGCGCGAGCGCTTCGAGCTTGCGCCACGTCGCCATGCCGAGCTCGCGCTGCCATGGGCCGAAGAACTGCTCGCGGAGGCCGGCATCGCGCGTTCGCAGCTCGATGTCGTCGCCGCCGGGCGCGGCCCGGGCGCGTTCACCGGCGTACGCCTGGCGATCTCGATCGCGCAGGGCATCGCGCTCGCACTGGACCGGCCGGTGGTGCCCGTGTCCACGTTGGCAACGCTCGCCATGCAGGCCGAGGGCGAAGTGATCGCCGCCATCGACGCGCGGATGGGTGAGGTCTACCTGGGTGCGTTCCGACGCGTCGGAGAGGACGTGCAGCCCCTCGCTCAGGAAACGGTCGTGAAGCCGGCCGAAGCCAGCATTCCGGAAGGCGCCGGCTGGAACGGCATCGGGACCGGCTTCGCAGCGGCCGACGGCGCGCTGCGCAACCGGCTGCAGGCGCAGCTGGGTACGGTCGATGCGGCCGCCCTGCCGCACGCCGCCGACGTCGCCAGGCTGGCCGTGTTGGCATATGCGCGCGGCGAGGCGCTGGCGCCCGAACGGGCGGAGCCGGCCTACCTGCGCAACCACGTCGCCCTGACCCTGGCCGAACAGCAGGCGCTGCGCGCCGGGCGCTGAGCGCCGGAACCTTGCCCGCGGTTCGCGGTCAGGAACCAGGCCCTTCCGGAGAGGCATATGCAACCCGCCGCACCGTCTCGTAGCGCCCGCTTCCGCCATTGGTTCCGGACCGAAGCGCGTCCGATCCTGCTCACCCTGGCTTTGCTGATGCTGGCGCGTACGTCGTTCGCCAACCATTACCAGGTCCCGAGCGGCTCGATGGAACCGACGCTGTATCCGGGCGACCAGGTGGCGGTGGACATGAGCGCCTATGGCCTGCGCCTGCCGTACACCGATATCCAGCTGATCCGGCGCGATCGGCCGCAACGCGGCGACGTGGTGGTGTTCAAGTCGCCTGCCGACGGTACACGGCTGATCAAGCGCGTCGCGGCCGTCGCCGGGGACACGGTCGAATTGCGCCAAGGTCGCCTTGCAATCAACGGCAGGCCGCTGTCGTCGGAAGGCACGCCGGATGTCGAGGTCTTCGGCCAGCGCCGCATCCGACTCGGCCTGGAGCTGGGTGGTGGGCCGGACATCGCGCCGACCGTCCTTCCGACAGGCACGCTGCTGGTCCTGGGCGACCATCGCGGCAACAGCGCCGATGGGCGTTACTTCGGGCTGGTCGATGCCGACAGCGTGTACGCACGTGCGGTCGCGGTGTACTGGCGCAGCGGCGAAGGCTTCCTCTGGCAGCGGCTGTAGGTCGGGGCTACGTCCCCGACGCTGCGCAAGGTTTCGACGCGCGGGCCGCGTCCGCCGCGCAGAAACGTCACTTCACCCGATCCTGGCCGACCTCCGCGACATCTCACTCGTCGATCAGTTCACCGCCCGGCAGGAACTGCCAGGTGCGGGTGACATGCAGGATATCGACGTCCTCGGCGGTCTCCGGCAGCGGGGCGAATGGCTCGGACAGCTTGACGATGCGCAGTGCTGCGGCGTCGAGCATGGGAATGCGGCTGGACTGGATCACTTCCGAACGCTCCACGCTGCCGTCGCGTCGGATCGCCACGCTGATCACCAGCAGGCCGCCGATGCGGCGGCGGCGCGCCTCGTCGGGATAGTTGAGGTTGCCCACGCGTTCGACCCGGTCGACCCAGCCGCGCAGGTAGGCGGCGTAGGCATATTCGCGCGTGCTGGCCGAGATGAACTTGCGCTTGGGCCGCTTGGCGTAGCGCTGCGAGCGCAGGTGCACCTCCGCCGCCAGGCGCGCCATGGCGATGTCGTGTTCGATCTTCTGCGCGCCGGGGGGCAGCATGCTCTGCTCGACCCTGGGCCTGGCCCGCGGCACCGGCAGCACGTCGGGGCTGCGCTGGTTGCTGACCACGCGTGCCTGCGGCGGCGGCTGCGGGGCCGGGGATTGCGCGCGTAGCGGCTGCGGGGCGATGCCCTGTTCGGGCTGGGGAATGCGTCCGGCCTGGGCTTCGCGAGGACGCGCGCTGCGGTCGTGCTCGCCGCCGCCCTGGTTGCTGGCCTGGGCCAGGAAGTCGGCCTGCTTGCGGGTCAGCGGACTCTGGGTCTCGGTCAGGATCACGTCCAGGGTCGGCATCACCGGCGCGGCATCCTCCAGCACGAAACCCAGGCCCAGGATCAGCATGCCGTGCACCAGCAGCGACAGCACGAAGGTCGCGCTGAGCCGTTCGGGTTCGCCGATGCGGGGGGCAGGGGGGAGAGCGGCCGTGGTCATGCGTGGGGACGGTCGAAAGCGATCTTGCAAGCGGGAGGCAGCGGGTCGTTCAGGGAGTCACTTCAACATGGCGGCGCGCATGGCCCGCCCGGGGCTAGGCCGACAATGCGGTGCCGGCTCCGACTACTCCGGCGTCCCGCTCGATCGCGTCGAACAGCATTCCGGCGATGTTGATCCCGAACTGCTTGTCGAGTTCGCGGATGCAGGTGGGGCTGGTCACGTTGACCTCGGTCAGGTAGTCGCCGATCACGTCCAGGCCGACGAAGCGCATGCCGCGGCGCTTCATGTCGGGCCCGACCTGGGCCGCGATCCAGCGGTCGCGATCGGTGAGCGGACGCCCCTCGCCGCGCCCGCCAGCAGCCAGGTTGCCGCGGAACTCGTCGCCCTGCGGGATCCGGGCCAGGCAATAGTCGACCGGTTCGCCGTCGATCAGCAGGATGCGCTTGTCCCCGTCGACGATCTCCGGCAGGTAGCGCTGGGCCATGGCCAGGTGACGGCCGCTGCCGGTCAGGGTCTCGAGGATCACATTGGTATTGGGGTCGCCGGCACGGGCGCGGAAGATCGAGCGCCCGCCCATCCCGTCCAGGGTCTTCAGTACCGCGTCGCCGTGGGTGGCGATGAAGGCCTTGATCTGGCCGGCATCGCGGCTGACCAGGGTGGGCGGACAGCACTGCGGGAACTCCAGCGCGGTCAGCTTCTCGTTCATGTCCCGCAGCCCCTGCGGGTCGTTGACCACCAGCGCCCCCTGGCGCTGCGCCACGCCGAGCAGATGGGTGTCGTGCAGGTAGTCGGCATCGACCGGCGGATCCCTGCGCATCAGCACCAGATCCCCTGCGCCCAGCGCACGTTGTGACGGCTGTCCCAGTTCGTACCAACGCTTGGGGTCGTCGAACACGCGCAGCGGCGCGACCGTGGCCTCGGCGCAACCGCCGCGCAGCGTCAGTCCGCCCGGAACCACGTAGTGCAGGCGGTATCCGCGGCGCTGGCCCTCCAACAGCATGGCGAACGTCGAATCCTTGGCGATCCGGATCGACTCGATCGGGTCCATCACCACGATGACATCGACGCTCATGAGAACCATCCGCGGCAGAATGTGACGCATGTTAGCAGGCGTCCGAAGGCGCCCCAACGACGCGCAAGCGCCGCGTTTTTCGTCGATACTCCAGAATGCTTGACACCATCATGGCGTGCTGGAATAAAGCTGTGCTCTGCAGCGGCGCCGGTATGCATGAAGCGCAGCGCATTGGGGGAGAACGCGATGATGCAAGACGACAACCGCACCGGGAGCCTGAACGGTCTCCGGGTGATGGTGATCGACGACTCGAAGACCATCCGCCGCACCGCCGAGACCCTGCTTGCCAAGGAGGGTGCGGAGGTGACCACGGCGGTGGACGGATTCGAGGCGCTGGCGAAGATCGCCGAAACCGCGCCCCAGATCATCTTCGTCGACATCATGATGCCGCGTCTGGACGGGTACCAGACCTGCACGCTGATCAAGAACAACCCGCGTTTCCGCGACACGCCGGTGATCATGCTCTCGTCCAAGGACGGGCTGTTCGACAAGGCGCGCGGGCGCATCGTCGGCTCCGAGCAGTACGTCACCAAACCTTTCACGCGCGAGGAACTCCTCGACGCGGTCCGTAAGCACGTCAACGTCTGATTCGCCTCGGGGGAGAGGCACACCACATGGCACGCATCCTGTTGATCGAGGATTCGCCCACAGATACCGCGGTCCTGACCCAGCTGCTCCAGCGCAACGGGCACCAGGTACTGGCATCGGGCAGCGCCGAGGACGGCATCGAAGTCTGCAAGCGTGAGCTGCCGGACCTGGTGCTGATGGACATCATCCTTCCGGGCATGAACGGCTTCCAGGCTACCCGCGCGCTGTCGCGCGACGAAGCCACCAAGTCGATCCCGGTGCTGATCGTCAGCACCAAGGGCATGGAAACCGACCGTGCCTGGGGCATGCGCCAGGGCGCCAAGGACTACGTGGTCAAGCCGCCGGTGGAGAGCGACCTGATCGGCCGCATCAACGCCCTGCTCAACGCCGCCTGATATGTCGCGCAAGTCCGGCCGCCACGGTTTCACGCAGCCTGCGCCGGCAATGCCGGCCGCGGCGCCGTCGCTGGCCGTGCGCGATCCGTTCGAGGTCCTGCTCGATTACGAACGCAAGAGCCTGGCCCATGTCGTCGGCCTGCCCGAGCAGATCGACGCGCCGGGCCTGTGGCGTGGCGTGGGCTACCGGATCGGTGCGCGGCACCTGGCGTCGGGCTTCGACGAAGTGCTCGAGATCCTGCCGATGCCGCAGGTCACGCCGGTGCCGGGCGCGCAGCCGTGGATGCTGGGCGTGGCCAACGTGCGCGGCAACCTGCTGCCGATCGTCGACCTGAAGCAGTTCCTGGAAGGCGAGCGCACCGTGCTGCACGAGGGCCAGCGCATGCTGATCGTGCGCCAGCCCGGCGGCGACGTGGCGGTGATGGTCGACGAGCTCTACGGCCAGCGCAGCTTCGTCGACGAGCAATCCATCGACGTGGACGGCGCCGAAGCCAAGCCCGAAGTGCCGCTGGCCGACGGGCGCTACGCGCATTTCATCGAACGCGCCTACCGCATCGATGCCAATACCTGGGGCGTGTTCAGCCTGGACCGGCTG
Source organism: Lysobacter sp. M15 (assembly GCF_022662515.1). Taxonomy (NCBI): domain Bacteria; kingdom Pseudomonadati; phylum Pseudomonadota; class Gammaproteobacteria; order Lysobacterales; family Lysobacteraceae; genus Lysobacter; species Lysobacter sp. M15. The sequence continues at coordinate 129,470 of NZ_JAKPBV010000014.1, read as the reverse complement.
TCGCGCACCCCCGAATTCAGACAAGCCGCGGCCTAGCGCCAACGCCCCATAGCACGCACGCAAGAGAGAGCGCAGCATGAGCACGACGATCGACAACATGGCGGGCCGGGCCCGTGGCATCGGCAGCAACGTGTGGATCTGGCTGCTGCTGGCCTCGCTGGTGGTCTTCGCGGCCAACACCTTGTACGCAACCACCAAGGCGGCGCGTTTCGGTGGTGCCAGTACCGCGGCGTCGAGTCTGCAGGTGAACTCGCAGCGCCTGGCCAACCAGGGCCGCGACGCGGTCGAGGGTAATGCCGAGGCGTTCGCCGCGTTCAAGGCCACCAAGCAGCAGATCGACGACGACCTGCGCACGCTCAACGACAACTTCGGCAACAGCGAAGTGGGCGGCCCGATCAAGGCGGTCAACGACCGCTGGGGCACGCTGGGCAGGAACGCCAACCAGCTCATCGCCAGCGAACGCGCGGTGCTCGGCCTGGCCGGCAACGCCGACCGCTTCACCCAGCGCGTGCCGCAGCTGCAGGCGCAGCTGGACGAAGTGGTGCGTGCGATGTCCGCCAGCGGCGCGCCGTCCTCGCAGATCTACATCGCGCTGCGCCAGGTGGTGTTGGCCTCCACCATGGCCCGCCGGGTCGCCGAACTGCGTGCGGGCGGTCCTGCCGCCGCGGGCGCCGGCACCGCGCTGGGCCGCGACATCGGCTTCTTCCAGCAGGTCATGGACGGGCTGCGCCAGGGCGGCACGGGCGAGGCCCAGCGGGTCGGAGGCGCGGCCGTGGCGCCGCTCAACCAGGCCAATACCCTGTGGCTGGAGATGAAGAAGGACGTCGACGCGATCCTCGCCACCTCCACCGACCTGCTCAATGCACAGAGCGCCGCCACCGCGCTGGCCAGCGGCTCCAACCAGCTGCTCGCCGACAGCGAAAACCTGTTCCGCTCGCTGACCGCGTTCGGTTCGCTGCGCGACACCAGCATCGTCGGCGGCGTCTGGGTCAGCATCCTGTCGGGCCTGCTGGTGCTGGTCTCGCTGGTCGGCTTGTACTTCAGCACCCGCCGCGCAGAGCGCGCGCGGTTCCAGTCCACCATGGAACTCAACAACCGCAACCAGGAGGCGATCATGCGCCTGCTGGATGAGATGGGCTCGCTCGCCGAAGGCGACCTCACGGTGAAGGCCACGGTGACCGAGGACATGACCGGCGCCATCGCCGACTCGATCAACTTCGCGGTCGAGCAGCTGCGCAGCCTGGTGCAGACGATCACCGACACCTCGGTGCAGGTCGCATCCAGCGCGCAGGAGACGCAGGCCACCGCCATGCACCTGGCCGAAGCCGCCGAACACCAGGCGCAGGAAATCAATTCGGCTTCCGACCGTATCAGCGAAATCGCGGCGAGCATCGACCAGGTGTCGAAGAACTCCGCCGAGTCCGCCGGCGTGGCCCAGCGCTCGGTGCAGATCGCGACCAAGGGCGCGGGCGTGGTGCGCGAGACGATCGCCGGCATGGACTCGATCCGCGACCAGATCCAGGAAACCTCAAAGCGCATCAAGCGACTGGGCGAAAGCTCGCAGGAAATCGGCTCGATCGTGGAACTGATCAACGACATCTCCGAGCAGACCAACATCCTCGCGTTGAACGCAGCCATCCAGGCCGCCTCGGCGGGCGAGGCGGGCCGCGGCTTCGCGGTGGTGGCGGACGAAGTGCAGCGCCTCGCCGAACGCGCCTCCAACGCCACCAAGCGCATCGAGACGCTGGTGCAGACGATTCAGTCCGACACCAACGAGGCGGTCACCTCGATGGAGCAGACGACCTCGGAAGTGGTCGCCGGTGCGCGCCTGGCCGAGGACGCCGGCACCGCGCTGGGCGAGATCGAAAACGTGTCGACCAACCTCGCCGACCTGATTCAGGGCATTTCCAGCGCCGCCCAGCAGCAGTCCACCGCCGCGTCGAACATCACCTCGGCGATGCACACGATCCAGTCGATCACCGCGCAGACCTCGCAGGGCGCCAACCAGACGGCCGAGTCGATCGGCACGCTGGCGCAGCTCGCCGCCGACCTGCGTCGCTCGGTCGCCGACTTCAAGCTGCCGGCCTGACCGGAACTTTGACGGGATGTCGGGAATGGCTGTCATCGCAGTAGGGTGCGTCGCGTGCACGGTCCGGAGAACGTTCCGATGACCGCGCTGAGCGACGCGATCGATCGCACCGCGCTCGGCTGGGTCAAGCCCGAGCTCGACGCGCTGCTCGCGCAGGCGCGGCGCGAGGTCGAAGCCTTCGCCGATTCCCCGCGCGATGCGGCCGCCATGGCCACCTGCGTGCAGCTGCTGCAGCAGGTGCGCGGCAGCCTGCAGATGCTCGACCTGCAGGCCGGCATCCTGCTGACCGACGAAATGCACCAGCTGGCGCAGGCCCTACAACAGGGTGGCGTGGCCGACGCCGAAGCCGCCAATGCCGCGCTGATGCGCGCCCTGGTGCAGCTGCCCGATTACCTCGAACGCCTGCAGGGCGGTCATCGGGACGTGCCCGTGGTGCTGCTGCCGCTGCTCGACGAGCTGCGCGCCGCGCGCGGCGCCGCCGGCTTCGACGAAGCGCAGCTGGTCGCCATGGCCGGTCCCGAGCCCGCCACCGAATTCGAACTGGCGCACGCGCGCGCCGCCCTGGGCGGACGCAATCGCGCGTTGATGGGCACCGTGTCCGCGGCGGTGAAAGAAGACCTGATGCAGGTCAAGGATGCGCTCGACCTGCATCTGCGTGGCAGCCAGCGCAGCGTCGATACCTTGAAGCCGCATGCCGAAGCGCTCGGCCGTATCGCCGGCACCCTGGCGATGATCGGTCTGGATGGCGCCAGCGCGCGCATCGGTGCGCAGCGCGATGCGCTTGCCGCCATCGCCGACGGCCAGCGTCCGGCCAGCGCGGACGCGCTGCTCGAAATCGCCGGCACCCTGCTGCAGGTGGACGCCTCGCTCGACGAACAGGTCGAGCGCATGGGCAGCCACAACGACGGCGCCGGCAACGAAGCGCTCGCCAGTGAAACGCGTCGGGTCACGGCGGTACTGCTGCAGGAGGCCGCCAACAACATCGCCCGCGTGCGTGAAAGCACGCTCACCGCGATGCTGGACGGCTGGCATCCAGCCGAACTCGCCGAAGTGCCGCGCCTGCTGCACGAGGTCGGCGGCGCCCTGCGCATGCTCGACCAGGCGCATCCGGCGGATCTGGCGACCGGCATCCAGGGCTATGTGCAGTCCGAACTGCTGGGCCGCGAAACCTCGCCCGACGCGAACACGCTCGAGCGCGTCGCCGACGCGGTCAGCAGCCTGGAGATGTATCTCGAAGGCCTGGAAGACGGCGGCCGGCGCGAGGACCTGCTCGACATCACCCGCGCCAGCCTGGCGACGCTGGGCTACTGGCCGCTGCCGAAGTCCGCGGCCGAGGCCACGTTCGGGGAACGTCCCGAGGTCGAAGTGGCGCAGGTCGCCACCGCGCAGACCGTCGCCGCGCAAGACCAGCCCGCCGACACCGCTGCCGCGCCCGCGTCCGAAGCCGCTGCCGTGGTCGAGGAAGTGGTCGCCGCCGTCACGCCGGCCAGCGCCGCCGCCTCCGGTTTCGAACAGACCGGCGATGAGATCGACGACGAGATCCGCGAAGTCTTCCTCGAGGAATTCGAGGAAGAGATCGGCAACCTGGGCCAGCTGCTGCCGGCATGGCGCAGCGAACCGGACAACACCGAACTGCTGCGCCCGATCCGTCGGGTCTTCCACACGCTGAAGGGCAGCGGCCGTCTGGTCGGCGCCAAGCTGCTGGGCGAGTTCAGCTGGAAGATCGAGAACATGCTCAACCGCGTGCTCGACGGCAGCCGGCCGGCTTCGCCGGCGGTCATCGCCCTGGTCGAGCAGGCGCACGCCAGCCTGCCGCAGTTGCACGCGGCCCTGCGCGGTGCAGGCGCGGTCAGCGCCGATCTGGATGGCCTGCAGCAGGTGGCAGATCGCGTTGCCAGCGGCGAGGAAGTCCGTTTCGCCACTGCGGCGGCCGCCACACCGGCGCCGGCGGCCGAGCCAGAGCCAACACCAGAGCCAGAACTAGAACCAGAACAACCCCAAGGTTTCCGGGCCACGGTCGATCCGGTGCTGCTGGAGATCCTCGAAGCCGAAGTCACCGGCCACCTGCAGACGATCGAGCACTGGCTGAGCAAGTCCGCACCGCGCCCTGACGAAACCCTGTTGCGCGCCCTGCACACCAGCAACGGCGCCTTCGCGATGACCGAAGTGCCGGCTATCACCGACACCCTCGGCCAGGCCGAGGCGTACGTGAAGCGCCTGCTCCTGAGCGACCGGCCCGCCCTGCCCGAAGGCGTGGCCGCGCTCGGCGAGGTCGCCGCCACCGTGCGCGAAACCCTGGTCGCGCTGCGCTCGGCCGACCCGCGCGTGTCCGGCACGCCGGAACTGGCCGCGCGGCTGACCGCGCTGCGCGACGCACTGCCCGATCCCACCGCGTTCGACACCCGTGCGCTCGACGCGCTCGGCGCGCAGGACCTGGCCATGCCGGACCTGGTCGAGCCGTTCGAACCCGGTCCGCTGGACGCGCTGCTGCAGGGCCACGCCGGCCTGGCCTCGGATCATGCCGAAGCCGAGCGACTGGCGAGCGAACGTGCCGAAGCGGAACTGCGCGCCACGCAGGCAGCCGAGGCCGCGCTGCTGGAAGCCGAACGCATCGCCTTCGAGCAGGCCGAAGCCAAGCGCCAGGCCGCGGAACAGGCGGAAGCTGCACGCCTCGAAGCCGAACGCCTCGAAGCCGAACGCCTCGAAGCCGAACGCCTCGAAGCCGAACGCCTCGAAGCCGAACGTCTCGAAGCCGAACGTCTCGAAGCCGAACGTCTCGAAGCCGAACGTCTCGAAGCCGAACGTCTCGAAGCCGAACGTCTCGAGGCTGAGCGCGTCGAAGCCGAGCGTCTCGAAGCCGAACGTCTCGAAGCCGAACGTCTCGAAGCTGCACGCCTGGAAGCCGAACGCCTCGCGGCGGAGCGGGCCGAGATGGAACGCCTCGAAGCCGAGCGTCTGGCCGCGGCCAGGAACGAAGCCGAGCGCGCGGAAGCGGAGCGGCTCACCGCCGAACGCATCGAAGCAGAGCGCGTGGAAGCCGAACGTCTCGAAGCCGAGCGCGCCGAAGCGGCACGTCTTGGAGCCGAGCGCCTCGAAGCCGAACGTCTCGAGGCCGAGCGCGTCGAAGCCGAGCGTCTCGAAGCCGAACGCCTCGAAGCCGAACGTGTTGAAGCCGAGCGCATCGAAGCCGAACGCCTTGAAGCAGAACGCCTTGAAGCGGAGCGCCTCGAAGCCGAACGTCTTGAAGCAGAGCGCGTTGAAGCCGAGCGCCTCGAAGCCGAGCGCGTTGAAGCAGAACGTCTCGAAGCCGAACGCGTTGAAGCAGAACGTCTCGAAGCCGAGCGTCTCGAAGCCGAGCGCATCGCGGCCGAGCAGGCCGAAGCCCGCAGGATCGAAGCCGAGCGCATTGCGGCCGAGCAGGCCGAGGCCCGGCGCATCGCCGCCGAGCAGGCCGAAGCCGAGCGCCAGGCGCGCAGGGAGCAGGCCGAAGCCGCGCGCGTCGCCGAACTGCTGGCCAGCGCCGCCGCGTCGGCATCGGCCGAGGATCCCGACGAAGCGCTCGACCTCACCGACCTCGACCCCGAACTGGTCGACCTGTTCGTGGAGGAAGCGCGCGACCTGCTCGACCATTCCGACGGCCTGCTGGCCAAGCTGCGCGACGCGCCCGAAGGGCGCGACACCGTCATCGGTCTGCAGCGCGACCTGCACACCATCAAGGGCGGTGCGCGCATGGCCGGGGTCATGGCCGTGGGCGAGCTGGGCCATGCGATGGAATCGCTGCTCGAGCTGGTCGCCGAGCAGAAGCTGGAGCTGGGTCGCGGCGACATCCCGCTGCTCGAACGCGGCTTCGACCGCCTGCACGGCATGGTCACCCGGGTCGGCGCGCGCCGCGCGATCGGCATGCCGGAAGGGCTGATCGCCGAGTTCGCCGCCCGCGTGCGCGGCGAAACCGTCGGCGCGGATGCGGGCGCGGACAAGCCCAAGTTCGAACTCAAGCCGCTGTCGGCACCGATCGGCACCGGCATGGACCTGGAAGACGAGGAAGTCGGGGTACGCGCCCCGCAGGAACAGGTGCGCATCCGCGCCGACCTGCTCGACCGCCTGGTCAACTACGCGGGCGAAGTGGCGATCTACCGCGCGCGCCTGGAACAGCAGCTGGGCGCGTTCCGCGCGGCCATGTTCGAAATGGAGCAGACCAACGCGCGCCTGCGCGACCAGCTGCGCCGCCTCGACGCTGAAACCGAAGCCCAGATCATCGCCCGCTTCCAGCGCGAACAGGACGTGGCCGATCCCACGTTCGACCCGCTCGAGCTCGACCGCTTCTCCACCCTGCAGCAGCTCTCGCGCGGCCTGGCCGAATCGGCCGCCGACATGGCCAGCCTGCAGGGCACGCTCGACGACCTGACCCGCCAGTACGAAACCCTGCTGCTGCAGCAGTCGCGGGTGAGCTCGGACCTGCAGGAAGGCCTGATGCGCACGCGCATGGTGCCGTTCGACGCGCTGGTGCCGCGCCTGCGCCGGGTGCTGCGCCAGGCCGCCACCGACACCGGCAAGGCCGTGCAGCTCAGGCTCGACAACGCCCAGGGCGAACTCGACCGCAACGTGCTCGAGCGCATGACCGCGCCGCTGGAACACATGCTGCGCAACGCCGTCGCGCATGGCCTGGAATCCCCGGCCGCGCGCAAGCAGGCGAAGAAGGACGAAGAAGGCACGGTGCGCATCGCCGTGCGCCGCGAAGGCTCGGAAGTGGTGCTGGAAGTCGGCGACGACGGCGCCGGCCTGGACCGCACCGCGATCCGGCGCCGCGCCGAGGAGCGCGGCCTGGTGCGCGCGGACGCGGTGCTGGCCGACAGCGACCTGGACATGCTGATCATGGAACCCGGCTTCTCCACCGCCGGCGAGGTCAGCCGCCTGGCCGGCCGCGGCGTGGGCATGGACGTGGTCGCCAGCGAAGTGCGCCAGCTCGGCGGCACGCTCGACATCCACAGCAAGGCGGGCGAGGGCACCACCTTCACCCTGCGCCTGCCGCAGACCCTCGCGGTCACCCAGGCGGTGTTCGTGCGCATCGGCGAAACCAGCTTCGCCGTGCCGATTGCCTCGGTGCGCGGCGTGGGCCGGATCTCGCGCGAGGACCTCGCCAAGCCCGACGCCAGTTACCGCTACGGCGGCGAGGACTACGCACTGCACGACCTGGGCACGCTGCTCGGCCAGGCCCCGGCCCGCGCCGAAGGCCAGGTGCAGATGCCGCTGCTGCTGATCCGCTCGGGCGACCTGCGCGCCGCAGTCAGCATCGACCACGTGATCGGCAACCGCGAAATCGTGGTCAAGCCGGTCGGCCCGCAGGTCGCCTCGATCCCGGGCATCTTCGGCGCCACCATCATGGGCGATGGCCGCGTGGTGGTGATCCTGGACGTCGCGCCGCTGGTGCGCCGCAGCGCCGCGCTGCCGCGCGAGGCCGAACCCGCATCGCAACCCGAGCTGCGCCGCGTGCCGCTGGTGATGGTGGTCGACGACTCCATCACCATGCGCAAGGTCACCGGCCGCGTGCTCGAGCGCCACAACTACGAGGTGATGACGGCAAAGGACGGCATCGACGCGCTCGAACGCATGGACGAACGCGTGCCCGACCTGATGCTGCTCGACATCGAAATGCCGCGCATGGACGGCTACGAACTGGCCACCCAGATGCGCTCGGATCCGCGCCTGCGCGGCGTGCCGATCATCATGATCACCTCGCGCACCGGCGAAAAACACCGCCAGCGCGCGCTGGAGATCGGCGTGCAGCGCTACCTGGGCAAGCCCTACCAGGAGCCCGAACTCATGCGCAACGTCTTCGAACTGCTCGGCACCGGCCCCGAATACAGCCACGAGCAATGACCCGCAGCAACAAGACCCGTTCGCCCTGAGCGCAGGCGCAGAGCGCCGAAGTCGAAGGACAAGAGCCACCAGGAGCAGCACCCCATGACCACGGACACCACCACCCAGGAAATCCGCGGCGTCCTGATCCAGGTCGAGGGCGCGCACCTGCTGCTGCCCAACGCCACGATCTCGGAAGTGCTGTCCTATTCCACGCCCGAGCCGGTCGACAACGCACCGGACTGGCTGCTCGGCCGCCTGCGCTGGCGCGGCTGGCAGGTGCCGCTGGTCTCGTTCTCGCGTCTGTCCGGCACCGCCGAAGAGCACGGCGGCCTGGGCAGCAAGGTCATCATCCTCAAGGCCCTGGGCGGCAATCCCAAGTTCCCGTACTTCGCGCTATTGACCCAGGGCTTCCCGCGCCTGGTCACCGTTTCCCGCGACCGCCTCGCCTTCGACGCCGAGGAACAATCCGGCCTGCCCGAAGCCGTCCAGGCCAGCGTCACCCTCAACGAAGACCTCGCCTGGCTCCCCGACCTGGCCCGCCTGGAAACCATGATCGGCGAGGCGTTGCGCGCTGCGGCTTAAGCCGTTACGCCCCAACATTGCTGGTGTAATCCGTTACGCCGACATTTCAGGGGTCGAATAGGTAGTTAGGCGCCACCATGGAAACAGCCTTCCGAGTACTTGGCGCGTCGCATTTGATCTACGGTTGGCTGCTCTTCGGGGTGCTGACCAATGCCTTGAAAGAGGGCTCCGGTATTGAGCTTCCACGGGCACAGTGGGGTATCAAAACTATGCTGCTGCTAGCCGATATTTCGCTGCTAGCCATCTGTGGTTCCGCCGCTTTATTGCTTGAGCCAAGTGCGTTCGTCTATGCGTGTTTGGCCTTGGTCGTCTCTCTATTGATCGCCTTCTCAGACACAGTCGCGCTGCGTGGACTATCCGCGCTTGCGGACATTTCAGTATCGTTCTACCTTCAAATAGCCGTCAGGGGCGCTGCTGCATTTACACTCTTTATACTTGGGCCATCGGCTGGTGGCGCCTAACAATGCGTTCAAGCCGAAACCGCTTCGTTACGCGCCCCGCATGGCAGATAGAGCTTGCCATGCGGGGCGCTCCACTACGCGGTTCGGCTTAACTTAGGCGTTAGGCGCCAATGCCACATCTCCATCGCCGTACGACCGTTATGCTCGCAATTCTTCTTGGTGTCAGCCAGGCCGGTGCTGCATTTGCGTTTGTTTGGTACCAGCTTGGCGCCATCGACGCAGCTACCTTTCCGCGTGAGGGGCTGCTTGTCCCAGACCCACGTCGCGTGTCATACAGCGTCGCCTGGGCCCGGGTCTACGTTAGCTCTCTAATAGCGTGGGGCGTGTTGTCATTCTTTGCTGCCCGCGGACTAAAGTTGTGGTGTCTAATCACTGCTGCGACTCTAACAGCACTGTCGTTGCCAATTGCTGTACTTGCAGGCGCGCAAGTTGGCGCCTAACAATTCGTTCAAGCCGACGCCGCTTCATTCCGGCACCAGGCATGGCAGGAAAAGCTTGCCATGCCTGCAGCCTGCACTACGCTGCGCGGCTTAACTCAGGCGTTAGGCCTCACAGGGAACATTTCATGAGACTTGGATGGTCAGGCTGGTCAATGGACGTGCCAGAGATCTGGACCGTCACCGATGATCCTGAGTGCTTGACTCTAGAGCTCACCGAGCATGGCGCCCTACAAGCTAGCTCGGCCACAAAAAGCTCCGGCGCTGTCTCTGCTGAAGAGCTGTACGAGTTTGCTGACGGTCAAGAGGAGGATTGGGGGACTCCCGTGCCTGTCACATACGGCGACTTCCAGGGCTTGGTCTGTGCGTACGAGCAAGGTGGATTCATCTGGCGTCGCTGGTTCCTCAGCAATGGATCTACCATCGTCTTCGTGACTTACAACGGCATTCCGCAGGTCGCGCAGCATGAGCTTACGGCCGCCGAGACGATCCTCAGCAGCCTGCGAGTCGAGCGTGAGGCCTAACAATTCATTCAAGCCGACGCCGCTTCGCGGCGCGGCTTAATTCAGGCGTTAGGCCGCGATGGAACTAATCGAAGCGTTTGGTCCCAAGCTCGTCGTCCTCCTTACCCTGGCTGCGGCCGCCTGGTTCGCACTGACACTGGCACCTGTCATCTGGCCGGCCGTTCGGGCGTTCCGCAAAAAAACTGCTCTGCCTCGCCCCTGGCTGTTTGTTAGCACCGTAGCTGCGCTCACGTACGGCGCGCTCTTCCTTGCCTTGTTTGTGCTGCTAATTCCCGCTGAGGCATATGCGGTCTATATCGCACCCTCGCTCGAGAGTATGGGCCAGCCTTACGGCAAATCCCTAGTCCGGGCCACGCGGTTCGTGGCCAATTATTGGTGGGTCCTGCTCCCACCAGCGCAGCTCGCTGTTACCGTATTGCTCACTCGTAGGCTGGCAAGCAAGTGGGCAGGCATCTGCTCTGCGCTCGCGGCCTAACAATTCATTCAAGCCGAAGCCGCTTCGAGGCTCGGATTAATTCAGGCGTTATGCCCCTATGAGAGAGTTCCGTCAGCACCTAGACAAAGCATCGTTTGATGCGCTCAACGTGCTGCTCGGGAGCAAGATCCAGTCACTCTTTAGTCCCGACTGCGACGTTGATGCCGGTAGCACGTTGATCACCGTTCCGTCGGTCTCAATCCCGATTGGGTTGGAGCGCTTCGTCGTGCTAGACAATGATTGGGCAGATACCCCCGAAGAGTGGATCAACTACTTTTTCTTGTCTGCCCGCGTTGCTAACACGCCGAAAGACATCTTCTACAACCCCAATCCAGGCCCGGGCGGCACCAACTACAAGTCTGATCATCTCAGCCTTCATTTGGGCCCAACTGCAAGCGTCGAGAAAATCGATGTGCTGTGTGCAGCTGAGACGGGCTCGGAAGAGTCTGTGAGCTACGACGCCGGGCTCCTCATTGCGAGGCGCGATGGCCTTAGGGTCGCGATCGTCCGCCAGCAGTCCATTGCCGCGTTCTTGCAGATCGCACACACAGAGCAAGATATTGCTCAGGTTACGGCTGGCCTAGACGTTCGGTGTACCGTGGCGGGGCATAACAATTCGTTCAAGCCGAGGCCGCTTCGCGGCCCGGCTTAACTCAGGCGTTATGTTTCATGGTCAAGAGTAATCGTCAGCGTCGGGCAGAGATCAAAGGCAAGCGAACTCAGCGCCGAACCAACCTTGCTATCCGAGGAGAGGCAGGACAGCCCGTGAAAGTTGGGATTGCTCTCCTGGGCCAAGACGGCTCATTCCCAGAGTTTGCGCCGCTTGGCTTCTACGTCGACTATCCATTTGTATGTAGAGACTGTGGCGAACCCCAGGTTTGGACGGCCACTCAGCAAAAGTGGTGGTACGAGAACGCCCGTGGCAATCCGTACACTAGAGCTACCCGATGCCGCGAGTGCAGACGCAAGCACAAGTTGCATGCGCAGGATTCGCGGATGCGGCAGGCAGCTCATGGCAAGTCGGATGAAACATGGGCAAAAACGGGGCAAAAAACGGGGTCAGAGAACTAATCTTGTGGCCCGCTTCGCGGGTCGCCTTACTTGATGCAAATGGTGTAAGAAACATTTTCCGCGCACGGGGCGACCGCCTTGACGAGAATCGCCTCTGACACTGTTCTCCGGTCGGCTTCCCACACGCCCAGATCCAGCCCCGCCGACCTGGCGCCGGACACCGCACGCCCGGCATACGGCGTTCAGCGCCACTGAACATCGCCGCCGATACACTTGCCGGCCAGTCCAAACCGGCTGTCCCTGCATGTTTTCCGTACACCTGCCGTGCCGCTCCATGGCGCTTGCAGCGGTCCTGGCCTCGTCGCTGGTCGCCTGTGGCTTCAACCGTGGCAAGGAGCCGCCGCCGCCCCTGGGCGAGACGTTCGGTGCCGAGGACACGTACTCGCGTAGCTACCCGGTTGCGCCGGCGGCCGCCTGCGAGGCGGTGCGGCGTGCGCTGCTGGGGCAGGGCTATGTGATCGGCAAGGCCACCGTGGACACGCTGGAGGCCATCAAGAGCTTCCAGCCCGAGTCCGACGTTCACACCCAGCTCAACGTGCGCGCCACCTGCGTGCCAAAGTCGGGCGGTGGGTCGATCGTGTTCGTCAACGCGGTGCAGGATCTCTATTCGCTTAAGACCACCACCAAGTCGGCCAGCGTCGGCCTGAGCGTGCTCGGCTCGGTCTCGCTCCCGATCGGCACCAGCGGCGCCAACCTGGTGCGCGTGGCCAGCAACACCGTGCAGAACAAGGACTTCTACAGCCGCTTTTTCCAGCGGGTGAAGTTCTACCTGCCCAGCACGGAAGACGTCGGCCAGCCGGTGCTCCCGCCGGAGCCGGAAACGCCACCCGACCCGGTGCCACCCGCCCCCGCGATCACGCCTCCGGCGCCCGAGGCCGAACGTGATGCGGACGGCGGCAACTGATCCCAGGCAGGACAGTCCACCTCCGGCAAACACCTGCATCCGGTTCGAGGAACGCACCATGGCATCGGTCCATCGCGAAACCATCATCCAGGCGCCGGCCCAGCAGGTATGGGCCGCGCTGGCAGACGTCGGTGCGCTGCACACCCGGCTGGTGCCCGGCTTTGTCGTCGATTGCGTGCTCGATGGCCGCGTGCGAACGGTATCCTTCGGCACGGGGATGACTGCGCGCGAGACGATTCTCGACGTCGATGCTGCGTGGATGCGCATCGCCTGGCTGGCCGAAGCCGAAGGCCTGGAGCATTACAACGCCTCGGCCCAGGTGATCGATGCCGGCGGCGACGCCTGTCGCGTGGTCTGGATCGCCGACCTGTTGCCCGACGCCGCCGCGCCCGGCATCGCCGGCATCATCGAGCAGGGCCTGGAAACGATGAAGCGCCACCAGGAACAGACCCACGCCGCTGGCTGACTGCAATCGGGGTTGGAGAACTACCGGCTGCAGTCCCGCCCACATCGAGTCGGATATCCAGGATGACATCGACACACTACGAAGATCCGGACGTCGTCCGTCGTTACGCGCAAGGCCCGTCCGCTTTCGTGCCGGCCTACCAGTACATGCAGCGTATGGCCGGCCAGCTACTGCACGAGGGCATCGGAGCGACAGGTGAAGTCCTGGTGCTTGGTGCCGGCGGTGGCCTGGAGCTCGAAGCCTTTGCCACGCGCTCCCCGGGCTGGAATTTCATGGGGGTCGATCCTGCTGGCGAAATGCTGAAGGCGGCCCGGGAGCGGGTCGCTTCGGTGGGCGCAAGCAATCGGGTGCAGTGGCATCAGGGATACATATTCGATGCCCCACGTGGCCCGTTCGATGCGGCGACGTGCCTGCTGACACTGCATTTCGTTCCGGACGATGGCGAGAAGGAACGCACCCTTGCTGAAATTCGGCAACGTTTGAAGCCGGGTTCGCCATTCGTGCTTGTCGACTGCTGCATCGACCTGGCCGCACCTGACGCTGCGCGCGAGCTCGCCCGGTACCGGAACTTCGCGCTCGAATCCGGCGCGGAGCCCGAGCAGGTCGACTCGACTTGCGTGCGCCTGACCACGGTACTGAAGATGGTCAGCGCCAGCCGCGAGGAAGAATTGATTGCAGCGGCCGGCTATTCGGATATCGAACTTTTCTACGCCGGCCTCTCGTGGCGGGGATGGCGGGCGACTGCTTGACCCGAAGGCGGGCTTGAGCCCGCCCTACGCCACTACGGGGATGACTGCGCGCGAGACGATTCTCGACGTCGATGTCGCGCGGATGCGCGTCGCCTGGCTAGCGGAAGCCGAAGGCCTGGAGCATTACAACGCCTCGGCCCAGGTGATCGATGCCGGCGGCGAGGCTTGCCGCGTGATCTGGATCGCCGACCTGCTGCCCGATGCGGCCGCGCCCGGCATCGGCGGCATCATCGAGCAGGGCCTGGAAACGATGAAGCGCCACCAGGAACAGACCCACGCCGCTGACTGACGCCAGTCACGATCTCCGGTTGCAGGCGCACGCTTTCCGCAAGCGCGCCTCGCTTCATCCGCCGACGCACCCGCGACCTGCCGTCTCCCCCGATGCGCCTTATGGCCGCTTGAACGCCGGAACCTCGTTGCCTGATGGAACAGGTCCGCCTTGCGCGCCCTGTCGAAACCTTCCCGGGCAGCACGCGCCCCGGAAGCCGAAGCCATCCCGCCACGGAACTCCGGGAGCAGCCAGAAGTGATGAACTTCAACAGGTACCTGTTCGAATACGTGTTCCTGGCAGCGGTGTTCGTGCTGAGCGTTGCAGGGTTCTGGAACATCTATGCCGGCGAGGATGCCGCTCCCAACGGTTTCCACCATCTCCATGTGGTTACCAACTTCATCTGGCTGTCGTTGCTGCTGTGGCAGCTGAGCCTCATCGGGACCAACCAGCACGCCACGCACAGGAAGGTGGGCCTGTCGGTCCTGTTCTTCGGCCCGCTGCTGGTCGCGAGCGCGGCATTGCTGTCCGTGCACTCCGCGCACAAGGGACTGGTGTCCGGGCGCGGCGATTTCCTGATCGTGCAGAACGTGATGGTGACCCTGGAACTGGGCTTGCTCATCCTGCTGGCATTCGTGCTGAAGAAGTGGCGCAAGCTGCACGGCGCATTTCTCCTGAGCACCGCCATGCTGTTCATGGGCATCGCCCTGTTCTTCGCGCTGATCGGGTTCGTGCCCGCCTTCCGGATCGAAGGCCCGGAGACCTTCTACAGGTTCGAAACCGCCGCAACCACCGGGCGATACGTCTGCCTGGTGGTGGGCTTTCTTTTCCTGGTCAGGGATCCGAGGAACGGATGGCCGCTGCTGCTGGCGAGCTCGTTCTTTTCCGTCAATGAACTGATCCGGTCCTTCCTGGAAGCACGCGAGCTGATCCAGCCGTTGACAGAATTCGTCGGTTCGATGAATCCGCTGCTTGCGTTTTCGGGCAGCTTCGCCGCCGTGCTTGTCCTGCTGGCGGCGACCGGCATCCGCGGTGCGAGGCCGATCGCGTCGCCTCGTCAGGCACCTGCCTGACACCGAGGCGAGGGGAGCGCGCGATTTCCCCGGCAAGACGACGCTGCGCCCGGCGCAGTCAGCGCGCCGGGCGCGTGCCCGGTTTCACGGTGACAAACGGCACGCGTGGCGATCGCGTGGGGCGCCATAGGATGCGGCGAGTCCACGGCCCAACGCCCGGGACCTTGGGGAGCCCATGACAGGCCCGACACGAACCCGCGTGCGCTGGACCATCACCGTGCTGGTCGCATTGGCCGAACTCGGCCACCTCGCGTGGGAGCACTTCCATGGCGGCGTGGTCAGCCACCACCTGCTGAACCGGGCGGACCTGCCCGCGATCTCGAACGCATGGGGTGCGGTCTTCCTGCCTGCGCTGGCGTGGTTCCTGTCCGGCCCGGTGCTCAGGCGGGCGAAAACACGGCGCGCAGCCAAAGGGATCGCTGCCGCATTCTTGGGGTCGCTGCTTGTCGGCGTTGCGTTGTCGGTCGCTTTCACGCATGGCATGGAAGATGTCTCGTCCTGGATCTTTCTCGGCATGCTGCTCGCAGGGCTCTTCCTGCCGGTGTACCGCGGCGAGTACGTGCTCGGCTTCGTCCTGGGCATGACGTTTACCTTCGGCGCCATCCTGCCCACGGCGGCCGCGGCATTCGTTGCCATCGTGTCTGCAATCGCCCACTATCTCGTGCGCCCGGCGCTTGGATGGCTATGGGCGAGGGCGCGCGCCTGACGATTCATTCAAGCCGCCGCCACTTCGCGACGCGATTGAGCGATTGGGCCACGCAATGACGCGAGTCGCCCGCTACAGGATCAGCTATTTCATTCTGCTTGCGCTCCTTGCGGGCGGGACGTACTTCGCTATTCGTGCAGCCGGCAACGCCCGCATTGCGCTTGCTGCGGCGATCGTTCTCCTGCTCATTCCCGGCCGGATTCAGGGCCTGTTGTTGCGGCCGTTGTTTCGCGGCCAACGCGAGCTCGCTCAGGGCAGGGCGGCCGACAGTGTGCGCCAGTTCGAGGCTTTGATCGCGCTACTGGAGCGCCAGGCCTGGCGCAGGTGGGCACTTTGGCTGGGGTGGACGCTGTATACGCCAAGCGCGAAAGCGATGGGCTACAACAATCTCGGGGTGGCTCACGCAGACCTGGGTAATGCGTCATCCGCAAGGCAAGCATGGGAGTGCGCGCTCGCCATTGATCCGCTCTACCCAGTGCCTTATGCCAACCTGGCTGCACTGGCTGCGGCAGATGGGAGCGCCGAGCAAGCGACAAGCCTCCTGGTACGCGCCGAGCAGCTTGGCTATACGGGGGGACCTTTGGATCAGGCGACCCACCGGGTACAGCAACTGCTCGCCGCAGTCGAGTCGCGCGGGCCGTCGGTGTAAAGCCTGCCAATCATTTGAGCCGAAGCGCCGTCTGCGCGCAGCTTGACTTAGGCCTGTCCCGCGGTCGAACCGGCCATGCATCAGTCCTCGTGCCAAACGCGCCGTGAGGTGGATGGTGTCCGAATCCGGCGAGTAGTCGTGGCGTGCGGCGTGTATCACTCGGGCGCCGCCGACAGGCTCACCGGAATGCAGGACCATGAACGAGACGCTTCGACGCAAGCCGCTGCGGAAAGCGTTGGCGGCGCTTGGTTTGGCTTGCATCGCCCCGGCCGTGGCGGCTTCCGGGGCCACGGCGCCCACCTCGCCGGAATGCATCGCCGCGGAATACCGCCAACTGGATTTCTGGATCGGCGATTGGAACACGCTCGAGGCCGATGCCCCCGAGGGGCCATCCATCGCGCGCGCCCGCGTCGAGCCCATCGCCCAGGGCTGCGCCATTCATGAGCTCTATGAGCAGAACGATGGACTGATTGGTGACAGCATCCTGAGCTACGACCCGGTGCGCAAACAGTGGCAGCAGACCTGGGTCACCAATCGCGGCGCGATCATGGTGCTCTGGGGCGGCTTCAAGGACGGCGCGCTGGTGCTCGAAGGCGAGTCGCATCTCAAGGGCGGCAGGTCGATCATGCAACGCATTAGCTGGAAGGCCCAGGATGAAGGCGTGCGCGAGTCGGCGATGCAGTCTAAAGACGGCGGCAAGACCTGGACGCCGGCGTTCGACGTGCTGTTCGTGAAGCGCGCGGGCGGGCAGGAGTGAGCGACGCAGTCCTGACTTGACGTCCGGTTCACGCCGGACCCGCGTCGTGGGGGGTGCTTCCGTGGGAGCACGGGAACGCCTAGGTCCCTATCAGTGGTCATCACTTGATTCGAGCCGGACGCGCTTCGCGGACCACGGGCATGCGTCAATTGCGAGCGCTTTCGTTCTTGTTGCAGTATTCGTGTGCATCGAGGCACGGGTATCGCGGGAGTCGGGAACATGGCCAAGCACCGCATCTTCAGCACCGCGTTCGCCAAGGTCTATCCGATGTACGTGCAGAAGGCGGAAGGCAAGGGCCGCACCCGGGTCGAGGTCGACCAGGTCATCCGCTGGCTGACTGGGTACACCCAGGCTGGGCTGGAGCAGCAGATCGCGCAGGGCACCGACATCGAGACCTTCTTCGCGCAGGCGCCCGCCATGCACCCGAATACCGCGCTGGTGAAGGGCGTGGTCTGCGGCGTGCGCGTGGAGGAGGTGGAGGATCCGCTGATGCGCAAGATCCGGATCATGGACAAGCTCATCGACGAGCTTGCCAAGGGCAAGGCGATGGAGAAGATCCTGCGCTGAGCGCGGGGCGGCCAGACGATTCGACCGGTGCCGTGCGTGGTCGTGGCCTGCCGCCGATCTTCGCAATGACTTTCAAGCCGCATGCGGCGGGTCTTGGCCCGCCATCGGCGGTGATCCCATGCCGCCACAGCCTTTGGCTACCCCTGTTCCCCGGGTGGGCCTGCAGAGCGGCCGCCCCGGTGCCGGGCGCCGCCCAATGCGTGCCGCCTGCGGCCGGTCGGGCTCCGGCCGCCAACGACAAGCCCCCGCACGCGGCCGACGGGACTCCAGCGGCCACCCTAAGCAACCAGGCGCAAGCCCCGGAGCCCGGCCTTCCGCCCAAATTGCCTTGCGCGCAAGCTAAATCCGCTCGCGCGCAAGCCAAAACGACTTGCGGTTGGACCAAATTCGCTCGCGCGCAAGCGAAATCCGGTTGCGCGCAAGCCAAATCGGCTTGCGGTTGATATGCCGGTGCCTTGCGCGCAAGCCAATTCCGGTTGCGCGCAAGCCAATTTGGCTTGCGATTGGTATGCCGGTGCCTCGCGCGCAAGCGAAATCCGGTTGCGCGCAAGCCACGGAGCGCGGCGTTCCGGCCAATCAGGCTTGCGCGCAAGGGTCGGGCCCGGGCTGCGGCGGGTTCCCGGTCGAATCCCGCAAGCCGCGTAAGGCGGGTCAAGACCCGCCGTTGGGGCATGAAGTGCCGCCGTTGGATCGGCGAAGCGAACGTAGGGCGCGTCTCGACCCGCCATCGCGCCATCAATGCTGCAAGCCGTGGTCACCGGTATTCTCCGGTTGGGGCCGCCCGCCAACGATCCATCGAACCGCAGCCGCTCCAACTCTCCACAAGTCGGGCAGGTGCGCATGGAGCTGATCGCGATCATTGCAGAGGCGTGGGGCTGGACCGGGCTGGAGCCGGAGGAGATCGTCGGGGAGAACGATTTCGGCAACCTGATGATCAAGGACCAGAGCGGCCGCTACTGGCGCATGTGTCCGGAAGACCTGTACTGCAAGGTTGTCGCCGATTCCCGCGCCGCGCTGGATGCGCTGTCGCAGGATCAGGAGTTCCTGCACGACTGGTACATGACCGAACTGGTGCAGCAGGCGCGCGAACGCCTCGGCCCGCTCGCGCCAGGGTTCAAGTACTGCCTCAGGATCCCCGGCACGTTCGGCGGCGAGTACGGGGGTGATAACCTCGCCACGATCTCGCTCGTTGGGCTCGTGTCGGCTTCGGGCGACATCGCCCGGCAGATCGAAGGTCTCCCCGACGGCGCGCAGGTCAAGCTCAATATCGTCGACTAGCGCACCGCAAGATGCATTCCATCCGCAGTCGCTGCGCGCGACGACTCACTGCTGGCGCAGGCGACATCGATCGACCACGGAGGTCGTATGCACACCAAGAACGGTAAGCCGCTGCAGGTTTCCGGAAGCACGCTGTACAGCGCAGCAGGTCAGGTCGTGGGTCGCATGCGGGAAGACAAGCTGTTCGGCCTGAACGGCCGCTATGTCGGCACTGTCGTCGGCGATCGCCTGGTGTACCGGTCATCGGACAGCGCCCGGGTCGCGCCCGGCTTCGCTTCGGCAAGATGCGCGCCGAGATCGCTGCCGAGCCGCCCGAGATCCGCCGTGCGGGGTGATGAGCCGGTGATACCGGAGTGAGATCGTTCCGTGTGCGTTTGCGGGTTGCTGTCCAGCAATTCATTCGTGCCGGGTCCGTTTCGCGGGTCGGCTTGGTCCACACGACATACGTCAAAGAAGGGGGAAAATGGCGACGGAGGGTACGAGAGATTCGTGGTATTGGCCCAAGATCACCAACATCGCCGACGCGGCCAAAGCATCCGATCAGGGCTTTTGGGCTGCCGTGCTCGTTGCGGGCATAACAACCGTCATCGCAACGATCACTGTATTTTCTGGACGCGAGATTGCGGCGATAAATCCCTATGCATACATCGATGCCGCTCTGTTCGCATTAATCGCCTGGCGCATAAGACGCCGCTCAAGGGCGTTTGCAGTTGTTGGTTTGGTTCTCTTTCTGTTTGAAAAGATCTATCAATTTTCAGTCGAACCGCAGGTTGCATCGGTTGGCGCAATCATGGCCATCTTTTTCGTGCTTCTTTTTATCAACGGCATTCGCGGTACCTTTGCGTTTCACCGTCTGGCACAAAAGAGCTTAGGCTCCACGCTGCAGCAGGATGTGTAGCAGTGACGTAGTTCGGGTAAAGCCATAGGCCGCACCCGGGAGCGGTCGGAACGGGCGACCATCCCGGATGCGCTTCGCTTATCAGGGCTACGTTGCTCAAGCCGAGTCCGCTTTGCGGGTCGCCATGGAGATTCCATGACCGGGAACAAGACCAAACCGACCGACGCGAACGTGTCCGCATTCCTGGATGCGATCGAGGACGATCGGCGTCGCGAGGACTGCCAGGCGCTCATGACCATGATGGGCAGGATCACGGGCAAGCCCGCCGTCATGTGGGGCGGCAGCATCGTCGGTTTCGATACCTATCACTACAAGTACGAAAGCGGTCGCGAGGGCGACTGGGCGGTGACCGGATTCTCGCCGCGGAAGGGAGATATCAGTGTCTACCTCACTGCAGCCAGCGCGGATCAGGCCGATCTGCTTGCGCGGCTGGGCCGGCACAAGATGGGTAAGGCCTGCCTGTACATCCGCAGGCTCTCGGACATCGATCCTGCCGTGCTGGAGCAGCTCATCGCGGCATCCGTTGCAGAGGTCAAGCGGAGATACGGCTAGACCGGCTGTCCCACCGATCGGTTCACCCAGGCACGAGGCATTCAATGAGCATTTTCGACAAACTGTTTGGTCGACCCAAGGCCGCCGAGCCACCACCGGAGCATGCGGTCATCGTGAATTTCGAATACGGGTCCACGGATCTGGATCCGATATTCGCGCTGGAGACCCGGCTCGAAGAGGCGATTTCTGCCGCGGGTGCCGGTGAGTTCGACGGCAACGAGATCGCGACGGACGGCAGCGACGGGTCCTTCTACATGTACGGGCCCGATGCCGACCGGTTGTTCGCGACGGTCCGGCCGGTCCTGGAGTCGACCGGTTTCATGCAGGGGGCGCAGGTCAAGTTGCGTTATGGGAAAGCGCAGAGTGGGGCGCGCGAGCAAGTGATCGTGCTGGGCGCGTGAGGCGTTCAAGGCGGAGCGGTCGCATCCTGTCCGGACGACGTTGCTGAAGCGACCGGCACAGCACGGCGGGGGAGGAAGTGTTGACAACCAACAACGCTGCAAGTCGCAAAGGGACTAGGCCCGATCGGGTGCCTGCGCTGGGGCTGGCAGGCTCCGCCGCGCTGTTCGGCACAGCTGCTCTGCTGCTGTTCCTGACAACGCGGGTTGCCATCCCGGCGTTGGTTTCCGCCACGGGGGCCGAGGCGGTGGTGATGTGGTTCCTGGCGGCGAGCCTCGTGCTCTTTGGCCCGCTGCTGCTTGCGGCTGCTCTGTTGTTACGTCGGGAGAGACGTGCAGGAACGCAGGAGTCGTTGGGAGCGCGGCTGCGGCTGCGTCCGATGAACGGCGGCGACTGGCTGTGGGCGGCTGGAGGGTTGGTGGCCGTCGGCGCGCTGACCGGCGGCATCGGCGCCACGCTGCGGATGCTGCACTACGGGGCCGGCCTGCAACCCTCGTTCATGGCGTTCGAGCCGCTGGGCCCTGGCCGGTACTGGATTCTCGGGGCGTGGCTTCCATTCTTCGTACTGAACATCGTGGGGGAAGAGTTTGTCTGGCGGGGCGTCGTACTGCCGCGGCAAGAGGCTGCCTTCGGTGGAAAGGCCTGGCTGATCAACGGGGTCCTATGGTTGCTGTTCCACGCCGCCTTTCCCTGGCAGGTCCTGTTGACCCTGGTGCCGATCACGGTGTTGCTGCCCTACGTCGTCCAGCGGCGGCGCAACACATGGGTGGGGATCGTGATCCACGCCGGGTTCGGAGCGATGGGCTTCCTGGCCCTGGCATTCGGGCTTGCGTGAGTGACGTAGATTGAGACCGGCCCGCCGATCGGCTATCGCGATGACCCGCAACGTGCTTTTCATCTGCAGCCAGAACCGCCTGCGCAGCCCGACGGCGGAACAGGTGTTTGCCGATTGGCCGGGGATCGAAACCGCATCGGCCGGTCTCAACCATGACGCCGAGAACCCGCTGACGCCTGAGCTGTTGCAGTGGGCGGACATCGTCTTCGTGATGGAACGCATGCATCGCAACAAGCTCTCGGCCCGGTTCAAGCCGTACCTCGGCGACACGCACGTGGTCTGCCTGGAGATTCCGGACGATTACGCCTACATGGATCCGGACCTGATCGAGCTGCTCAAGGCCAGGGTGCCGCGTCACCTGGCGTGACGCGTTTGCGCGGGTTCGGGTGCGCCGGCGCCGGGACCTGGATGCGCTACGGGAACTCAACTCCCTTGTAGGAGCGCCGCTCCGGCGCGACCGGGATATGTCCGGAGCACCGGTCGCGCCGGAGCGACGCTCGTGCACGGGCCGGTCGGGTTCCGGTTGTCACTTTTCGCGCCCCTCATTCGTCATGACAGGAAGGGCGCCTGGCCCGGTGGACTGGAGAGACCGTTGCACTACCTGCTCATCATTGCCCACGACGACACGTTCGCACCCACCGAGCGCCTGGTCACGGAGATCCGGGACTGGGTGACGGCCATGGAGGCCCGGGGCGTGCGCGTGCACGGCAATCCGCTGCGGCCGGCGTCCGAGGCCGTCACCGTGCGGGTGCGCGAGGGCGAAGCACGCCGGAAGCATGGACCGTTCTCCCGCTCGCGCGAGCAGATGTGCGCATACGAGCTGATCCAGTGCGCCGGCCTGGGGGTCGCCGCAGAGGTTGCCGCCAGCCATCCGATGGCCGCGGCCGCCACCATCGAGGTCCGGCCGGTGTGGGGCCAGCTGGCAGGCTGAGCCCGGTGCCGTGGCATGCGGGTACTTCGAACGCACACGGCCCAGTGTTCGCAACGGTTGCGGCGCCCGCTGGGGTTGCCTCGCGGATGGACGTATGGCTTGCCCCGGAACTGCGCCCATGTCTCGTGCAACGCGGCTTCCCGGGACTTCTGGCCGGTGCGCCGGACGCGGAATCGGGCTGTAATCCGCCGAGCCGAGGCGGACGTATCAGGTGGCTCGATGCAGCGCACCCGTCCACCCGGGAATCGCACCACCACTTGTGAGCAGACGCATCATGCGCAACGTTGTGATCTTGTTGTTCCTGAGCCTCATCGCCCTGACCACCAGTGCCGGCGCCAGCGAACCGGATCGCTTCGTCTGCCACAGCAACGGCAGCAGCCTGCAGCAGCTGCGCATCTACGAAATCAATCGCGCCAACCAGGATGCGTTCCACCAGCGTTTCCAGGATCACGCCCTGCGCATCATGCGCCGGCATGGCTTCAGCGTGATCGACATGTGGGAGAGCGATACCGGCGAGAAGCTGCAGTTCGTCTACGTGCTGTCCTGGCCGGACCGGGCCACGATGGACGCGCGCTGGAAAGCGTTCCTGGCCGACAAGGAGTGGATCGAAATCAAGCGGCGCACCGCCGCGGCAAGCGGCGAGCTGGTCCGCGAAGCCAATGGCCAGCCCCTGGTACGCGTGTCCTACAGCCCGGCTTGCAAAGGCAGACTGAGCATTCGCGGCGCGCGCCTGGCTCACTCGCGCGCTTTGCGTGCAGACGATTACGTGGCGGATTCGACCACCACCGCATCGCCGACCGAGACGCGGCCCGGCGCCACGGTGGACCCGTAGACGCCGAGGCATCCCTGGCGCTCGCGCGCCACGGTGCGCAGGATCTCGGGAGTGCGCACGGTCGTGGCCGGGTCGATGGTGATCACCACGCAGCGGCCATCGCGCTGGTCGATGCGCATGCGCAGGCCGCCGATCTGCAGCACGCGGCCCACCCAGTCGTCTTCCTGGAACGGCGCTTCGTCGGTGGCTTCCACCAGCAGGTTTGGCCGGAAACGCGAGACGTCGAGCCGGTCGCCGACCATCTCGCCCAGCGCGGACAGGGTCTGGGTCGTGACCAGGGACAGCGGGAAGGTGTCGAAGATGCCGCGGTCCTGCTTGATCGCACGGATGCCGGCGGGGTCGAGTTCGGCCGCCAGCGCCTGATCCGTCACCTCGAGCACGGCGCCCGACGGCGTTCGCACGACGGTCGGCGACTTGTCCGGCCGCTCCGGCTCGACGAACGAAGGACGATAGTGGTTGAGGTCGGCGCGCTGGCGCAGCGTGAACCAGGGAAATCCGCTGCGCGGCGCATCGCCGCGGACGAAAGCCCAGCGGCGATCCCCGGCCAGCCCGTGCCACGACACGTCGACCTCGGCCAGCGCTTCGGCGGCCATCGATTTCACCGGGTAACGCCACAGGCCCACGACGCGGCCGGCCGGACTTTGATTGCGGAAATCGTTCATACGGCATCCTCTTGTCAGAGGCGCCCTTGCCATCCGGACCTGCGTCGAGCGTGACGGACCTTCGGTCCGCTGCAGCGCCCCTCGAGGCAGGGTCGGCTGCGGGTGCAGCGCGACGGAGATAACGCGCATAGCTCAACAACATCGGCCGGGGCTGTCAATCCGGATGCGGCGCACAGTGCCTGCAACGCGACGGCATCAGGGCGCGCGCAGCCTCAAAGCCTGGTTCGACTCCGGGATGCGCGGCTTTCCACGCCGTCATCCCCGCGAAGGCGGGAGGCGGTTTTCAGCAGCCGCAGGCCGGTCATCCATGGACTTCAACCCATTGGGACCAACGTCCATGGGTTCCCGCCTTCGCGGGAACGACGAGCAAAAAGCAGGACACTTGCTCTTGAGAAAGGGTCTAGGCGAAATCGCCGTAGCGCGCCTGCAGCGCGGCGATGGCGGCCAGGCCCGCGGTTTCGGTGCGCAGCACGCGCGGGCCCAGGCGCAGGCCGGTGAAGCCGGCGCCGCGCAGCAGGGCGAGGTCGCCGGGCGACCAGCCGCCTTCGGGGCCGATGGCGATCACGACCGTGCATTCCGCACCCAGATCCAGCGACGCCGAGGTGGCATCGGCATCCGGATCCAGGGCCAGCCGGCGCGACTCCGGCGAGAGTTGCGCCAGAGCGCGCGACAGCGGCTGTGGCGCGTCGATCTGCGGAATGCGCGCGCGCCCGCTCTGCTCGCAGGCCGAGATCGCCACGCTGCGCCAGTGCGCCACCCGTTTGTCGGCGCGCTCGCCGTCCAGCTTCACCTCGCCGCGCTCGCTGAGCACCGGCGCGATCCCGGCCACGCCGAGCTCGGTGGCCTTCTGCACGATCCAGTCCATCTTCTCGCCGCGCGCCAGCGCCTGCAGCAGGACGATGCGCAGCGGGGATTCGTTGCCGATCGCGCGCGTGGCGACGATTTCCACGGTGGCGTCGCGCTTGCCCGCGGCCACGATCCGCGCGTCATGGTCGCAACCGTCGCCGTTGAACAGCACGCAGGCATCGCCCACGCCCAGGCGCAGCACGCGCAGCAGATGACCGGCCGCGGAGTCGGGCAGGGTGGCGGCGGCGCCGACGGACAGCGGCGCGTCCACGAAGACGCGGGTCAGACGCATGGTGCCCGCTCTGCGGATGCTGTGGGAGCGGCTGTCGTGGGAGCGGCTTTAGCCGCGATTGCTTTTGCTGCCAGGTCACCCGCATCAAGAGCATTCGCGGCCAAGGCCGCTCCCACGGAGGCGGCTGCAACGAAACGCGTTTGCACGAGAATCGGGTTCATGCCGTGGCCTCGTCGATCGCCGCGCGGGTGACTTCGGTGAGCAGCTGCAGCTGGGTCTCATCGATGCAGTAGGGCGGCATCCAGTACAGCACATCGCCGAGCGGCCGCAGCACCACGCCACGCGCCAGCGCGGCGCGGTACGCGCGCAGGCCGACGCGCAGCGACGGGGCGAACGGCGTGCGCCTGTCACCGTCCCGAGCCAGCTCGAAGGCCACGATCATGCCGGTCTGGCGCACGTCGGCCACGTGCGGGTGACTGGCCAACCGCGCGGCCAGCTCGCGCATGCGCGTCGCGGTGACGCGGTTGTGCGCCAGCACGTCGTCTTCCTCGAAGATCCGCAACGAGGCCAGCGCCGCCGCGCAGGCCAGCGGATTGCCGGTGTAGCTGTGCGAATGCAGGAAGGCGCGCTCGCGCGAATCGTCCAGGAAACCGTCGTAGATCGCCTGCGTGGCGAGCACCGCCGACAGCGGCAGGAAGCCGCCCGTGAGACCCTTCGACAGGCACAGCAGATCCGGCTGGATGCCTGCCTGCTCGCAGGCGAACATGGTGCCGGTGCGGCCGAAGCCAGTAGCGATCTCGTCGGCGATCAGCAGCACGCCGTGCACGTCGCACAGTTCGCGCACGCGCTTGAGGTATACCGGGTCGTACATGCGCATGCTGCCGGCGCACTGCACCAGCGGCTCGAGCACCAGCGCGCAGACTTCGCCCGGATGTTCGTCGAGCACATGCGCCAGCACGTCGGCGGCGTCCTGCGCATGGCCTGCAGCGCTCTGGCCTTCGCGCGCCAGGTAGGCATCGGGGGAAGGGACGAACATCGCCTGCATCAGCAGCGGTGCGTACACGCGCCGGTACAGGGGGATGTCGCCGACCGCCAGTGCGCCGATGGTTTCGCCGTGGTAGCCGTTCTCCAGCGCGATGAACCGGGTGCGCCGGTGTTCGCCCTGGTTGTGGAACCAGTGGAAGGCCATCTTCAGCGCAACTTCGATGCCGGCCGAGCCGTTGTCGGCGTAGAACACCTTGGCCAGCGGCGCGCGCCCGGCCTGCGTCGGCGCGATCCGGAGCAGGGCTTCGGCCAGTTCGATCGCCGGCTCGTGGCTGAAGCCGGCCAGCATCACCTGCTCCAGGCGCATCGCCTGCGCCGCGATGGCGGCCGCGATGCGCGGTTCGGCGTGGCCGAACAGGTTGGTCCACCAGCTCGACACCGCATCCAGATAGCGATTGCCATCGTGATCGAAGAGCCAGGCGCCTTCGCCGCGCGCGATCGGCACCAGCGGCAATATGTCGGGGTGTTCGCGCATCTGCGTGCACGGATGCCACAGCACCGACAGGTCGCGCGCCTGCCAGCCGGCGGCGTCGTTTAGAATCGTGTTCGAGTGAGCATCGTCCTGCATCCCCCGATTATCCCCTGCCGCATGGCGCGCCGCACCGGCCCCGGGCGCCGCCCGTGAGCTCTCGCCGCCTGCCCACCATCCACGGCGTCACCCGGCGCAGCGAAGGCGAGCGCGTGGTGGAGGAGCTGGACCTCGAATTCGGCAACGGCGAGCGCCGCCGCTACCACCGCGTGCATTCGGGCGGCCATGGCGCGGTCGCGGTGGTGCCGATGCTCGACTCGGACACCGTGCTGCTGGTGCGCGAATACGCCGCCGGCGTGCACCGCTACGAGCTGGGCCTGGTCAAGGGCCGCATCGACGCCGGCGAAACGCCCGAACAGGCCGCCGATCGCGAACTGAAGGAAGAAGCTGGCTACGGTGCCAGGCGGATCGAGGTGCTGCGCACGCTGTCACTCGCGCCGACCTATATGAGTCACCAGACCCATCTGGTGCTGGCCCGCGATCTGTATCCGCAGCGGCTGCCGGGCGATGAGCCCGAGGAACTGGAAGTGGTGCCATGGAAGCTGGACCGGCTGCACGAGCTGATCCTGCGTGAAGAATTTTCCGAAGGCCGCTCGATCGCGGCCCTGTTCATCGTGCGCGAATGGCTCAGGAACCACACATGACCCTCGATACCCAAGTGCGCGACGGCGTGATCGCCCTGGCCCGGGATGCCGCCGCGCGCATCCTCGCCGTCTACGAGACCTGCTTCGACGTGGAGCACAAGTCCGACGCCAGCCCGCTGACCGAGGCGGACCTGGCTTCGCATGCCTGCATCGTCGAAGGCCTGGAGCGGCTGACGCCGGACATCCCGATCCTGTCGGAGGAATCGGCCGAGCAGGTGCCGGCGCTGCTGCGCCGCAGCTGGCCGCGGCTGTGGGTGGTCGATCCGCTCGACGGCACGCGCGAGTTCGTCAAGCGCAATGGCGAGTTCACGGTGAACATCGCCCTGGTCGAGGACGGCGTGGCGGTGTTCGGCGTGATCCAGCAACCGGTCACTGGCGCGCTGTGGCATGGCGTGCCCGGTGCAGGTGCATTCCGGCGCGAAGGGGATACGGACATGGCGATCCACTGCCGCCGACCCGCTGTTGCGCCGCTGCGCGTGGCCGCCAGCCGCTCCCACCGCGACGCGCGCACGCAGGCGTTCATGGACCGCATGGGCGAGACCGAGCCGATGGCGCAAGGTTCGTCGCTGAAGTTCTGCCGCATCGCCGAAGGTGCGATGGACGTGTATCCGCGCTTCGGGCCGACCAGCGAATGGGACACCGCCGCCGGCCAGGCGATCCTGGAAGCCGCCGGCGGGCTGGTGATGGACCCGCGCGGCAGGCCGCTGCGCTACAACCAGCGCGATACGGTGCTCAACGGGGATTTTCTGGCGTTGGGGGATCCATCGTTGCCTTGGCGGGAGTGGTTGTAGCGTCTTGCGCGTGTGGGTGATCGGCCCACAGCTTGACCGTCATCCCCGCGCAGAGGCTGCCCCCGCGAAGGCGGAGGCGGGGATCCAAGGATGTTGCTGCTGTTTTTCCGCAGGTTCCGGACGTATTGGCCTTTAAGAGCAGGGCCTTCGCCTTTCGGCGAGTTACTTTCTTCGCTGGTGCGCTCTGCAGCGAATGCTCGCTGATCTCGTCGTCCCCGCGCAGGCGGGGACCCAAGGACGTTGTTGCTGCGTTGCGGCGTCCGGACATTTCGCTCTTAGGAGCAGAGCTTTCGCCTTGCGGCGACCTACTTTCTTTGCTGGTGCAAAGAAAGTAGGCAAAGAAAGCACCTCAGTGGATCCACATCGCTCAAGGGATGTGGATGCCGAAGCAATTTTCGGACTCGCCATCCATGGCTCGATCCGAAAACGGCGGCCATCCATGGCCGCCGCCCCTTCGGGGTTTCCGAATGCTGGTGGCTGTTGGCGGAGCAAGAAAGTCGACGACTGACTCCACCAACCCACCGATCGCGCTTGCGGCTGATGACTCGACCAAGCCTTTGACGTTCCTGACACTGTGTATGCGACCTGCATCCGGACACCCGGAGGGCGGCCGGCATGGATGCCGGCCGCTTTCGGAGCGGACAGGGACGTCCGCTGCGAAAATGGCGACGACACCGCACACCCCTTGAGCGGGTTTGATCTCACGAGAAAGGTGCTTTCTTTTGGTTACTTTTCTTGACTCGCACCTGCGGTGCTCGCCCTTCGGGCCGGCTTCGCCGTTCGCGCCTTCGGCGCAGTGCACCAGCAAAGAAAAGTAACTCGCCGGCAGGCGAAAGCTCTGCTTCTCTAGCGTCCGCGTTTCAGCATAAGTGCGGCTCGCAGCGTAATAACCATGCCGCGTAGGTAGCCTGGCGTGAAGTACTAACGTCCATGGGTCCCCGCCTCCGCGGGGATGACGGCTCTGGCAGCGCACTCCCCTGGTTGCAATAGCCGGACAAGGGGCGATGGCCCTCCTATATGCCGCCCCCGGCCACAGTAAGCAGGTAGCCTATTCCTATGACCCACTCCATCGACCACCTGCTCCAGATCATGGCCCGCCTGCGCGATCCCGAAGGCGGCTGCCCCTGGGATCTGCAGCAGACCTTCGCCAGCATCGCCCCGTACACCATCGAGGAAGCCTACGAGGTCGCCGACGCCATCGACCGCGGCGACCTGGAAGACCTGAAGGATGAACTCGGCGACCTGCTGCTGCAGGTCGTGTTCCATGCGCGCATGGCCGAGGAGCAGGGCGCGTTTGGATTCGGCGACGTGGTCGAGGCGATCGGCGACAAGATGACCCGCCGCCATCCGCACGTGTTCGCCGGCATGAGCGTGGCCGACAGCGATGCGCTCAACCGGATGTGGGATGCGGAAAAGAAGAAGGAGCGGATCGCCAAGCACGGCGACGCGCACGACAGTTCCGCGCTGGCCGGCATCGCGCGCGGCCTGCCCGAGTGGCAGCGCGCGGTGAAGCTGCAGAAGAAGGCGGCCACGGTCGGGTTCGACTGGCCATCGCACGCACAGGTGATCGACAAGCTGCACGAGGAAATCGAGGAAGTCCGCGCGGAATTCGCGACGCGTTCCGCTGCGCCGGACGACCCCGGCGTGCAGGAGCGGCTGGAAGAGGAGATTGGCGACCTGCTGTTCGTCGCCGCCAATCTGGCCCGCCATGCCAGGGTCGATCCCGGTGCGGCTCTGCGCCGCGCCAACCACAAGTTCGAGCGTCGCTTCCGTGCGATGGAGGCACTGGCCGCGGACGACGGCGTGCAGCTTGCCGACCTGGCGCTCGAGGCGCAGGATGGTTATTGGAACCGGGCCAAGGCCGCCGAATGCGATTGATGCTGGTCTGCAGAAGCGCCGCTTCGGCGCGACCGGCTTGTTCCCATTGGGATGACGTCGTAGCCAGGAGGCGCTCGCCGCGCGAGGAATTGCCATGAGCAGATTCGCCAGCTTCCGCGAGTTCTATCCCTTCTACCTGAGCGAGCATGCGAACCGGATCTCACGACGGCTGCATTTCATCGGCAGCTGCGGGGTGTTGCTATTGGTGGCACTGGCCATCGTGCGCGGCAATGCCTGGTGGCTGCTGGCGGCGCTGCTGTGCGGCTATGGGTTCGCTTGGGTGGGGCATTTCTTCTTCGAGAAGAACCGGCCGGCGACGTTCAAGCATCCGCTGTATTCGTTTATCGGGGACTGGGTGATGTTCAAGGACATCCTGCGCGGAAAGATTCCGTTCTAGCTGTCGAAGTTCGCAGGGCGCTCGCGCGGCATTGGGTGCGCCGCAGCGTGGCGATGATCGCGGGCGGGCGATCACAGGCGCCGGTGGCGCCGATACACCTACGAGCACGCGTGACTGGCGAATGTTATGGCCCCCCGTCTGGGGCCAAGGGCAGGAAAGCTGCGAACAAGCCCTCGTAAACCATGGGAAAGGCTCAGAAAACTGAACGCTCGGTGCCGCGCCCCTTCACGCAATTTCCACAGTTTCACCGGCACCCTTCACAAAGCTGAAGATTCTGGAAACTTCCATGCGCAATCCACAGGAGCCGGCGGGACTCGTCTTGATCGTCGAGGACAACCGCAACATCTCGGAAATGATCGGCGAATACCTCGAGAGCCGTGGCTTCGAGGTCGACTACGCTTCCGATGGCCTGGATGGCTACCGCCTCGCGTCGGAGAACACCTACGACGTGATCGTGCTGGACCTGATGCTGCCGCGGCTGGACGGCATCGAGGTCTGCAAGCGGCTGCGCGAGGAAGCGCGCAAATCCACGCCGGTGCTGATGCTCACCGCGCGCGACACGCTCGACGAAAAACTGACCGGGCTTTCGGCCGGCGCCGACGACTACCTGACCAAGCCCTTCGCGATCCAGGAACTCGAGGCGCGCTTGCGTGCGCTGATCCGTCGCGAACGTCGCCAGGTGGGCTCGGAAGTGCTGAAGGTCGCCGACCTGGTGCTGGATCCGGCGTCCTTGCGCGCCACCCGCGGCGGGACCGAGCTGCAGCTTTCGCCGATCGGGCTGAAGCTGCTGACCATCCTGATGCGCGAATCCCCGCGTGTGGTCAGCCGCCAGGAGATCGAGCGCGAGATCTGGGGCAACAGCCTGCCCGACTCGGACAC
Organism: Lysobacter sp. M15; assembly: GCF_022662515.1. NCBI lineage: Bacteria > Pseudomonadati > Pseudomonadota > Gammaproteobacteria > Lysobacterales > Lysobacteraceae > Lysobacter > Lysobacter sp. M15. The sequence continues at coordinate 98,206 of NZ_JAKPBV010000014.1, read as the reverse complement.
CTTGCGCAGCCATCTGTACAACCTGCGCAAGACCATCGACAAGCCCTACGGCAAGCCACTGCTGCATACCGTGCAAAGTGCGGGCTATCGCATCGCCGACATCGAGCAGCCGCCCGCGTAGGGCGGCGGCGAAGGCGCAACTGCAATGGCCGGAGGTCTGTCGCGCAGGCTCAAGTCCGCCTTCATCCTGCAGGCGGTGATCGCGACCATCGTGATCGTGCTGGGCACCTTCGTGGCCGGTTCCATCGCGGTGGACCAGGTCACCCGGCGCTATATGCGCGAGGAAGCGGCCAGTTTCCTGCGCGAGCGCGCCGGGGATGCCAATGCGCAGTTGCCACACTCGACCATGCTCCAGGCCTACTGGACGGGCGATCCGCAATCGGCCGCGCGAGTGCCCGCCGAACTGCGCGCGCTGCAGCCCGGCCTGAGCATCGTGGGCGCCCAGCGCCAACACGTGCTGGTGCAGGACGGCCCCGGCGGGCGCCTGTATATCGTGTACCGGCATTCGCGGGTCGCCGGCTATGGTCTGTTGCTGGTGATCACCCCGCTGCTGCTGGCCGTGCTGGCCGTGGTACTGAGCACGCGCCTGACCTATCGCATCGCCAAGCGCGTGGTGGCGCCGGTCGACTGGCTGGCGCGCGAGGTCGCCCGCTGGGATCCGCGTGAGCCCGACACCCAGGCGCTGGCGCCGGACAAGCTGCCCGCTGATGCCGGACAGGAAACCCGGCAGCTCGCCGGCGCGTTGCAGCGCATGGCCGAGCGCACCCGCGCGTTCGTGCGCCGCGAGCGCGATTTCACCCGCGATGCCAGCCACGAGCTGCGCACGCCCCTGACGGTGATCCGCGTGGCCAGCGACATGCTGGCCGAAGATCCGGACCTTCCGACGCGCGCATCGCGCTCGCTGCAGCGGATCCAGCGCGCCGGTCGCGACATGGAGCAGGTGGTCGATGCGTTCCTGATCCTGGCCCGCGAATCCGAAGTGGAACCGCAGCGCGAGGATTTCGACGTGCGCGACGTGGTGTACGAGCAGGTCGAGCAGGTGCGTCCGCTGCTGGCCGGCAAGCCGGTGGAGCTGAGCGTGCTGGAATCCGCCTCGCCGCGTCTGCACGCATCGCCCCGGGTGCTCGGGGTGATGCTCGACAACCTGTTGCGCAACGCATGCACCTTCACCGAGCACGGCCGCATCGATGTGCGCATCGATCGTGATCGCGTCATCGTGCAGGACACCGGCATCGGCATGTCCGAGGAAACCCTGCGCCGCGCCTACGATCCGTTCTATCGTGCCGACTTGGAGAACCCGTCCGGCAAGGGCATGGGGCTGTCGATCGTGCGGCGCCTGGGCGAACGCTTCGACTGGCCGGTCAGCATCGAGAGCGAATCCGGACGCGGCACCACGGCGGTGATCCGGTTCGGCGGCTGAACCGACGCAGTATCCGGGCAGGTTCCGGCCGGATCGGTGTCAACGCCGCAAAGGGCGGTGCGTTAGCCTGCCTCGACCCCAGCCTCCCCTCCCACATGAGCACACCGCGATACCAGGGCCGCCGCGGCGGCATTCCACGCTTCGCACTCGCTCTGGCCGCAGTGGCAGTGGTAACCGCCGGTCTGTGGTGGTGGTCGAAGCGCGACGGGGCCGCTGCGGAAGGGCAGTACCGCACGGCTCGGGTCGAGCGCGGCGACATCCGCGTGGCGATCTCGTCGACCGGCACGCTGAGCGCGATTTCCACGGTCACCGTCGGCAGCCAGATCTCCGGCCAGGTCACCGAGGTGCGGGTCGACTTCAACACCCCGGTGAAGAAGGGCGAGGTGCTGGCGCGGATCGATCCGAGCACGTACGAGGCGCAGATCGCGCAAGGCTCGGCGCAGATCGCCGCCGCGCAGGCGACCCTGCGCCAGGCCCAGGCCACGCTGCGCAACGCGGATCTGGACTACCGGCGCAAGGCCGGCCTGGGCAGCCAGCAGCTGGTGTCGAAAGCGGACGTCGACCTTGCGCGCGCCGCGCGCGATCAGGCGCAGGCGCAGGTGAACTCGGCCCAGGCGCAGATCCGGCAGCAGACTGCTGCCACCCAGGGCACGCAGCTCAATCTCGAACGCACCGTGATCCGTTCGCCGGTGGACGGTGTCGTCCTCACCCGGACGATCGAACCCGGGCAAACGGTCGCCGCCAGCCTGCAGGCGCCGGAGCTGTTCACCATCGCCGAGGACCTGGCGAAGATGAAGATCGAGCTGGCGGTGGACGAGTCCGACATCGGCCAGATCAAGCAGGGACAGGCGGTGTCGTTCACCGCCGACGCCTTTCCCGACCGCCGGTTCCGCGGTGTCGTCGACCAGGTCCGGCTCTCGGCCACCACGACGAACAATGTGGTCACCTACCCGGTAGTGGTGACCGTCGACAACAGCGACGGCACGCTGCTGCCAGGGCTGACGGTCAATGCCGAGATCGAGGTCAGCAAGCGCAGCAACGTGTTGAAGGTCGCCAACGCTGCCCTGCGCTACAAGCCTGCCGACGACACGGTGGACGCGCAGGCCCAGCCGATAGGCCCCCCGGGAGGCGGCGGTGGTGGCATCACCGAAGACCTGGCGCGCGCGGCCGCAGGCATGCGGCTGACCGCGTCGCAGCAGGACGCCTTCGATGCCGCCGTCCAGGCCATCCAGCAGCGCCAGCTCGCTCGCCAAGGCCAGCCGCAGCAGGGCGGCAACGCGCTGTTCGGCGGGGGGCGCGGCATGGGCGGTCCACGCATCGTGATGGGTGAAAGTGGCGGCGACATGGCCGCGCAGATGCGGCAACGCATGGCCCAGCGCTTCCAGCAGGATTTCGCCGCGTTCCGCGCGTTGCTGGATGAAACCCAGCGCACGACCTGGGACGCCGCGCTCGGCGCTTTACTCAACGCGCGCCGGGCGCCCGTCTACAAGCTGGTCGACGGCACACCGCAGATGGCCATGGTGCGGATCGGCGCCTCGGACGGTACCGACACCGAAATCTCGGGCAATGTGCAGGAAGGCGACGAACTGGTGACGGGTGAGCGTGCTGCGCAGGCGGCCACGCCGGCAGCACCATGACGCGGGACGGCACGCCGGCCCCGGTCATCGAGACGCACGGCCTGGGCAAGGTCTACTCGGCGGGCACCCAGGCCGAGGTCGTGGCGCTCAGGGACGTGGACCTGCGCATCGCGCGTGGCGATTTCGTGGCGATCATGGGTCCGTCGGGCTCGGGAAAGTCGACGCTGATGAACCTCATCGGCTGTCTGGACACGCCCAGTTCCGGCAGCTACGCCTGCGACGGGATCGACGTGTCCACCCTGGATGCGGAAGCCCTGGCGCAGCTGCGCCGCGACAAGATCGGCTTCGTATTCCAGGGCTTCAACCTGCTGCCGCGCATGCATGCGCTGGACAACGTGGCGATGCCGCTGGGCTACGCGCGCATCCCGCCCGCGCAGCGCCAGGAACGCGCCCGCGCCGCGCTGGCATCGGTCGGACTGGCCGACCGCGCGACGCATCTGCCGAGCGAGCTGTCCGGCGGACAGCAGCAACGCGTGGCGATCGCGCGTGCACTGATCAACAACCCGCCGATCCTGCTGGCCGACGAGCCGACCGGGGCCTTGGACAGCAAGACGGGCGAGGAAATCCTGGCCCTGTTCAAGCGCCTGCGCGATGCGCAGCACACGGTGGTGATCATCACCCATGACAACGACGTGGCCGCGTATGCAGACCGGATTTTCGTGATGCGCGATGGCGAGTTGCATGCGCAGGAGGCGGGGTGATGGATGCAGTCATTCGTGCCGTAGGCAAACCGAAGCTCTGGCCGTTGCTTTTGCCCTTGCAAGATTCGCGAATCCATTCACCCGGACACCCGAAGGGCGGCCGGCATGGATGCCGGCCGTTTTCGGATCAAGCCATGGATGGCTTGTCCGAAAATGGTGACGGTACGACACGCGCCTTGAGCGATTTTGACTTCACGAGGAAGGTGCTTTCTTTTGGTTACTTTTCTTTGCACCAGCAAAGAAAAGTAACTCGCCGAAAGGCGAAAGCCTTTGACCTTCCTTTTGTCAGCGAACAAGATCAAACCCGTTTCGCCCTTGCGGGCGAGGTACTTTCTTTTGCTGGCCCAAAAGAAAGTACCCAAAGAAAACGGCCTTCCCCGACAGATCGCTCAAGGAGCGTGCGGTGCCGTCGCCATTTTCGGACTCGCCATCCATGGCTCGGTCCGAAAACGGCCGCCATCCATGGCGGCCGCCCTACGGGTGTCCGGGTGCAGCGGCGACTGCTGGTCTACGGAAAGTCAAGGTCAAGAGTGGCGGGCACGGCATGAGCTTCCTCGACATCCTCCGCACAGCCATCCTCGCCCTGCGCGGCAACTGGATGCGCAGCGCGCTGACCTCGCTGGGTGTGATCATCGGCATTGCCGCGGTGATCGTGATGGTGTCGGTCGGGCAGGGCACACAGGCCGAAATCGACAAGCTGGTCTCGGGGCTGGGCTCGCAGCGGCTCGACGTTTCGCCGGGCGGCGGTCGCGGGCCGGGCGGGGTGCGCATGAGTTCGAGCAGCTTCTTCACCCTGACCGAAGGCGATGCCGAGGCGATCCGCGAGGAAATCCCCGAAGTGCAGTACGTCGCCGGGGCGCTGCGCGGCAATACCCAGGTGGTGTACGCGGAGAACAATGCCTCGACCAGCTGGCAGGGCGTGGAGCCTGACTTCTTCGAGATCAACGGCTGGGTGCTGACCGATGGCGATGGGTTCGACGCACAGGATTACAGCAGCGCCGGCAAGGAAGTGATCCTCGGCGAGACGGTGCGGCGCACGCTGTTCGGCGATGAGAGCGGCGTCGGCCAGACGATCCGCCTGGGGCGCGTGCCCTTCACCGTAGTGGGGACGCTGGCGCCCAAGGGCCAGGGCGGCTTCGGCCAGGACCAGGACGACGTGGTGATGGTGCCTCTGGAGACCGCGCGCCGGCGCCTGCTCGGCGCCATGGGCCTGCCGCCGAGCACGGTGATGCAGATCGCGCTCACGGTGACCGACGCCAAGGACCTGGGCTATGTGCAGGGAGAGGTGGAAGCGCTGCTGCGCCAGCGGCACCGGATCAAGCCGGGCGAGGAGGACGACTTCAACGTGCGCAACATCAGCGAGATCGTCGCCACCCGCACCGCGACCACCAATCTGATGTCGAAGCTGCTGGGCGCGGTGGCGACCATCTGCCTGATCATCGGTGGCATCGGCATCATGAACATCATGCTGGTCTCGGTGACCGAGCGCATTCGCGAGATCGGCCTGCGCATGGCGGTGGGCGCGGGCCCGAACGATGTGCGCCGGCAGTTCCTGGCCGAGGCGATGCTGATTTCGCTGATCGGTGGCGTGATCGGCATCGGCATCGGCATCGTCGGTTCGTTGTTGGTCGGAAAGTTCAGCGAGCTGCCGATCGAGCTCAACGCACGCGTGGTCATGCTCGCCGCGGCCTTCTCGATCGGCACCGGGTTGTTCTTTGGGTATTACCCGGCGCGCAAGGCCTCGCTGCTCGACCCGATCGAGGCCCTGCGGCAGCAGTGACTTTGGGGGATGCGTCCCAAGGCCGCTGCGGCGGCTTGGGGCGGTCGCCATGGAATGGCGTTCGCGGCGCGGTATCCTTGCGTTTTCCCGCGAGAAGCCCGCCATGCGCCTGATCGCTCTCTTTCTGCTGAGTCTCGCCATGACCACCGCAACCGCCCAGGACAAACCGACCGCGCTCGTCATCCATGGCGGGGCCGGCGTGATCGAGCGCGACGCGCTCAGCGACGCCGACGAAGCGGCGATCCGCGCCGATCTGGACCAGGCCCTGGATGCCGGCAACGCCATCCTCGCCAAGGGCGGCAGCGCGCTCGACGCGGTGACGGCGGCCGTGGTGGTGCTGGAGGAATCGCCGCGCTTCAATGCCGGCAAGGGCGCGGTGTTCAACGCCCAGGGCAGGCACGAGCTGGACGCTTCGATCATGGAAGGCCACACCCGCCGCGCGGGTGCGATCGCCAGCGTGCGCACGGTGCGCAACCCGATCCGCCTGGCGCGCAAGGTGATGGAGCAATCGCCGCACGTGATGCTGATCGAGGACGGCGCCGAGGCGTTCGCCGACGGCTTCAAGGACATCGAGCGCGTCGAGAACGGCTGGTTCGACACCGACAACCGGCGCGAGCAGCTGGAGCAGGCGCAAGCGCGCGAGAAGGCGGAAGCCGATGCGGGTACGCCCGCGGAAGACCTGCGCGGCAAGTATTTCGGCACGGTCGGTGCCGTCGCCCTGGATGCGCAGGGGCATATCGCGGTGGCCACGTCCACCGGCGGCATGACCAACAAGAAGTGGGGCCGGGTCGGCGATTCGCCGATCATCGGCGCCGGCACCTATGCCGACGCCAACTGCGGCGTGTCCGGCACCGGATGGGGCGAATACTTCATCCGCGCATCGGTCGCGCACGACATCTGCGCGCGCGTGGCGTACAAGGGCGACACCCTGCAACAGGCCGCCGACGAAGTGGTCATGAAGGTCGTGCCGGAGCTCGGCGGCGACGGTGGCGTGATCGCCCTCGATAAGGACGGCAATATCGCCATGCCGTTCAACACGTCCGGCATGTATCGCGGCTGGGTGAAGAAGGACGGCTCGCGCGGCACCGCGGTGTTCCGCGACGAGCAGTAGCCGGGTTGGGTCGTCACTCGCCGGCGCTTTCGACAATCCGCATGTCGCGCTCGGCGCTGTCGCCGAGGATCCGCAGGGCCTGCTGGTAGGCGGGGCTTTCGTAGGCCGAGACGGCCTGCGCGACGCTGTCGAACTCGATGATCGTGACCCGTTCGCGCAGCCCATGTTCGAACACGTGCGCGGGTAGGCCGCGGGCCAGGAAGCGGCCGCCGGCCGCGCGCATCGCCGGGCCGGCCATGGCCGCGTAGTCCTGCAGCTTCTGCGGGTCGTCGATGCGGCGGAAGCAGTTGATCCAGTAGGCCTTGGGCATGCGGCTCAGTCCAGGTAGGGCGCGACGATACCGCGCCAGAGTTGGTAGCCGGCGCGGTTCATGTGCAGCTGGTCTTCGATGAACAGTTCAGCGCGCGGCTGCCCATCCGCACCCAGCATGGGGGTGGCGACGTCGATGAATTCGACCTTGTGCAGCCGCGTCGCTTCGGCCCGCACCAGCGCATTGGCTTGCTGCTGTTTCGGCAATTGCTGCGCGCGCGACGGGCTGGGCTTGATCGCCAGGAAGGCGATCGGAGTGTCGGGCAGGTCGCGGCGCACGCGCGCGACGAACGCGCGGAAATCGTGCAGCACCTGCTGCGGGCTGCGTCCGGCGTTGATGTCGTTGTCGCCGGCATAGATCAGGATCATCCGCGGCTGGTAACGGACGGCGATCTGCTGCGCGTAATGCACCGAATCGCGCAACTGCGAGCCGCCGAACCCGCGATTGAGCAGGGGCTTGCCAGGGAAGTCCGTCGCCAGCGTGTCCCACATTCGCACCGATGAGCTGCCGGTGAAGACGAAGGCCTCCCGGGGCGGCTTCGAGGCGGCGTCCTCCGCATCGAAGCGCGCCATGTCCGTTGCCCATTCGGAAGAGGAGGGCGGATCGACTTGAACCGCAGCCTCCGCGGCCACACCGTTCGTGCTCGACGGTGCAGTGGCCGGATGTGGTGCGCTGGCACAGCTGAGGGTCAGCAACAGGATCAGGAAGCCAGGCAGCAGCGGGCGCAACGGCATCAGTGGCTCCTTGTTGGGTGTTCCGGGAGTGAACCAGCGCTTCCCGCGCATTGCAAATGCCTGGATTTGCCGCGTGCCGGGGAGAGTCGATGGCCGCGTGTGGCAAAATCACGGGGCTGCGGCCGCCGGCCGACCAGGGACTCCATGGCCAGACCCGACACCATCCGCATGTCCGTTTCGGTCCGGCCGACCCGTGCCGCCGTCATGGTCGCCGGACGCTGACATGGCCGATGAAATCGGACATCTGCCGCGTCGCCCCAGCCGCATTTTCAAAGCCACGATCTGGTCCCTGCAGGGCCTGCGTGCGGCCTGGCTGCATGAATCCTCGTTCCGCCTCGAGGTCTATCTGCTGATCGTACTGGCGCCCCTGGCGCTGTGGCTGGGACAGACCGGGGTGGAACGCGCGCTCCTGCTGGGCAGTTGCCTGCTGGTGCTGGGGATCGAATTGCTGAATTCGGCGATCGAAGCGGTGATCGAGCGTTACGGACCCGAGTTCCATGAACTCGCGGGGCGGGCCAAGGACATGGGCTCGGCCGCCGTGTTCGTGGTGATGTTGAACGTGCTGGTGGTGTGGGGCCTGATCCTCGTGCCGCGCTGGCTGTGACAAAGCGTGTATCTGACGAGACGAGAATCGAATGGACCTGAGTTTCCTGGCTTCCCCCGACGCGTGGCTCACCCTGGTCACCCTGAGTGCGCTGGAGATCGTGCTCGGCATTGACAACCTGGTGTTCATATCGATCGCGGTCGGACGGCTGCCAGAAGCCAGGCGCGCAGTCGCGCGCAAGATCGGCATCGCGGTGGCCTGCATCACCCGGATCGTGCTGCTGGTGATGCTGGCGTTCCTGGCGCGGATGGAACAGGACCTGTTCAGCGTCTTCGGCATGGGCATCTCGATCCGCGACCTGGTGCTGATCCTGGGCGGCATCTTCCTGCTGGTGAAGGGCACGCTGGAGATTCGCGAGCTGATTGGGGGCGGCGAGGATCACGATCCGCGGACCACCAAGAGTTCGCAGGTGTTCTGGGTGGTGATCGCGCAGATCGCGGTGATCGACATCGTGTTCTCGCTCGACTCGGTGATCACTGCGGTTGGAATCGCACAGCACATCCCGATCATGGTGTTCGCGATCCTGCTGGCGGTGGCGATCATGCTGCTGGCGGCCAATCCGCTGGGCAAGTTCATCGACGGCAACCCGACGGTGAAGATGCTGGCGCTGGCCTTCATCCTGCTGATCGGCGCGGTGCTGATCCTCGACGGCCTGAGCGTGCACGTGCCCAAGCCCTATATCTACTTCGCCATGGGCTTCTCGGTGCTGGTGGAATGGCTGAACCTGCTGATGCGCCGCAACGCGAGCAAGGCGCACATCCCCGGCGCCGGGGAGTGGTGAAATCCAGCGGTCTGCACATGCCGTTAACAGGGCGCTGCCGTCACAATGGCGCGTCCGTGTTCGCAAACCGTTTCCGGCCCGACTTCCAACCAGGAGTGCTTCCGATGCGCGCTTCAGTGATCTTGCGTGGCGCCGTGCTCGCGCTATTCGCGGTGCTGCTCAGCGGCTGTGGCTACAACCAGATCCAGCAGAAGGACGAGGCGGTCAAGGCCGGCTGGTCCGAGGTGCTCAACCAGTACAAGCGCCGCGCCGATCTGATCCCGAACCTGGTCAACACGGTCAAGGGCTACGCCGCGCACGAGGCGCAGGTGCTCACCGCCGTGACCGAGGCGCGCGCCAAGGTCAGCAATATCAACGTGAATGCCGACGATGCGGCCTCGCTCGCCCAGTACCAGGCCGCGCAGGGTGAGCTGAGCCAGGCGCTCGGGCGGCTGCTGATGGTCACGGAGAATTATCCGAACCTGAAGGCCGACGCCTCGTTCCTCAACCTGCAGACGCAGCTGGAAGGCACCGAGAACCGGATCACCGTGGCGCGCGGCCGCTATATCCAGCTGGTGCAGGACTACAACAGCTACATCCGCCAGTTCCCGGTGAATCTGACCGCGATGATGTTCGGCCACAAGCAGAAGCCGAACTTCACGGTCGAGAACGAAGCCCAGATCCAGGAAGCGCCGAACGTCGACTTCGGGACCACGCCGCCGCCGGCCGCGCAGCCCGAGCCGCAGCCCGAACCGCAGCCCGCGCCGGGCGGCTGACGCCGGTCCGCGGCATCGCTAAGGCCCCCTGGTGCGCCCGCCGATGCGCCGCTTGAGCCTGGCTGGAGCGTTCGCATGGTGCGTCCTGCTGTGTGCGGGCGTGTGGGTGCCGGCTTGGGCGCAACAGCTCGCGGCCATACCGCCGCTGGACTCGCCGGTGGTCGATACCACCGGCACGCTCGACGCGGCCAGCAAGCAACAGCTCGAGCAGCAGGCCCTGGCGCTGCAGCAGCGCAAGGGCAGCCAGTTGCAGATCCTGCTGGTGCCGAGCACCCAGCCCGAATCCATCGAGCAGTACACCCAGCGGGTATTCGACCAATGGAAGCTCGGCCGCAAGGGTGTGGATGACGCGGTGCTGCTGGTGGTGGCCAAGGACGATCGCGCGGTGCGGATCCAGCCCGGGTATGGGCTGGAAGGGGCGATACCGGATATCACGGCCGGTCGGGTCATCCGCGAATATCTGGCGCCGAAGTTCCGCCAGGGCGATTACGCCGGCGGCCTGATCGATGCCACCGCGCAGCTGGTGAAACTCATCGACGGCGAGCCGCTGCCCGAACCGATGACCCGGCAGGGTAGCGAGGGCGGTGAGGGCGGCGGCGAGGGCTGGCTGTTCGCGCTGTTCGCGGCTTTCATCGTGGCCCAGGTGGCGCGCGGCATCTTCGGGCGCCTGCCGGCGGGCTTGCGCGGGTTGCTCGGCGGCGGCGCCAGCGGTGCGATCGCCTGGCTGCTGTCGTCGGTGCTGCTGGTGGGTGGCCTGGGCGCGGTGATCGGATTCGTGGTCGGCCTGATTTCGGGCGGAGGTGGCGGGCGCTACGCGCGTGACCGCGGCTGGGGCGGTTTCGGCAACGGCCCGTGGATCGGGACCGGCGGCGGGGGCGGTTGGGGCGGCGGTTCGTCGGGCGGCGGCTGGTCCGGCGGCGGCGGCATGAGCGGGGGCGGTGGCGCCTCCGGCAGCTGGTGAGGGCGTGGGAATGAGACTGCTGCGCCATCTGTTCGCGCGCCCGGCCCGGGCCACGTTCCCGGAAACCAGCCTGCAGCGCATTTCGGCCGCAGTCGCCGAGGGCGAGCTGCGGCATCGCGGCGAGGTGTGTTTCGCGGTGGAGGCTGCGCTGGAGCTGCCTGCGCTCTGGGCCGGACGCGATGCCCGCGCCCGCGCTCACGAAGTTTTCGCCCAGCTGCGGGTCTGGGATACCGCCGCCAACAACGGGGTGCTGGTGTACCTGCTGCTGGCCGACCATCGCATCGAGATCGTCGCCGACCGCGGCCTGGATGGGCGGGTCAGCGACGAACAATGGCGCGGCGTGTGCCAGCTGATGGAGGAGCGGCTGCGCTCCGGCGATGCCGAAGACGCTGCGGTCGCCGGCATCGCGGCGGTCTCGGACCTGCTCGCGGAGCATTTCCCACGGGTCGCCGAAGACGTCGACCACAACGAGCTGCCCGATCTTCCGCACCTGCTGTAGGGCGGGCCCAGGCCCGCCTCGTCGGGACCGCGGCTTCGCCCTACGCAGCCGCCAGGCGTCGCTGCGCCGTCCTGCCCGACTTGCGTTGCGACCCGGCGTCGGTGCATCCATCGGCACGGCCGGAGCGGGGAATCCCGGTACACGGCGATGCCTTGAAACGGTGCGGATGCGCGAAGCAGTGCGCAGCACGGCACAATAGCGCGACGCATCCCATCGGCCCGGCCACGCATGATCCAGCTGCACCAGATCGACCCGATCGCCTTCCGCCTCGGGCCACTGCAAGTCCACTGGTACGGAATCATGTATCTGCTCGGCTTCGCCACCGCATGGTGGCTGGGGCGGCGCCGCATCCGCGCCGGCCGGCTGCCGGGCGTGGATGATCAGGGGTTCGGCGATCTGCTGTTCTACGGCATGCTCGGGGTGGTGCTGGGCGGACGGATCGGCTACGTCCTGTTCTACGCGTTCGGCGATTTCCTCGCCAATCCGCTGATGCTGTTCAAGGTGTGGGAAGGCGGCATGAGCTTCCACGGCGGCTTGCTGGGGGTGGCGGCGGCGGTGTTCTGGTGGGCGCGCAAGCGGCGATTGCACGTGTTCGACGTGATCGATTTCGTTGCGCCGCTGGTGCCGCCGGGCCTGGGTCTGGGCCGGCTCGGCAACTACATCGGCGGCGAGCTCTGGGGCAAGTACACCCAGGCCGGCTGGGGGGTAATCTTTCCGCGCGCGGAATCGACCCTGGCGGGCATGCCGCCAGCGCAGCTGCAGGCCCAGTACGCGAGCGGCGCGCTGGATGCGCTGGCGCGGCACCCCTCGCAGCTGTACCAGGCGGTGCTGGAAGGGCTGGTCATGTTCTGCGTGCTCTGGTGGTATTCGCGCAGGCCGCGCCCGCGCTATGCCGTCGCCGGCCTGTTCGCGCTGATGTACGGCTGCTTCCGCTTCCTGGTGGAATTCGTGCGCGTACCGGATGCGCAGCTGGGCGAGGGCGGTTACCTCGCCTTCGGCTGGCTGACCATGGGCCAGGTGCTGAGTACGCCGCTGATCCTGCTGGGACTGTACTGGCTGTGGCTGTCGCGGCGCTCACCCACGCTGCAACCAGCGGCGCCTTGACCGGAACCCGCGTGCGATGAAGCAGTACCTCGACCTGTTGCGTCACGTCCTCGAACACGGCACCGAGAAGGCCGACCGCACCGGCACCGGCACGCGCAGCGTGTTCGGATGGCAGATGCGTTTCGACCTCGAACAGGGTTTTCCGCTGGTCACGACCAAGAAGCTGCATCTGCGCTCGATCGTGCACGAGCTGCTGTGGTTCCTGAAGGGCGAAACCAACATCGCCTATCTCAGGGAACACAAGGTCGGTATCTGGGACGAGTGGGCGGATGCGGCCGGTGAGCTCGGCCCGGTGTACGGCAAGCAGTGGCGGCGCTGGGCGGCGGCCGACGGCACCGAGATCGACCAGATCCGGTGGGTGTTGGACGAAATCAGGCGCAATCCGGATTCGCGCCGGTTGATCGTGAGCGCCTGGAACGTAGCCGACCTGCCGCAGATGGCGCTGATGCCCTGCCATACGCTGTTCCAGTTCTATGTCGCCGACGGCCGGCTCAGCTGCCAGCTCTACCAGCGCAGCGGCGACATCTTCCTGGGCGTGCCGTTCAACATCGCCAGCTACGCGTTGCTGACGCATATGGTGGCGCAGGCCTGCGGGCTGCGAGTCGGCGATTTCGTGCACACGCTCGGCGACGCGCACCTGTATTCGAACCATTACAAACAGGCACGCGAACAGTTGTCGCGTGCACCGCGGGCGTTGCCGACGTTGCGGCTCAAGCCCGACGTGACCGACCTGTTCGCGTTCACCTACAACGACATCGCGTTCGAGGGCTACGATCCGCTGCCGGCGATCAAGGCGCCGGTCGCAGTGTGACCCCCGCATCCGCCAATCCTGCGCAGGCCGCGGCTTCGCTTTTGCTGAATGGTGGAAAAAGTCGCTGGACCCCCGCCTGCGCGGGGACGACGAATTCAGGATCCGGAGATCGTGGATGGCCGTCCGTTCGCTCGTATTGATCGCCGCACTCGATCGCGATTTCGCCATCGGCAGGGGCAACCAGCTTCCATGGCACCTGCCCGATGACCTGAAGCGCTTCAAGGCGCTCACGCTGGGCAGGCCGGTGCTGATGGGGCGCAAAACCGCCGAATCGCTTGGCCGGGCGCTGCCGAAACGCAGCAACCTGGTGCTGACCCGCTCGGGTCAGGTGCCGTTCGCGGGCATGCGCGCCGTCGCCTCGCTGGACGAGGCGCTCCGCTTCGCGGCCGACGAAGCCGGGGAGCTGTGCGTGATCGGCGGCGGCGACGTGTTCGCGCTGGCGCTGCCGATGGCCCTGCGCATGCACCTGACCCACGTCGACACGCGGGTGGATGGGGCCGACGCGTTCTTTCCGCGGTTCGATCCGGATGCGTGGACCGTCGAGGCGCGCGAGCGCCACCCGGCCGACGCGGCACATGCCTTTGCGTTCGAGTTCGTCGATTACGCGCACAAGCGGTAGTCTGCGTCACTTCCGGACCTCGCCGGCGTGGCGCCGATGCCGGATCAAGTCCGGGGCAGGCTCTAGGTCGTGCGGCCGGGCACCTGGACGATGCGCAATTCTTCGCTGTCGAGCTGCAGCGCGGTGAGCTTGCCGCCCCACACCGCGCCGGTGTCGATCGCATGCACGCCATGGCCGATGAACAGGCCCAGCGTGCTCCAGTGGCCACAGACGATCTTCAGGTCGCGCTCGACCCGACCGGGGACTTCGTACCACGGGTACAGGCCGGGTTGCTGCGTTCCCGGCGCGCCTTTTTCCTCGAATGCGATGCGCCCTCGCGGGGAGCAGTAACGCAGCCGGGTGAAGATGTTGACGATCGCGCGCTCGCGATCGATTCCGGCCAGCTTGGGCGACCACGCGGGGCGGTCGCCGTACATGTTCTTGAGCAGGCGGCGATAGCCGTCGCCCTGCAACCGGGCTTCGATCTCGCGCGCATGCTTTTCGGCCAGCTGCGTCGTCCACTTCGGCGCCAGCCCGGCGTGGACCATCAGCCAGCCGAGCGCACGGTCGGCATGCGCCAGCTTCTGCATGCGCAGCCAGTCGAGCAGCTCGCGCGCATCCTCCGCGAACAGCACGCGCTGCAGGTCCGGATTGACCCGCTTCTGCTCCTCGGGCCTGCGCTCACCGATGGCGAGCAGCGACAGATCGTGGTTGCCGAGCACGACGATGCTGCGTTCGCGCAGCGAATGCACCAGGCGCAGCGTTTCCAGCGATTCGCCGCCACGGTTGACCAGATCGCCGCAGAACCACAGCTGATCGCGCGCCGGATCGAACGCAAGCCGCTCCAGCAGGCGCTGCGTCGCGCCGTAGCAGCCCTGGAGGTCGCCGATTGCCCAGACAGCCACGTCAGGCCCAGTCCTAATGCAGCGTGCGCGGCACGGACAGGGTGAACGGCGGAATCGGCGCGTCGAAGCGGGTACCGTCGTCGCCGGCCATGTCGTAGCTCCCTTCCATGGTCCCGACCGATGTGCCCAGGACGGCGCCGGAGGTGTAGGTGAACTGCTCGCCCGGTTCCAGCCGCGGCTGTTCGCCGACCACGCCTTCGCCGCGCACTTCCTCGACCTTGCCGTTGGCGTCGGTGATGATCCAGTGCCGGTTCAGCAGCTGCGCGGGCAGCCGACCGAGGTTGCGGATGCGGATGGTGTAGGCGAAGGCGTAGCGGTCCGCCTCCGGGTCGGACTGCTCGTCCAGGAATTGCGTGGCGATGCTGATCTCCAGCGCGTAGTCGGACTGCTCGTTCATGGGCACAGTGTATGCAATCGGTGTGAACTTCAGGCCAAGCCCGGCACTGCACGCACGCATGGGGTGTGCATGTAGGACGCCTCAGGCGTGCGGTTCTGCGGGCTCCGGCTTCGGTGTGTCCGATAACCGCGCGAAATCCGTCACCGACAGCTGCTCGGCGCGCGCACCCGGATCGATACCGGCCCTTGCGAATCCGGCTTCGTCGCACACGCCCTTCAGCGCATTGCGCAGGGTCTTGCGCCGCTGGCCGAAACCCGCACGGACGATGTCGGCAAAGCGTTTCGGGTCGGCGATCCCGGCCGCATCGGGCGGACGCGGCACCAGCCGGACCACGGCCGAATCGACTTTCGGCGGCGGACGGAATGCGCCGGGAGGCACGTTCAACAAGGGCGTGACGCTGCAATATGCCTGCAGCATCACGCTCAGACGCCCGTAGATTTTGCTCCCGGGCGCGGCGGCCATGCGATCGACGACTTCCTTCTGCAGCATGAAATGCATGTCGCGGATCGTCGTCGCGTGATCGATCGCATGGAACAGAATCGGCGAGGACAGGTTGTAGGGCAGGTTGCCGACCAGTCGCAGCTTGCCGTCGGCGGGCGCCAGTTCGCGCGCCAGCGCGGTGAAATCCACGTCCAGCACGTCGGCGGAAATGATCCGCAGCCGGCCATGCGCGCGTGCCGCCTCGCTTAGCGGCGCGATCAGGTCGCGATCGAATTCGATGGCGGTCAGTTCGCCGTGGCGATCGAGCAGAGGAAACGTGATCGCGCCCTGGCCGGGCCCGATCTCGACCAGACAGTCGCCGGGCTGGGGATCCACCGCCTGCACGATCCTCGCGACGATGCCGCGCTCGTGCAGAAAGTGCTGGCCTAGCGACTTCTTGGCCGGTTCGGTGAACGCCATCGGTGGTCTCAGAGCAGCCGCGTGCCGAGCGGCACGTCTGCGTCGGGCACGCACAGCACCACCGCGTCGTTGGCGTCATGAAAACCTGTAATCAGGCATTCCGACATCACCGGACCGATCTGCTTGCGAGGAAAGTTGACGACGCCCACGACCAGGCGGCCGACCAATTCTTCGGCCGTATAGCGCGCCGTGATCTGCGCGCTCGACTTGCGCACACCGATGTCCGCGCCGAAATCCACCCGCAGCACATAGGCCGGCTTGCGGGCCTGGGGAAACGGCTCGGCCGACAGCACCCGGCCGACGCGCAGCTCCACCTTCATGAAATCGTCCCAGGCGATCTCCGGCATGTCATGGTCTCCGCTCATGCGCGCATCGAGGTGCGGGCGATGGCCATCCGCGCGCAGGTGTCGATAGCGGCGAACAGGCTGGAAGGATCGGCGGTCCCGCGGCCAGCGAGGTCCAACGCCGTGCCGTGATCGACCGCGACCCGCGGGTAGGGCAGGCCCAGGGTGATGTTCACCGCCTGCTCGAAGCCGCTGTACTTGAGCACCGGCAGGCCCTGGTCGTGGTACATCGCGAGCACCGCGTCGCATTCGCGCAGCTTCGCCGGGAGGAAGGCGGTATCCGCCGGAAGCGGGCCGAGCAATCGCATGCCGGCATCGCGCAGCGCGGCGATGACCGGTTCGATCACGTCGATCTCCTCACGGCCCAGATGCCCGGCTTCGCCCGCGTGCGGGTTAAGGCCCAGCACGGCGATGCGCGGGGTGTCGATGCCGAAGTCGTCGCGCAGTGCCGCGTGCACGATCTGCAGCGTGCGCCGCAGGGATGACGCGTCGATCGCGTCGGCCACTGCGCGCAGCGGCAGATGGGTCGTGGCCAGCGCGACGCGCACGATGTCGTTGGCCAGCATCATCACCACTTCGCAGCCGGCCTGCTCGGCCAGCAGCTCGGTGGTGCCGGTATAGGGGATGCCGCCCTGGTTGATGGTGGCCTTGTGCACCGGGCCGGTCACGAGGCCGTCGCAGATGCCGTCCAGACAGGCCTGCGCGCCGGCGCGCAGCGCGGCGACCACGGACACCGCATTGGCAGGATCGGGCGCGCCGAAGGTGTGAACGCCAGGGTGCGGAAATGGGACTGCCTGGAAGGCCGGCAGCGCGACACCGATCGCATGCGCGGCGCGTTCGATCGCGCTGCCGTCGCCGTAGACGACCAGTTCGGCATCGACGTTGCGCGCCAGGGCGCGCGCGCAGAGTTCCGGACCGACGCCGGCCGGTTCGCCCGGCACCAGCGCCAGCCGCGGGCGTCGCATATCAGCCGCCGCTTGGGGGCGGAGCCGGGGCCGGTGCAGGAGGCGCGGCGGGCGCGGGAGCAGTAGGGGGAGCCGTGTTCGCCGGGGTGGCGCCGGCCCCGCTGCGGACGTCGACGAAGGCCTCGCCGCGCATCTCGCGCAGGAATCGCGTCCATTCTTCCTCGAGCTTGCGCTGGCCGATGGTCTCGCGGACCTGTGCCCGTCGATTCTCATCGCCGGTATTGGTCTGGCGCTCGGCTACCCGCTGCACGATGTGCCATCCGGCTTCGGTCTTGAACGGTGCCGACACCTGCCCGTCCTGAAGCCCTGCGACCTGGGTGCCGAACTCGGCCCCGAACTGGTCCTGGGTGAACCAGCCAAGATCGCCGCCCCGCGCCGCCGTCGCCTTGTCCTCGGAGTTCTCGGTTGCGATCGCGGTGAAGTCCGCACCGCCTTCGATCCGTGCACGCAGGGTATCGATCTTGGCCTTCGCGGCGCTTTCGTCCACGCCTTCGCCCGTTCGCACCAGGATGTGCCGCGCCTGGTACTGGGTGACCGTGGACGGCGCAGCCTGCGAGGCGTCACGGGTTTCGACCAGCTTGAGCAGCTGGAACCCGCTCGGCCCTCGTGTCGGGCCAATCACCTGGCCCGGCTGCATGCTGCTGATCGTGGCGGCGAATGCCGTCGGGATCTCGCTGAGGCTGCGCCAGCCCAGATCGCCGCCCTCCAGCGCATTCTGGCTGTCGGAATAGCGCACCGCGGCGGCCGCGAAGTCCATCTCGCCCTTGTCGATCAGCGCCTTGATGCCTTCGATCTTCTGTTGGCCTGTGGCGATCTGCTCGGGCGTAGCGTTCTCCGGCAGTGCGACCAGGATGTGGGCGAGGCGGTATTGGGCGCTGCCTGCTGCCTGCTGGCTGGAGAGCGCGGCGTCGACTTCGGCGTCGCTCACGCTGATCCGGCTCTGCGCGAAACTCTGGCGCAGACGCTGGATGACCAGTTCATCGCGCAGCGAGCTGCGGAAGTCGGCGAACGACCCACCCTCGCGCGCGACCTGCTGGCGCAGCTGGTCCAGGCTCATGTTGTTCTGCTGGGCGATCCTGTTGATCGCCGCGTCCACTTCCTCATCGCTGACGCGCAGGCCGGTTTCAGCCGCGCGCGCCACCTGCAGCCGGACCATGACCAGGCGCTCCAGGACTTGTCGTTCCAGGATATCGCGAGGCGGAAGCTGGTCCTGGCGATTCGCGTACTGGGTCAGGATATTGCGCGTGGCCCGGTCGAGTTCGCTCTGCAGGATCACGTCTTCATTGACTACCGCCGCGATCCGGTCGAGGGGCTGCGCCTGGACTGATGCGCAGAGCAGCACGCCGGAAACCAGCGCGGAGACAAGCAGTTTCTTCATAGGGTCGTGGGATCTTGCAGGCTGTCGTCGTCGCCGGCCCGCGCTTCGGGCGGCGGAACGAGGTAGAGGTCCTCGCGGTCGTAACCGAGGATAGCACGGCGCAGGCGGCCTTCCGTGTCGGGTCCGGCCGAGCCCAGGCCCTTGAGCTCGATCTCCAGCTGGATGGCATCGTTCAGTTCGCCGGTCCGGTTGCGCATGTAGCGACGTGCGACCAGGCGCGCTGCGAGGCAGCAGCTGTCCCACTGCACGCCGAAGATGCCTTCCAGCAGCGTTGGTTCGATGTCCCGCGCCGGATCGTCCAGAAGCGAATAGTAGTAACGGCCCACCAGACTCCAGGCCGGGGTCAGCGGGTAAAGGAACGACAGGTCCACCTGTTTGAGCAGGTCGACGCCGGTGGAAGGGTTTCTGCGATAACGATAGCCCAGGTTGACGATGCCCTCGTCCCCGATCAGATAGCGGGTGCGGATGCTGGCCAGGTTGCTGCGGCTGAACTGCGGATCCCACTGGTAGGAAGCGCCGATGGTCCAGCGGTCGTTCACCGCGTAGTTCGCATCGGCCACCCAGGCGGACTTGCCGCGCTCGATGCCCGGGTCCGCAAGGCTGAGCCCGACCCGCGAGTCGTCGAAGTACCTGATCTGGCCGATGCTGGCGGTCAGTTTCTCGCGTCCATCGGCCTGCCGGATCAGGCGGCTCGTCAGGGCCAGGGTGAGCTGGTTGGCGTCAGCCTGCCGGTCCGCGCCGCTGAAGCGGTTGTCCCGGAACAACTGTCCCCAGCTGAAGGTCATCCCGGAGGTATCGAACAGCGGCAACGCGTCCTGGTCGCGATAGGGTGCGTTGAGATAGAACAGGCGTGGTTCCAGCGTCTGCAGAAAACCGGTGCCGCCGATACTGGTCTCGCGATCGAAGAACAGACCGGCGTCGAGCGAGGCGATCGGCAAGCTCCGTGAAGGGCTGTCATCGCGGAGGCTGTCCACCAGCGCGCCGGTAATCGGAGTTGTCGTTCCCGCAACAGCATCGACCGCGCGGGCGTACGCGATAGAGTCGCTCATGCCGTCGTCCAGCTGGTAGCCGGTATAGCGCCAGGCCAGGGTCGGCTTGACGAACCAGCTCGCTCCTTCGAGCGGCATGCTGACGAAAGGCTTGAGGTCTATGCGGCTCCCACCCGGCCGCAGTTCGTAGTCGAGCACGGTGCCGTCCGCCAAGGTCTGCGCGATGCCTGTGTCGTCGATATGCTGGAAGCGCACGGCCTCGGCATCGACGCCCGCTGCGAACCAGCGACCCAGCGGTTGCTCCCAACGCGCAAATGCGCGCGGCAAACGGTCGTAGGGAAGCTGGTACTCGCGGATGGTGTAATCGGCGAGCTGCTTATGGTCGGCCATCAGTCCCGCACCCCAGTAACGGCCCCGTCCGTACACGCCGATGTCGCTGGAGATGGAATAGGACGTGACCCCGTCGAGCGTGCTGCTGAAATCCTCGAGGTAGCGGGGATCGCTGATCCAATTAAGGTTGGTGCGTGCCTGCCACGCTGGGCTGATGTTCTGGAATCCCCTGAAGCCGAATCTGCCGCGGTCGTCCTTGCGCCGGTTGTCCAGGTCGTAGCCGTGTTCCAGGAACTCAGCCAGTTCCTCGTCCTTCTTGTCGTCGGTTAATCCGTCCGAGGGCAGGTACGACAGATCCAGGGTTCCTCTGCCCGTGGGCGTGAGATAGCGGAATTCGTTGCTCAGCATGAGGCCGCGGTTGGTCATCAGCCGCGGCGAGAGCGTGTCGTCGTAGTTGGGCGCCAGGTTGAAGTAGATCGGCTGCCGCCAGTCGAATCCGTTGCGGCTGTTCATGCTGATGCTCGGGTAGAGCAGGCCCGTGCGGCGCCGGTCGTCCAGCGGGAAGGGAAACCACGGTACGTACAACACCGGCACCTTGCCCACCCGGAGCACGGCATTGCGTGCGACGCCTGTGCCTTCCGCGGTGTCGACGTCGATGCGGTCCGCCTGCAGCTCCCACATGCGCTGGCTCGGCGGGCAGGTCGAATAGGTCGAGTCGTAGAGGGATCCCTGCGTGCCCTGCAGCTGGATCTGCTCGGCGCCGCCGTTGCCGCGTTGCTCGGTCAGCTGGTAGCGCACGTTCTGGATGTTGTGGCTATCGGCTTCCTGGTCGCCTTCGGCGCTGTCGGCGACCAGCCGCATACCCGCGTCCTGGTAACGCACGTTGCCCTTGGCGGTGTACCGGTTGGTGGCGCTGTCGAAGGTCAGGTTGTCCGTGCCCAGGAACTGGTCGCCGCGGGTCAGCGCGACGTTGCCGCTGAAGGTGGTGGCCAGGCCTTCGGTGCCGGTGACCGCATCGCCCAGGATGTCGGTGGGCAGTTGAGCGCGCTGATCGGGCGAGGTTTCGCTGGTACCGGTGTCGCCGAACGCAGGCACCGCATCCTCGATCGGGCACAGCCTCCACTCGTCCGAGCGCTCGTTCGTCTGGGCTTGGGCCTGGAGCGACAGCGCAATGCACAGGGGTAGCGGCAGCAACGCGAGGGATCGGCGCACGCGGCGTTATTCCGGTCGAAAAGCGGCCGTTAGCTTGCCCCATCCCTTGCCCTGGGGCAATGCGAAGGGGAGGGCCCCAGATCGGCCGGTGCGAACGATGCGTCGGCGCCGAGCATCCCCTGAAACGCCGCCTGAACGAAGCGATCGGCTCAGCCCTTGAGCGCGGCCACGTGAGCCACGCTGCACTCGGCCAGCGCCTGCAGATCGTACCCGCCTTCCAGCGCAGAGATCACGCGTCCGGCCGCATGCCGGTTCGCGAGCAGCACCAGCTCGGCCGTCAGCCAGCCGAAGTCGTCGGCATCGAGCTGCATCTGCGCGAGCGGATCGCGCCAATGCGCATCGAAACCGGCGGAGACCAGCAGCAGTTGCGGACGGAACTCGTCGATCGCCGGCAGCAGGGCCTGCTCCCATGTTTCGCGGAAGCGCCGGCTGCCGGCGCCCGGCGACAGGGGCGCATTGCGGATATTGCCTGCGCCACGATCGCCCGCGCTTCCCGTCCCGGGATAGAGCGGCGACTGGTGCGAGCTCAGGTACATCACCCGGGGTTCGTGCTGGAAAACATCCTGTGTCCCGTTGCCGTGGTGCACGTCGAAATCGACGATCGCCACGCGTGCAAGCCCGTGCCGCGCCAGCGCATGCGCCGCGGCAACGGCGATGTTGTTGAACAGGCAGAACCCCATCGCCGTGTCGGCAGTGGCGTGATGGCCGGGCGGCCGCACTGCGCAGAACGCGCGGACGGCTTCGCCGCTGCATGCGGCGTCGACCGCCGCGACCAAGGCGCCGGCGGCGCGCAGTGCGGCTTCGGCGGATTGCGGCGAGAGCATGGTGTCGGGATCGAGCGCGACGATGCGGTCGCGCTGAGGCGCCAGGACGGCCTCGAGCAGTGCCGGGGAGTGCACGCGCAGCAGTTGTTCGCGCCCGGCACGCGGTGCCGATTGCCAGTCGAGGTCGTCGAACGCGGCGCGCAGCGCTTCGATCACGGTGGTGAGCCGCGGCGGCCGTTCCACATGCCCTGGCCCGGTGTCGTGCGCCAGGCACGCCTCGTGGGTGTAGATGCGCACGCTCATCTCGCCTGCGACCCGGTGCTCAACGGTGGCGGCGTTCGTGCTTCCACAGCACTTCGCCCAGGCCTTCGGCGCGGGCCAGCACCCGTGCCAGCACGAACAGCAAATCCGACAGCCGGTTGAGATAACGCACCGCCTGCGGCCGCACCGGATCGTGGTGCGATAGGGTGACGGTCTCGCGCTCGGCGCGGCGCACGATCGTGCGGGCCATGTGACAGCGCGCTGCCGCTTCACCCCCGCCCGGCAGGATGAAATCCTTCAATGCGGGCAGGTCGGCGTTGTAGCGATCCAACTGCTGCTCCAGCCGGTCCACATCCTCGTCCTGGATCGCGGCATGGCCGGGAATGCAAAGTTCGCCACCGAGATCGAACAGTTGGTGCTGCACCGAGGTCAGCAGCTCGCGTACGTCGGCCGGCATCTCGCTGGCCAGCAACAGGCCGATCGCGGAATTGGCCTCGTCGACGGTGCCGTACGCGGTGACCCGAGCCGAATCCTTCGCCACCCGCGTGCCGTCACCGAGCCCGGTCGTGCCGTCATCGCCGGTGCGGGTGTAGATCTTCGAGAGGCGGTTGCCCATGAGGCGTACGGAATTGGGAATGAGCAGCGGGAAGCCGAAAACCTTTGGCGTCGACAATTCCCTATCCGCGATTCTCCATCCCCGTCTTCGTCACACCGTCTGCGCGCGCAGCATCGGGAGCTGGCGGCGCAGCAGTGCGAAACCGCCGAACAGCAGCGCCGAATAGAACAGCGTGCCGAGCACGGTCCACTGGAAGAACGGGATGCCCGCGGCATAGGCGGCCACAAGGCCGGCGCCGTTCTGCGGATACATGGTCGAACCGAGCCACGCGCCGAAGTTGGTGACCAGGAAGAACAGCGCCGAACCGAGCAGCGAGTAGCCCAGCACCCTCGCGCCGCCGACCTTGCCGCGCAGGCCGAAACCGAGCACCGTGGAAACGGCGATGCAGCCGTAGACCAGCCAGAAGCTGGTGCTGGCGAAGTAGTTGGCGAACGAATAGCTGCCGCCGTTGAGCGCAGCCAGCACCACGTCCGAGATCAGCATCGCCGCCAGCGGAACCAGCACCGCCCAGGCGCGCGAGGCGAAGTAGGCGCCGCCGAACAGGGCGATCGCCTCGACTGGCGAGAAATTCGGCGGATGCGGCAGCAGGCGGCTCATGGCCGCGGCCACGATCATGGCCACCAGCACCCATGGGCCGGGCGCGATACTGCGGTTCGATTCGAAGCGGTTCATCTGGTCCGAACGAAAGAACGGAAGGAGCCGCTAGCATAGCGCAATGACCCCAGCCAGCCCCGAGATCGCTGCCTCGCACGAAGTCGTCATCGTCGGCGGCGGGCTGGTCGGCGCCAGCCTGGCGATCGCGCTCGACCGGATCGGCGTGGACACCGCATTGGTGGAGGCGACGCCGGCAGGCGCACTACCGCCGGTCTTCGACCAGCGCAACCTGAGCTTCGCCGAGGCCAGCGTCAACGCGCTCACCGCCCTGGGCGTCATGCAGAAGCTGCGTGCGCCGACCGGACCGATCCGTCGGATCCATGTCAGCCGCATGCGTGAGCTGGGACGGGTGATACTCGACGCCGCAGCTTACGGTCGCGAAACTTTCGGACAGGTCGTCGTCGCGCGCGATTTCGGCGAGGCGCTCGAAGCCCGGCTGCTCGAATGCTGGCGCCTGTCGCGTTACCGCCCGGCGCGCTTCGCGGGTTTCGTCGCTGCGAGCGGTTCCAGGGGGCGGGTGATGCGGATCGAGGATGACGCAGGATCGCGCCTGATAGCGGCGCGCCTGGTCGTCGCCGCAGACGGTACCCGCAGCGGGGTGCGTGCCGACCTGGGCATCGCAGCCCGGGAATCGAGCTACGACCAGATCCTGTTCGTCGCCCGGGTGCGCACCGGGCGCCCGCCCGACGGCATTGCGTATGAGCGCTTCGGCAACGACGGTCCAACCGCCCTGCTGCCGCGCGGCGACCGTCACTTCGGCGTCGTCCATGCAGTGGCGGCACATGAGGCCGACGCCGTGGCCATGCTGGGCGAGTCCGGTTTCCTGCAGCGACTGCAGATGGTCTTCGGCTGGCGCGCAGGCCGGTTTCTCGCCTGCGGTCCGCGCAGCGCCTATCCGGCGATCCGGCTCGTGTCCGAACGCACCACCGCGCCCGGCGCGGTGCTGGTGGGCAATGCCGCGCAGACGCTGCATCCGATCGGAGCGCAGGGCTTCAACCTCGGCCTGCGCGATGCGTTAACGCTTGCCGAGCTGATCGAAGGCGAAGGCATCGATGCGATCGATGACGGCCTGCTGCAGCGCTACGCGCAGCGTCGCAGCGAGGATCGCGCGCGCACCTTGGCGTTTTCCGACGGATTGGCGCGGCTGACCGCGAACGACGCACCGTTCGCATCCGCCGTGCGCGCGCTGGGCCTGTTCGCGGCGGACCGGATGCCGGCATTGCAGGCGTCTCTGGTGGGCGGTGCGATGGGCTTTCGCGGCGACGTGCCGGCGCTTTGCCGATCGGGCGATGTCCGATGAGCCGGCGATCGCGGCTCGATTGCGTGGTGGTCGGTGGCGGCGTGGTCGGCAGCGCCTGCGCGCTGGCGCTCGCGCGGGAAGGTTTGCAGGTCACCCTGGTCGAAGCGGCCCAACCGCAGGCCTGGTCGTCGCAGCATCGCGACCTGCGGGTGTACGCCTTTGCACCCGACAATGCCGCGCTGCTGGACGCGCTCGACGTGTGGGAGTCGGTGCGCAATGCGCGCGCGCAGCCGTACCGGCGCATGCGGGTCTGGGATGCAGCGGGCGGCGGTGAACTGAGCTTCGATGCCGACACCCTGGGCCGTCGCGAACTGGGCTGGATCGTCGAGCATGGACTGCTGGCGGATCGTCTTTGGCACGCGCTGGCGCGCGCAGGCGTGGACCTGCGTTGCCCGGCGCGGGTCGAGGACTGCCATCAGGACGATGATGGCGTGCGCCTGACGTTTGATGATGGCGGCCACATCGACGCCCGGCTCGCGGTCGCGGCCGATGGGGCCGACTCCAGTCTGCGCCGGCTGCTCGGCATCGAAGTGGCTGCACGCGACTACGAACAACAGGGCGTGGTGTGCTACGTCGCGAGCGAGCGGCCGCACGAGGCAACGGCGTGGCAGCGCTTCCTGCCGGGCGGGCCGCTGGCCCTGCTGCCATTCGCCGACGGCGACTGTTCGATCGTCTGGAGCCTGCCGGGGGCCGAGGCCACGCGTGTGCTGTCCATGGACGACGCGGCATTTTCGCGGGAGCTCGATGTCGCATCCGACCTGCGACTGGGGCGCCTGCAGCCGACTTCGCGCCGCGCGGCGTTTCCGCTGCGGCGTCAGCTGGCAAAGGACTACGTGCGTGGGCGGGTGCTGCTGCTGGGCGATGCGGCCCACGTGGTGCATCCGCTGGCCGGGCAGGGCGTCAATCTGGGGCTTCGCGACGTGAGCGCATTGGCTGCCTCGGTTCACGCCGCGCAGGCGGGTCGCGCGGACTTCGCTGCGCCGCAGCGCCTGGCACGCTGGGCACGGCAGCGACGCAGCGAGAATGCGATGGCGACCTATGCCTTCGAAGGCATCCACCGCCTTTACACCCATCCCGGCATGGCGGCGACCCTGCTCCGTGGCCATCTGCTGGGCGCGGCCAATCGGCTGCCGCCTGTGGCGGCCATGCTATGGCGGCGGGCATCCGGAACACGCTCGGGGGAAGTGGGCTGACGGATGCGGAGCCAGTTGCAAATGAACAAAAAAGCCCCGCTCGCGGGGCTTTTTCCCAACAGCAACGTTTGAGCGTCAGGGCGTGGCTGGGGCCGGGATGGTCACGGTTTTGCCGCTGGGCACGGAGCGAATGGTGACCGTACCCTGGGCCTGGACGCCTGCCTGCACCGGAGCGGGCGCTGACGCGTTTGCAGCACCCACGGCCGCTGCAGCAGCTTGTTCGGCCGTGGCCGCGGCGGTTCCGGCTGCCGCAGCGGCATCGGTCGCGGCACCGGTCGCAGCCTGCGATGCAGCGACCGCATCGGACGCAGCAGCAGTGCCGGCATCGACCGCCGCCTGAGCGGCGTTCGCGGTCTCGGCGGCGCTGGCGGCAGCATTGGCACTGGCCTGCGCATCCACCGCAGCCTGGCCGGCGACGTCGGCGTTCGCCGCGGCCTGTGCCTCACCTTCCACGGTGGTCGCGCCCGCCAGCTGGGTGACGGCAGCGGCGGCGGCCTGCTGCGCAGCCTGGGCGTCAGTGCTTGCCTGCTGTGCGTTTTCCGCCGCAGCTTCGGCATTCTCATCGACAGTCTGCGTGGCCTGTTCCTGCGGGGTGACCTGAGCGGTGTCCTGCGCGAAGGCAGCGCCGGCCAGGCTCATGGCGGCCAGCACGGCCAGGGCAAGTGGACGGATCGATAGATGCTGGGTCATTGCGGATGCCTCATCGGGGGAGCGGCGCACGCTAGCCCCATGCGGATCAACCCCGCGTAAACCGCCGCAACGCGGGCTGAACGTGTCCCGGTGATCGCGTCAGGACGTCACGGGAAGGCAGATGGCCTCAGTCGTCGAACCAGCGCAGCATCTCCTGGTAGTCGAGCGTGCGGTTTCCGTCGCTATCGAGGGCGACATACGCACGTAACAGGTACTTGTCCCCGCTCGCCTCGCGACGGCTGATGGCACCGTCATGATCGATGTCCATTGCATCGAACATCGCGCGATGGTCGCGGGCGGGTGGTGCAGGAAGGTGCGAGGTTACGGTGGTGGTATTGCCCTGCGCGTCGGGCAGGGTGGCGGTGCCGGTCACGGGTGACGCGGCGTTCGGGAGGGGTTGAGGCGTTGCAACTGGGATGGACTGGGGTGCTGTAGCCGGGGCAGGCGGGGGTGTTGGGGTCTGCTGTGCAGCAACATTGCCTATCGACCCGATAGCCAGCGCGACCGCAGCAAGGCATATGGTCTTCATCGCTGTCGTCCGGTGTGGGGACGCGCGTACCGTAATCCGGCGGTGGTCAATCCACCGTCAACCTGGCGGATCTGAACGCGGGCTTGCGGCGGGTCCGGAAGTGTGGGCCTGACGCTGCGGCAAGGACACGTATCGCGCGTGTCCGCCGGTTGCTCAATACCTCTGGCCGCCGCTTGCCCCGTACTGGCGCAGCACGTTACAGGCGGCCGCACGTGCGAGGTCGCGCACCACCTCGATGCCGCGCCGGTTGAGTTCGCCGACCCAGTCGGCCGGAAGCGGGCCTTCGTCGAATTCGGTCAGCGCCATCACGTCCTCACTGCGCGCGCCGATCAGGAGCCGGTCGATGCCGGCCCAGATCGTCGCACCGTAGCATTGGCAGCAGGGCTGCGACGAGGTCGCCAGCGTGAAGTGCCCCAGCCGGTTGCCGGCTTCGTCCATGTTGAGACGGGCACGCTGCAATCGCTGCTGGGCAAGCATGTAGGCCATGTTCTCGGCGTGCGCGAGCGTGCATGTCAGCGGAAGCACGCGGTTGACGCCGACCGACACGATGCGGTCGTCGCCGTCGAACACCGCCGCGCCGAAAGGACCGCCGCTGCCGGCATCGATATTGTGGGCAGACAGTTCAATCGCCAGCGCGACCTTGTCCTCGTCGCTGGCATAGCGTCGCGTCGTGTCGACCGCGTCGTGGATCCAGACGGGCAGGGTGAGGTGGATCTGCGCCTTGAGCATCACTGGGCGACGGGCTGCACACCGCCGTCGGCGGATTCGCACTTGCCCGCGTTGCAGCTGCACGCGGAGATCTCCCGGAACCCGCAGACCGATGCCATGCCGGTCTTCGCGCATTGCGCGCGTACGCCTTCCGGGTCGGTCGGGCTGTTCTTGTTGACGCAGGCCGGGTAGTAGCCGCAGCAGTTGCCGACATCCTTCACCGTGCAGTCGGCATCGGTCCTGCAGCTGGCGTCGATCACGACTGTTCCGCCCTTCACCCGCTGCGGCGGGAGCGGATCGCTCATGCGCGGCGGCTTCGCCGGTTTGACTGCCGGAGTCTGCGGCGCGGTTGCCTGGGCCTGCGGCGCCGCGTCACTGTTTCCCGCCTGTTGGTTCGGCGCGGCGCAGGCGCCCAGCACCAGCGCGAGTACGGTCGCAATAGCATGGCAACGCAACCCGGGCATGTTCATCCTCCCTTCTGGGTCCAGGTATCGCGCAGGGTGACGCTGCGGTTGAACACGGGCGCATCACTGCGGTGGTCGTGGCGGTCAGCGACGAAATAGCCGATCCGCTCGAACTGGAACGACTGCTCCGGCGCAGCTTGCGCCGCGGCGGGCTCGACGTAGCCGGTGACGGTCCGGCGCGATTCCGGATTGAGGTAGTCGGTGTAGGTCTTGCCATCTTCCTCGTTGTCGGGGTCGGCCACGGTGAAGAGCCGGTCGTAGAGGCGGATCTCGGCCGCCACCGCGTGCCGGGCGCTGACCCAGTGGATCGTGCCCTTGACCTTGCGGTTGGCCCCTTCCATGCCCGGGCGCGAGTCCGGATCGAGTTCGCCGACCACCTCGATCACAGTGTCGCCGGCCTTCACCACGTCGGTGCAGCGGAAGATGCCGGCGCCACGCAGGCGCACTTCGCCGCCCACGGTCAGGCGCTTGAAGCCTTTGGGCGGCACTTCCTCGAAGTCCTCGCGTTCGATCCACAGCTGGCGGGAGAACGGCACCTGGCGGACCCCGAACGCATCGTCCTTCGGATGGTTGGGGAAATGCAGGGATTCCTCGTGCGCCTCGGGCAGATTGGTGATGGTCAGCTTCAGCGGGTCGATCACGGCCATGCGCCGCGGCGCCGCGGCGTCCAGGTCGTCGCGCAGCGCGCCTTCCAGGATCGAGATATCGAGCAATGAGTTCTGCTTGCTGATGCCGACCCGGTCGACCATCAACCGCAGCGCCGAGGGCGTGTAGCCGCGGCGGCGGATGCCCTGCAGGGTCGGCATGCGCGGATCGTCCCAGCCATCGACCAGGCCGCCCTCGACCAATGCGAGCAGCTTGCGCTTGCTCATCACCAGGTAATTGAAGTTCAGGCGCGAGAACTCGATCTGACGCGGTTTGGCGGCTTCGAACGGCAGGCCCCGGTCGGTCAGCGGCTTCACCAGTTCCGGGGAATGTGCCAGATCGACCTTGTCCACGCACCAGTCGTACAGCGGGCGGTGGTCCTCGAACTCCAGCGTGCACAGCGAATGGGTGATGCCCTCCACTGCATCACTGAGCGAGTGGGCGAAGTCGTACATCGGATAGATCGGCCAGGCATCGCCGGTGTTCTGGTGGGTCACGTGCTTGATCCGGTACAGCGCCGGATCGCGCAGGTTGATGTTGCCCGCGGCCATGTCGATCTTCGCGCGCAGGGTGCGCGCGCCATCCGGGAATTCGCCTGCGCGCATGCGCCGGAACAGATCCAGGTTCTCGTCGACGCCGCGGTCCCGGAACGGCGAATTGCGCCCCGGTTCGGTCAGGGTGCCGCGATATTCGCGCACCTGCTCGGCGCTCAGGTCGCAGACGAAGGCGTCGCCCTGGCGGATCAGCTTCTCGGCGGCCAGGTACAGCACCTCGAAGTAGTCCGACGCGTGGCGCAGCGCGTGCCAGTCGAAGCCGAGCCAGTGCACGTCCTCCTGGATCGCGCGCACGTACTCCGGGTCTTCCCGGGACGGATTGGTGTCGTCCAGGCGCAGGTTGCAGTCGCCGCCGAACTCGGCGGCGATGCCGAAGTCCAGGCAGATCGCCTTGGCGTGGCCGATGTGCAGATAACCGTTGGGCTCGGGCGGGAAGCGGGTACGGACGGCCTGCTGCCTGCCGCTGGCCAGGTCGTCGCGCACGATCTGGCGGATGAAATCCTGGCGCACGGATTCGGGTTTTCCGGCGTCGGGGATCACGGGCGTGGGTATGGCGGATTCAGGCAGCGACATGGGGAGTGAATAGGGAAAACCATCAGTCTATCCGAGCGCCTCTTCCCCGCTTGACCGCGCTTCGGCGCGGGGGGCGATCGATATTGTGATGGTAATCACACCATGCTTGTATAACTGGCACGGTTTGTGTGTCGGTTGTCTCCCAAGCATTGGCGCGCCGTCCTGAGGGGGAAGGACATGCCGGACCCGGGAAAAACCCACACAGGCAGCAGTTTGCGCCCGCTGTGGAACGCTGCCCGCGTTGCCGGGGCCTGGGCGTGATGGTGCGCGAAACCGAGTCCTGGCAATGGCTGGCAGAGGGCGTGCCCGCGCTGGCGATGGCGCTGCTGCTGGGGTTGTTCGCGCTGGTCATCGTCCTGCTGGCGCGCCCCGGCGACTGGGGTACGCAGGCCGTCCGGCTGATGCCGGCGTCCGACGCACGGGAATCGACTGGCGCGACCCTGCCGGTTTCCGGTCGCAGCGACGCGCATGCCGTAGCGCGTCTGCAGTTAGAGAACGTTCCACGACAACCTGGGGAACCCAGGCGCATGGTGTGGCTCGCACGCGAGCCGGTGGCTGCGGTCTGGCTGCAGGGTCCGGGCTGGCGCAGCCCGCCCCGGAGATTCTTCGCGCCCGATGCGGACGAGGGCCTCGTCCCGGGCGCCTATCTGTTTCCGCTTCCGGATTCGGCCGGCGGTGAGATCGAACTGCACGCCAGCGGCGATGTCGCGTTGGCACTGAAGCCCCACCTGATCGGGGAAGACGACGCGATCCGCCTGACCCAGCGGACGGTCGCGCTGAGCATGCTGGTCTACGCCGGGACTTTCAGCCTGGCGCTGGTGGCAGTAGCGCTGTCATGGACCGTGCGCGAGCGCTACTTCCTGAGCCTGGCCACCGCCGCGATCCTGTCCGGGTTGGTGTTCGGGGCCTGCAACGGTCACCTGTACACCGTGCCTGGCCTGCGGTTGCTGGGCGGGCTGGGCGAACGCGGGCTGTGGGGCCTGTCATTGGCCTGCACCGCAGCGGTACTGGCGCTGGTGTCGCAGGTCGCCGATCGGCAACGCTCGAACCAGCAGCGCTTGATACAGGGCATGGTCCTCGTGCTTGCGATTTCCGCCATGGTGCTGATGGCCGGGGTTGCGCAGCTCGCCCCATGGGGCCCGTACATCGTGCAAGCCGGGCTGACGCTGGCCGGTGCCGCTGCGTTGTTCGCGCTCTCCGGTGCGGTGTGGCAACGAATCCCGATGGCGCTGCCTGCGCTGGCCCTGTCGTTGCTCACGCTGACGGCACTGGCGGCACGCCTGATGTTGCAGGAGAGCGTCGGCGCAGTGGTGGCGTGGACGCGCTACGGCTACCAGCTCGCATTGCTCGCCTTGCTGGTGGTATTGGGGCTGGGCTTGATCGCGCGCATCGGCTCGTATCGCGAGCAGCGCGACCGGGAACGCAATGCGCGGGTCGCGTCGGAACGCCGCATGCAGCGCGAGGCTGGCCGAACCGCGCTCACGCGCGTGCTGCAGGCGCGCTTGCGCGAACTGGCGCCCGCGGACGTGGAATGGACCGCGTTCCGCCTGATGCTCGAGCACCTGCTTCCGCACGTCACGGCGGTGAGCGCCGCGGTGATCGCGCACGGTTACCACGGTCGCGACGTCTTGGTGACCGAGCCGATCGACGACCGTCGCCTGGTCGAAGGCCTGGAAGGCACGCGCCTGCTGATGCTCAAGCGCCAGTCCCTGTCCGGGCGGCCGCTGCAGCACGCGCTGGCCGGCGACGCCCGCCGCACGATCGAAGCGGTCGTGCCGGTTGCGGTGGGCGCCCAAGGCTGGGGCGCGTTGTTGCTGCAGCGCGTCGGAGGCGCGGAATTCGACGACGACGAGCTCGCCACCGCGGCCGAATTCGTGCGTCTGACGGTGCTGCATGCGAACGAGGCGGTGGCGACCCAGGCGCTCAAGCGCACCGCCGAGCTGGACGGGCTGACCGGAACGCTGAACCGGCGCAGCATCGACCAGTGGCTCGCACGCGAGTCGGGCCGCCGGCACGGCGAGCGCACGTTGTCGCTGCTGTTCATCGATATCGACCATTTCAAGCGCATCAACGACCTGCACGGCCACGCCTGCGGCGACCATTGTCTGCGCACGATCGCCGCGGCGCTGCGCACGGGTCTGCGCGCGCAGGACGTGCTCGGCCGCTACGGTGGCGAGGAGTTCATCGCCCTGCTGCCCGACTGCGACGTCGCGACGGCGCGCGGGATCGCAGAAGCCCTGCGGATCAGCGTGGAGGACTGCGTGGTGGAATGGCAGGGCAGCCGGCTGCGCCTGTCGGTCAGCGTCGGCGTGGCCACCCGCGCGCCGGGCGAACAGCCCGCCGCCCTGGTCGACCGCGCGGACCGGGCGCTGTACGTGGCCAAGCGAGAGGGGCGCAATCGCATTTCGGTCGGTCCGGCGGTTTTCCCCGGCTGAGCAATCCGTAAGCTGGGGGGATGTCCGCACCCACTCCCGGCGCCGGTTCGAGCGCCGACACCCGCGCCCTGCTTGCGATGCTCGCCGGTGCCGCGCTCATCGGCACCAACGCCTTGATGGTGCGGGCATCGCAGGTGCCGCCGACGATCTCGGCGTTCTGGCGGATGCTGTTCGCCGGCCTGTTCCTGTGCCTGCTGGTCGGCCTGCGCGGCCAGTGGCGAGCGTTGCCGCATCGCGTCTGGGTCTGGTGCCTGCTGCCGGCAGTGGCGTTCGCCGCCGACCTGTGGCTTTGGCATCGCAGCATCCTGCTGGTAGGCCCCGGCCTGGCGACCCTGCTGGGCAATGCACAGGTGTTCTTCATGGCGCTGGCCGGCGCCCTGCTGTTCGGGGAACGGGTCGGCCCGCGATTCCTGCTCGGGCTGGTGCTGACAATCGCCGGCCTGTGGCTGTTGCTGGGGCAGGGCTGGTCCAGCCTGCCGCAGGATTACCGCTGGGGCGTCTGGCTGGGGCTGGCCACGGGCCTGTGCTATGCGGTGTACAACGTCAGCTTGCGCACGACCCAGCGGCGCGCGGCGGACGCGGACTCGCGGATCGAGGTCGCGCAGATCCTGGCGCTGGCGTCGCTGGGTAGCGCGGGTGTGCTTGCCGTCGCGGGCGTGGCCGAGGGGGCTTCGTTCGTCATTCCGGGGGTGCGATCGCTGCTGGCGTTGCTGGCCCTGGCGGTGTTCGGGCACGGACTGGCGTGGATCCTGATCTCGAAGGCCATGGGGCGGCTGCCGATCGCGCTGGTCGGCCTGTTGCTGCTGCTGCAGCCGATCATCGCCTTCCTGCTCGACGTGGCCCTGCTGGACCGCGCGACCATGCCGCGCGAATGGGCGGGTCTGGCAGTCAGCCTGGCGGGCATCTTCGTCTCCGGCCTGAAGGGACGCGAACGGCTGCCCGCACAGCCGGCGTGAGCGCGCGTTGTACCGCTCTGCGCGGTTGATCCGCCAGCCGCAGGCCGCATAACAGGGGAAACCTTCCGGGAGTACTCCATGTTCGGCATTGGCGCCTACAAGCAACGCATGGTCGACCCGGCCCGCGCACTGCCGGGTCGCACCACGGAAATGCCGCTGCGCAACGTGCACCACGTGCACGGTCGGCCGCTGCGCGGCGACTCCGGAGATGGGTCGAAGGCAAGCTTCCCCGGCTTGCAGAAGGTGCAGTTCGGCATGGGCTGCTTCTGGGGCGCCGAGCGCAAGTTCTGGTCGCTGCCCGGCGTGATCACCACCGCGGTCGGTTATGCCGGGGGCTATACGCCGAATGCGACCTATCGCGAAGTCTGCAGCGGCGAGACCGGGCATGCGGAAGTGGTGCTGGTGGTGTACGACGAGGCGCAAACCTCGTTCGACACCCTGCTCAAGACGTTCTGGGAGAACCACGATCCGACCCAGGGCATGCGCCAGGGCAACGACACCGGCACCCAATACCGTTCGGCGATCTATTGCGACACGCAGGTGCAATACGATGCGGCCATCGCCAGCCGCGATGCGTACCAGCGCAAGTTGCGCGACGCGGGGCTGGGCGAGATCACCACCGAGATCGTGTTTCCCGCGCCGCCGTTCTACTATGCGGAAGACGAGCACCAGCAGTACCTGTCGAAGAACCCCGCCGGCTACTGCGGGCTTGGCGGGACCGGGGTGAGTTGTCCGGTGGGCGTCTCGCTCGAATCCTGATCACCGGTCGCGTTCCGGTCAGCAGCCGGACGCGCCCGCGGCGGACAACAATCGGCCGGGTGTACATCTACTCCGCAACGATGCGGCAGGCGTAGATCAGTTCGCACGCGCCCGCGCCCATGTCGTCGCGGGTCAGCGAGCTGCGCCATTTCCAGCCGTCGTCCGCGATCACTTCGACCAGCCAGCCGTCGATGCGTACCCGCTGCCCGTTGCGTACCCGGCGCAACGCACCGGCTGCGGCCGGATCGGCCGGGATGATGTGCATGTTGGCGCTCGACTTCGCGATCTCGCGCGACGGGATCGGCGGGCTGTCGCGCCAGCGGTAGTGGTACCAGCGCCCGCGCTGCTCGATGTCGAGCCTGGCCAGGACCTCCTCGTCGCGCATCCGGCCCCAGCCCAGGGCCAGGTCGGTCGGCGAGAAATCGGCTTCGCGTCCATAGGCATAGTCGCGACGCGACAGCACCCGCGCGTCGATGCTGAAACCGGCTAGCGGATTGAGCCTGGCCGATTCGATGGTCACCGCTGGAAACGCGGCGGGCAGCGGCGACTGCAGTGGCTCGCCGCCATCGCCTGCGCGCGGTGGCGGCGGACATAGCGGGTTCGCACCCGGGGCACGGACACCCACCGCCGCGGAAACGGCGCGCACCTCCGGCGCGGGCGGGACGCGGGGGGACAGCGGCGAATACCACCATCCGGCTGCTCCGGCCAGCACGCCAAGGATCACCCAGCCGCGCAGGCCCATGCTCAGGCCGCGTCGTCGAAGTCGGCGGGCGGCGCACCGTCGCACGCGCGATCGTGCGTCGCTTCGGTGCGTGTGCGATCGGCTTCGATGTCCACGCGCTCCGCCCCGTGGCGTGGCCCGCTGGTCAGTGCCACGGATGCAGCCGCAGCGCGACAGGGGGGCAACACAATTTATGGCCGGAAGTCTGCATTTATCTTGCCTGGTTGTCCTCGCGGTCCGGACTGTTCCGGGGTCGCGACGCCAGCGACTGTGCCAGCGAATCGCAGAACCGGCAAAGCCGGGGCGATTGGTCTTTGCTGCGCCGGGTCCACGCCTGGGCTATGGTCGTCCGGTCATAGACGGAAACCAAACGCATGAACTCCCGCTGCCTGCTGCTGTTCCTGCTGTGCGCCACCGCGCCCGCGCTCTCGGCGCAGCCCCCGAGAGCCGGCAAATGGGCCGAAGAATCCGCGGCAATCGAACGCGTGATCCGCGAGATGCAGGGCGCCTGGAACCGCGGCGATTTCCGCGGCTACATGCAGGGATTCCAGAATCCCGGCGTGGTGTTCGTGTCGAAGGGGCGCTTTCAGCGCGACTGGCAGGGCACGCTCGACCACTACATATCGGACTACGGCGCATCCGCCGACACTCGTGGCACGCTGTGCTTCTATGACATCCGCATCCAGCCGCTGGCGGCCGATGCCGCGCAGCTGATCAGCCGCTACCGCCTGCTGCGCCCTGCACAGCCGCAGTACGGCATCAACACCCGGCTGATGCGCAAGATCGACGGGCGCTGGGTGATCGCGCTCAATCACGTCTCGGCAGTGGACACCCCCGACCCAACCGATACTGCGCTGCATGCGGCTTGCGACGGCAAGGCGGCAAAGCACGAGTGACGGGGCGCCTATTCGCTGCGCCTTAGCAGATCGACCAGTTCCTGCTTCCAGAACTTCGCCCAGGTGTGCGTGCCGTGGCCGCGTGTCTCCGGTGACTGCGGGATCAGGACATACCGGGTCGTGCGCAGCTGCGGCAGCGCGCGTTCGGCCAGCCCCAGTTCCGGCGGGTTGATGAAATCGTCGGCGGAATTGATCCAGGTCATCGGTGCAACGATCTTCGCCAGCCCGGAGGAGGGATCGTAGTTGCGCGAGGCGTCGAGCTGGTAGAGGAAGTCGTTGGCGTCGCGGCGCGCGAGATCCTGAGCAATGCGCTCTTCGAAGTAGCGATCGACCGAGTCCCGATCGGGATACTGCGCCTGCATGTACCAGGGCGCCGCGCCCGCCAGCAGGGTGAGGCTCGACGCGGTGCGCATGCCCTGTAGCGGGGGCTGGGCGTAGTCGCCCTGCTGCCACGCCGGATCGGCGCGGAGCGCATCCATCGCCGCCTTGCGCCACAGCCGGTTGCGACCGGCGATCTGCGCCGGCTGGCATGCCATCGGCATGAACGCGCGCGCGGCCTGCGGATGCTTCTGCGCCCACACGAAGATGTGCATGCAGCCCATCGAGGTGCCGAACATCAGCCGCAATCGCTCCACACCGAGGCCTTCGGCCAGCAACCGGCGCTGCGCCTCGACCATGTCGTCGTAGTCGTACTTCGGAAAGCGCATGCGCAAGCCGTCGCTCGGCTTCGACGAGCCGCCGTGGCCGATGTTGTCGGGCAGGATGATGTAGTGGCGCGATGTATCCAGCGGTTGGCCGGGACCGAACAGCTCGTCGGCGAACTGCGGCTGCAGGAACTGCGCACCGGAGCCTCCGGTGCCGTGCAGGATCATCACCGCGTTGTCGACCCGCCCCTGGGCGTCCTTGCGCGGTACGCCCAGCGCGCGGTAGTGCATGCGTAGCTCGGGAAGTCTTTCGCCGGAGCCAAAGCGGAAGTCGCGCACGATGAAGTCGCCTTCCTTGACCTCGGGGGCCTGGGTGACTGCGTGCGCGGCAGGAGCGACGAGCAGGGCGCAACCCAGCAGCAGATGGATCAGAGGACGCAAGGCAGTTCTCCCTCGATGGCGTGGGCGGACGATTCCGGGCAAGCACCGGTGGGCGACATCAGGCGGCGGCGCGAATCCATCAACGTGTTGCTTTCCAGCCCGGTCCCCGCACCACCCGCCCGGGCGTCGCGCCGGTGTGTGCGCCATCGCGTACCACGCACACACCGTTGATCCAGACCTGGCGTACCCCGGCCGCGTACTGCATGGGCTTGGCGAAGCTGGCATGGTCCTGGATGGTGGCCGGATCGAATACGACGATGTCCGCATGGCAGCCCGGATCCAGGCAGCCGCGGCTGGCGAGTTTCCAGTTGCGCGCGGGCAGCGCGGTGACGCGGCGTACCGCTTCCTGCACGCTCAACAACTGTTCCTCGCGCACGTATCGCGCGAACAGGCGGGCGAAATTGCCGTAGGCACGTGGGTGGGTGCTGCCTTTCAGGAACACGCCTTCCGGGGCTTCCGATGCGCCATCCGAGCCCAGGCTGACCCAGGGCTGGCGCAGGCCCAGGCGCACGTTGTCCTCGCTCATCGAGAAGAACACCACGCCGACACGCGATTCGTCCCCGGCGATGAGATCGACGATGGTCGTGGCCAGATCGGTGCCGCGCTGCTCGGCCACCTCGGCCAGCGTGCGGCCGGTCAGCGGCTTGAGCGATTCGGAGCGGAACTGCACCAGCAGCGTGCGCCGCAGCGCATCGAGTTCGGCAGGGTTGCGCCTGGCGATTTCGGCCTTGACGTCCGTGATCGCCCTGCCGCGCTGCACCGGGTCCTTCAGCCGCGCGATACGCTCACCCGCGCCGCCCTCGCGGACCCATTTGGGCAGCTGCGTATCCAGGCCGGTGGAACTGGCGGGGTACAGGTACATGTCCGCGGTCACCGGTTGCCCGGCTTCGCGCGCGGCTTCGATGTGGGCGATCGCCTGCGCCATCTTCGGCCAGTTGCGCACGCCGCTGGCCTTGAGGTGGTAGGCCTCGGCGTGCACGCCGGCGGCGCGGCCGATGGCGATCAGCTCATCGATCGATTCGAGTAGCTTCTCGCCTTCGTCGCGGATGTGGGAGATGTAGCCGCCGCCGGATTCGCCGGCTGCCTTCGCAAGCGCGACGAGTTCCGAGGTCTCGGCGTTGGTCGCCGGTTCGTAGATCAACGACGAGCCCACGCCCAGCGCGCCTTCGCGCATCGCCTGCCGCACCAGCGCCTGCATGCGCGCCACCTCTTCCGCCGTGGCCGCACGCGGCGCGTTGCCGATCACGTTCTGGCGCACAGTGGTGGCACCCACGAACGAGGCAACGTTGGGCGTCACCCCCTTGCGTTCCAGGTGCTCGAGATAGCCCCCGAACGAGTCCCAGGTGATGTCGTAACGGATGTCATCCTGCAGCTGAAGCATCTCGGTCTTCATCGCCGGGGTCAGCGGTCCGCCCGAAGTGCCTTCGCCGAAGATTTCCAGGGTGACCCCTTGCAGCGTGTCGCTCATGCCGCGGCCGTCCTCGATCAGCGCGTCGCCGGCCCACGACAGGATGTTGATGAAGCCCGGTGCGACGGCGAGGCCGTGTGCGTCGACGATCTCATTCGCGTCCGCGGGCGCGCCGGGTGCCAACAGTTCGACGACGCGGTCGCCGCGTATCGCCACGTCGACCCGCTTCGGCGCCTCGCCGCTGCCGTCGTAAACCACGCCGTTGCGGATCAGCAGGTCGTAGGGCTTTGCGGTGGGGGCCGGAGATGGCGCCGAAGCGCAGGCGGCCAGCAGAACGCTGGCGAGCAGGAGAGGAGTGCGCATCGCGTGCCCCGTTGAAGCCAGGGGCTGATGCTAGCGCCAAGCGGCGAACCGGGGCTGGGGCGCGCTGGGCGGGTTTGCCGGTACGGTCGCGCCCGGCGTCAAGCGCGCCGTGCGGGTGCCGGCGTTTTCCGGGTGCGGCCCGGCCCGGCGGGATGCTGTTCCCGACTGGGTAGGAACAAATCTGCCGGCAGCTCCTGGAACACCTGTGCCAGCTTCAGCAGGAAGTCGCCCATCGCCGAACTGCGACGCCAGACCATCGCGATCCTGCGGCTGGGGCGCGAATCGCTGAAGCGCAGAAGGTGGATATTGTCCGAGCGTGCAACCGGAGGCTTGATCGCGAGCGTCGGCAGCAGGGTGACGCCGACGTTGGCGGCCACCATCTGGCGCAGGGTTTCCAGGCTGGTGGCCTGGAACCCGCTCTTCTCGCCGGCTCCGGCCAACTGGCACACGTCCAGCGCCTGGTCGCGCAGACAGTGGCCGTCTTCGAGCAGCAGCAGCTTCTGCTGCGAGAGGTCCTTCAGCGCAAGCGAAGACGCTTTCGCCAGCGGATGGCCCTCCGGCACGGCCAGCAGGAACGGTTCCTCGAACAGGAATTCGGCGTGCAGCTGGTCGTCGTGCAGAGGCAGCGCCAGCAGTGCCGCATCGAGCCGGCCCTCGCGCAGGCGGGATAGCAGCACATCGCTTTTTTCCTCGACCAGCAACAGCTCCAGCTGGGGGAACCGCGCGCGGATGCCGGGCACGACATGCGGCAACAGGTACGGGCCGAGGGTGGGGAACATGCCGAGCCTTACGGTGCCGGCTTCCGGATCCTGGCTGCGGCGCGCGGCCTCCTTCATCTGCTCCACGTCGGCCACGATCTTGCGTGCGCGATCGGCGATGTCGCGGCCGGCGGGCGTGAGCATGACCTTGCGCGGCGCGCGTTCGACCACGGCCACGCCCAGTTCCTCTTCCAGTTTCCGGATCTGGGTCGAGAGCGTGGGCTGGCTGACGAAGCAGGCCGCGGCCGCCTTGCCGAAATGCCTGTGGTCGGCCAGGGCCACTAGGTAACGCAGGTCGCGCAGGTTCATATCAATAGTTTATTCCTATCGGGCACATAAGAACAATTGAATTGTCATATTTATGCTGCGCTGCAATAATCACATCGTGGGCGGTGACCGCGCCCAGAACCTTCCCCCATCCACATCAAGGAGCTGCAATGCTGACCGTCGGCGACAAGCTGCCGGCCTTCAAGCTGAAGGCCACCGTCTCGAACGACCTGAACAACGCGTTCGTGGACATCGACAACGACACCTACAAGGGCAAGTGGCTGGTGCTGTTCTTCTACCCGAAGGACTTCACCTTCGTGTGCCCGACCGAGCTGACCGGGTTCGCCCGACTCGACCAGGCGTTCAAGGACCGCGACGCCCAGCTGCTGACCGGCTCCACCGATAGCGAGTTCGTGCACCACGCCTGGCGCACCCACCACAAGGACCTGAGCACCCTGCCGTTCCCGATGCTGGCCGACATCAAGCGCGAACTGGTGACCGCGCTGGGCGTGCTGGACAAGGAAGAGGGTGTCGCCCAGCGTGCGACCTTCATCGTCGATCCGCACGGCGTGATCCAGTTCGTGTACGTGACCTCCGGCTCGGTCGGTCGCAACCCGGACGAAGTGCTCCGGGTGCTCGATGCGCTGCAGACCGACGAACTGTGCCCCTGCAACTGGAAAGCCGGCGAGGAAGTGCTCAAGGCCGCCTGACGCCATCGCCCCTTCCGCGCACGCGGAAAGGGCAGAGCTTGGGCAACCTGCGGACAGCAACACCGCGTCGCGACTCCCTCCCTCGCACGGCGCACGGTCCGCGGGTATCGCCCCGAAGGCGGCTTCGGCCGCCTTCGTTTTGTCCGCGACAGCGGCCCGCCCGATTCTGCCGCGCCATAGCCTTCGAGCGTCGCGTTTCCGCGCGGGCTCAGCCATGGGCTCGTTCCTGGCGCCCACCGTTCCCGCCGTGGGCCAGCGGAATCGCTGGACGGCGCTTCGCCATCTCAACTGGAGACTCCATGTCCCTCACCGAACTGCGCAACACCCTTCCCGATTACGCCAAGGACCTCAGGCTCAACCTCGACTCGGTCCTGGGCGAAACCGGATCGCCCGGCATCGATGGCAAGCAGATCCGCGCGATCGCGCTGGCGTCGGCGATCGCCTCGCGCCACGCCCCGCTGGTCGCCGCCGTCGAAGCCTTCGCCGCCGAGCAGCTATCGGCCGAGGAGATCAACGGGGCGAAGGCCGCCGCCGCGATCATGGCGATGAACAATGTCTATTACCGCGCCACTCACCTGATCGAAAACGACGAGTACGCGACGCTGCGCGCCGGCCTGCGCATGAACGTGATGGCCAGTCCGGGCATCGACAAGATCACCTTCGAGCTGGCTTCGCTGGCGGTCTCCGCGATCAACGGCTGCGGCATGTGCATGGCCTCGCACGAGAAGACCATCCGCAAGCACGAGGTGAGCGCGCAGGGTGTGCAGAGCGCCCTGAAGATCGCCGCGGTGATCCACGCGGTCGCGGTGACGGCAGAACTGGCGTAAGGCGGACCCGCGACCAGGCGGCAGAGTCCAGCCGGCATGGCCCCGGTGTGACACGACGGGCAGGACCTTCGGCCGATTCCGCGGGTCCGGGTGGATCGGTATGCTCCGGCGCTTTGCCCTGGAGTTCCGACGCGATGACCGCGATCCACCGCCCCCCCGCCAAGCACATGCTGGCCGCTTCCCTGCTCGTTGCTGCCGGCCTGGTGCACGCCCAGGAGGTGCCGAAAGGACCGTTGCCGCGCACCGTCGTGCCCGAGCTGGTGCAGCTGGAACTCAAGCTCGATCCGAAGCAGGCGGAGTTCAGCGGCCGCACCCGCATCCAGGCCAGGGTCGCGCAGGCCACCGATGTGGTCTGGATGCACGGGCGCGGGCTGAAAATCGGCAAAGCCGAGGCGACGTTGGCCGACGGCCGCAAGATCGCGCTGCGCGCAAGCGATGCGGATGTGTCCGGCGTGCTCAGACTGCAGGCCGCCGAACAGATCCCTGCCGGCGAAGCCACCATCGACATCGAGTACGACGCGCGCTTCGGCGAGCTGCAGGGCGCCTATCGGGTGAAGCCCGATGGCAACGATTACATCGTCACCCAGATGGAACCGCTGGGCGCGCGCAACACCTTTCCGGGCTTCGACGAACCCAGCTTCAAGCAGCCCTGGGAGATCAGCCTGATCGTGCCCGAGGACGACGTCGCGGTCGCCAACAGCGCCGAGGCGAAGACCGAGCGCCTGGGCGATGGCTGGAAGAAGGTGACGTTCAACCGCACCGAAGCGCTGCCGAGCTATCTGATCGCCTTCGCCGTCGGTCCATGGGATGTCCCGGCCGGCCCCGATATCCCCGCCAGCGGCGTGCGTAGCGCGCCGGTGAAGCTGCGCGGCATCGCGGCCAAGGGGCAGGGCGGACGCATGCGCTACTCACTCGCCAATACCGGGGTGATCGTCACCGCGCTCGAGGACTACTTCGGAACCCCGTATCCGTTCGACAAGCTCGACAACCTTGCCGCGCCGGATTTCTGGGCGGGCGCGATGGAGAACGCCGGCCTGATCGTCTACCGCGACAGCCTGATGTTCCCCGATGAAAACTCGCCGGTCGGCCAGCGCCAGGCGTTCTGGGGCGTGAGCGCGCACGAACTGGCGCACCAGTGGTTCGGCGATCTGGTCACGATGAAGTGGTGGGACGACCTGTGGCTCAACGAGGGCTTCGCCACCTGGATGGGCAACAAGATCCACGGCCAGCTGCAGCCGCAGGCGCATACCGACCGCAGGCTGCTGGAAGGCGCGATCGAGGCGATGGGCGCCGACAGCCTGGCCAGTTCGCGCCGCGTGCATGAGCCGATCGGCGACTTCACCCAGATCCAGTCGGCCTTCGACGGCATCACCTACCAGAAGGGCGGCGCCACGCTGAACATGTTCGAGCAGTACATCGGCGCCGGGAAGTTCCGCGACGGTATCCGCACCTATCTGAAGACGCATGCGCGCGGCAATGCCACCAGCGCCGCCCTGATCGCGGCGGTCGCGGCGCAGGGCACGGATCCGGCGGCGATCGAATCGGCGTTCAAGAGCTACATCGATCAGGCCGGCGTTCCCTTCCTGAAGATCGATCTCGAATGCGGCGCCGGCAAGCCCGCGCTGATCGTGCACCAGCAGCGCTATCTGCCGCTGGGGTCCGCTGCGAACGCCAGCCAGACTTGGGGCGTGCCGCTCGCGGTGCGCTATCGCGACGGCGATACCGTACGCGAGGAAAAGGCCATCCTGAGCGGTGCGCAGTCGCGCTTCGAGCTTGAGCAGGCGCAGTCCTGCCCGGCCTGGGTCATGCCCAATGCACACGGCAACGGCTACTACCGCTTCTCGCTGACGCCGGCGCTGCAGGACAAGCTGTCCGGCGCCTTCGCCGAGCTCGACGAGCGCGAACAGCGCATGTACGCCGATTCGGTCACGGCCGCCTATGGCGCGGGCCAGCTCACCCCGTCGCAGCTGCTGCAGGCGCTGCCGCAATTCACCACCGCCAAGGTGCGCCAGACCGTCACAGCGGGCATGGACAGCATAGGTTGGATGGAGGAATACCTGCTCCAGGACGAGGCGCAGCGCAGCGCGTTCCGCGCGCAGGCCGCAGCGCTGTACCGACCGCGACTGGACGCGCTTGGTCTGGTCCCACGCGAGCGCGAAGAAGAAGACCAGCGCCTGCTGCGCAACAGTCTGATCAACGCGTTCGCCTTCGACTTCAAGGATCAGAAGACCCGCGAGTACCTGAAATCGCAGGGCGACAAGGTCCTCGGCCTCGCCGGCGACGGCACGCCGGGCGATGGCCGTCTGTACAAGGACGCGGTGCCGCAGGAGCTGCGCGGCGCCGCGATCGCAGTGGCTGTGGCGGAAGGTGGCGCGCAGGCGTTCGATCTGGCGGAGCGGCATTTCCGCGCGGAGCAGGATCCCACCCTGCGCGGACAGCTGCTCGGCGCCATGGGTCGGGTGCAGGATCCCGCGCTCGCCGAGCGCGCGCGCGGCTTCGTGTTCGAGGACGGCCTGCTGCGCCGCAACGAGATCTTCGGCGCGGTCGGCGGCCAGGTCGAGCACGAGGCGCTGCGCCCGGCGGTTCGCGAGTGGATCGATGAGCACTTCACCACGCTGGAGGCGAAGCTGTCGCCCGCCGGCGCCGCGCTGATCCACCTGTATTCGGCAGGCATGTGC
The DNA here is from genome assembly GCF_022662515.1 of Lysobacter sp. M15. Classification (NCBI taxonomy): domain Bacteria; kingdom Pseudomonadati; phylum Pseudomonadota; class Gammaproteobacteria; order Lysobacterales; family Lysobacteraceae; genus Lysobacter; species Lysobacter sp. M15. Next base: position 54,166 of record NZ_JAKPBV010000014.1, on the reverse strand, counting down.
AGCAGCGCGGATGCCGCCGAACTGGAATCGAAGTTCGCCGCGCGCATGGCGAAGATCGAGGGCGGGCCGCTGGAACTCAAGCAGCAGGTCGAGGGCATCAGGCTGTGCGAAGCGCAGTTGCGGGCACGCCACGGACAGCCACTGGAGTTCGCGCGGCGCTGAGCGTTCGACCCCGTGGGAGCGGCTTCGGCCGCGAATGCCTTTGACCTTGCTCGTATGGGCTCCAAACGCATTCGCGAGCAAGCTCGCTCCCACGGGAGCGTTTCAGGGCATCCGCTAGGATGGCCGCCATGAAGCCTCCGACATCGGCGACGCCAGAATCGCTGCTCGCGTCCGCGTCGCTGCGGATCGACCGGGTCGACGCCGAATGGCTGTTGCTGCATGCCCTGCAGCAGTCGCACGGCTGGCTGTTCGCACATCGCAACGATCCGCTCGATCCAGTGGTGGCCAGCGCATTCGAAACCCTGGTCCGGCGGCGCATGGTCGGTGAGCCGGTGGCCTATCTCACCGGAACGCGCGGGTTCTGGTCGCTGGCGCTGGAAGTCGATCCGGCGGTGCTGATCCCGCGCCCGGAAACCGAATTGCTGGTGGAACTGGCATTGGAACGCCTGTCGGCACGCGAGCCGCTCCGCGTCGCCGATCTGGGCACCGGAAGCGGCGCAATCGCGCTGGCCATCGCCCACGAACGACCGCTTGCACGGGTGGTTGGCGTGGACGCCAGCGTCGCCGCGCTGGAACTGGCCGGACGCAATGCCCGCCGCCTGGATCTGCCGAATGTCGCGTTCCGCGCCGGCGACTGGTGCGAGCCGCTGCACGGCGAGCATTACGACCTGGTGGCGAGCAATCCGCCTTACATCGCTACCGGCGATCCGCACCTGTCGCGCGGCGACCTGCGCTTCGAGCCAGCCATGGCGCTGGCATCGGGCATCGACGGCCTGGACGCGATCCGCCGCATCGTGCGCGATGCGCCCGCGCACCTGGCGCCGCACGGCTGGTTGCTGCTCGAACACGGCTGGGAGCAGGGCGCGGCAGTGCGCGCGCTGATGCAAGAAGCGGGATTATGCGACATCGCCACGCACCAGGATCTGGAACGCCGCGATCGCGTCACCCTGGGACGCAGTCGCAGCTAGGCGCGCCGCTTCGGCAGCTGGAACATTCAATGGGCAATGGGAGCGCCGATGCGGCGCTCCCCGCAGGGGCCTCGCACCCGAATCGCTAGACTGGGGCTTTCCGCACCGGACTGGACCATGCTGCGCGAGCTGTATCCCGAGATCGAACCCTACGCCACCGGCACATTGCAGGTCGATGCCCGCCACACCCTGTACTACGAGCAATGCGGCAATCCCGATGGCAAGCCGGTGGTGCTGCTGCACGGCGGGCCGGGCGCGGGCAGCAATGCGAAGATGCGCCGTTTCCACGACCCGGCGAAGTACCGGATCGTGCTGTTCGACCAGCGCGGCGCCGGCCGCTCCAGGCCGCATGCCGACCTGGTCGACAACACCACCTGGGACCTGGTCGCCGACATCGAGCAGCTGCGCGCATTGCTGGGCATCGAACGCTGGCAGGTATTCGGCGGTTCCTGGGGCTCGACCCTGGCGCTGGCCTATGCCCAGACCCACCCGCAGCGCGTCGCCGAACTGGTCCTGCGCGGCATCTTCATGCTGCGGCGCTGGGAACTGGAGTGGTTCTACCAGCAGGGCGCCTCGCGCCTGTTCCCCGATGCCTGGGAGCATTACCTGGCGCCGATTCCCCAGGCCGAGCGGGGCGACCTGATCGCGGCCTACCACCGGCGCCTGACCAGCGACGACGAAGCCATCCGACTCGAAGCGGCGCGGGCGTGGAGCATCTGGGAAGGCGGTACCAGCTATCTGCACATCGACCCGAATTACGCGACCAGCCACGGCGATCCGAAGTTCGCGCTGGCTTTCGCGCGCATCGAGAACCATTACTTCGTCAACCGCGGCTTTTTCGAAGTCGAGGACCAGCTGCTGCGCGACGCGCACAAGATCGCCGACATCCCGGGAGTGATCGTGCACGGGCGCTACGACGTGGTCTGCCCGATCCAGAGCGCCTGGGAGCTGCACAAGGCCTGGCCGAAGGCAGAACTCATCGTCAGCCCGGCCTCGGGACACTCCGCCTTCGAAGCGGAAAACGTGGATGCCCTGGTGCGCACGACCGATCGGTTCGCCTGAGCCGCCATTTCCTTCTTTCCCGGACAACACAAATGAGCGAAGACGACGCGATCGTGGTCAAGGACAGCAACGGCACCCGCCTGAGCGACGGCGATTCGGTGACTGTGATCAAGGATCTCAAGGTCAAGGGCACATCGGTCACGCTCAAGCGCGGCACCTTGGCCCGGAACATCCGGCTGACCGACGATGCGGCCCTGATCGAATGCAACGTCGACAAGGTCAAGGGCCTGGTGCTGCGCACCGAGTTCGTCAAGAAGGCCTGAGCTGCGACGACGGCCGCTCCTGCGCTAGGCCGGCCTACACCACGATCGGCTCGTCGGCGCGGCTGCCGTCGGGGTTGTGCTCGATCATCCACAGTCCGGCCCAGAGCTTGAGGTCCAGCTCGAAGCCCTCGGCGTGCTTGCGCATCAGCCAGGCCGGAGCCTGGTGGCGCGGTACGGCATGCACGGTGATGTCCTCGCTGCCGACACCGCCGCCTGCCCCCACCTGTTTCAGATTGCGGGCCCGGACGAAGGCGATGCGTTCGTTGCTCATGCCCGACGAGGTCGGGCCGATGAGCAGGACATCGACCGTGCCCGGTTCCCAGCCGGTTTCCTCGATCAGCTCGCGGCGCGCGGCGTCTTCCAGGGTGTCATGGTCGTGGTCGTCGCCCACCAGGCCGGCCGGCATCTCGATGGTGCGCGCGCCCAGCGGCACGCGGAACTGCTCGACGAACAGGACCGCGTCGTCCGGGGTCACCGCGATCACAATCACCGCCATTCCCTGGCCGTGGGTGCGCTCGCACGATTCCCAGCGGCCGCGGCGGACCAGGCGCAGCCAGTCGCCTTCGTACAGGATGGTGCGATCGTCGTTCATGCCCCGATGCTAACCGGCGCCGGTGGCAGAAGCATGCGTGGACGCCGATGCATCAGGCCGAACCCACCGGAATGGTCCATTCGATCCCGGCCGCCGCATGCAGCCGGCGCCGCGTCATCGGTCCGAAGCCGACACCTTCGGCCAGAGTCGTCAGCATGCCCGCGTCGGCCGTCTGCCGCGCAAACGGTGCGGCGCCCTCGGGCAACGGCGCATCCAGCGCCACCGTGGTCAGCTGTCGCCAGAGCAATGCATGTTCGCGCTGCTCGCGCAGGCGCCCGGCCATCTGCGCCGCACCGCGCAGGCGCAGGAAGGCCACCTCATCGACCCGTGCGATCAGGGTATCCAGATCGCCGAAGTGCGCCAGCAGCACCGCGGCGGATTTGGCGCCGATGCCGCTGACCCCGGGGATGTTGTCGATCGCGTCGCCGGCCAGCGCCAGGTAATCGGCGATCTGGTGCGCGTGCACGCCGTGCCGGGCCTTGACGCCATCGGATCCCCAGCGCTGGCCGCGGCCGAAATCGTACTGTTCGTCATGTTCGCCCAGCAGCTGCGACAGGTCCTTGTCGGCCGACACCACCACGCCGCGGAAGCCCTGCGGACGAACCGCGTGCAGCGCGCTGCCGATCAGGTCGTCGGCTTCGTACTCGCTGTGCCCCAGCGTATGCAGCCCCAGGGCCTGGCACAGCGCCTTGACGTAGGCGAACTGGCGCTTGAGCTCTTCCGGCGCCGGTGGCCGGTTGGCCTTGTACTGCGGGTACAGGGTGTTGCGGAAGCAGGAGTCGAGCGCTTCGTCGAAGGCAACGACGATGTGCTGGGGACGCTCGCGTTCCAGCAGTTCCAGCAGGAAGCGGGCGAAGCCGTGCACCGCGTTGACCGGCCAGCCGTCGGCGTCGTGCCACTGGTCGGGCATCGAATGCCAGGCGCGGAACACGTACAGCGAGGCATCGACCAGGTGCAGGGTGGGGCGACTCATCCCGGCATTGTAGGAGGCCGCCCGGCGAAACGAGCCGGCGGCGCCTATTGCACCACGTCGCTGAGCAGCTCGCGGGGGTCGGGACGTTCGCGTTCGGGCGCTTCGAGCCTGGCCGTGCCGATGTGGATGAACCCGGCGATGCGCTCGTGCTCGCCCAGCCCCAGCCGTTGCAGGAACTCGGCGTCGTAGGCGGGCCACCCGGTCAGCCACTGGGCGCCGAAACCGTGCGCCTGCGCGGCCTGCAGCAGCCCGAAGCAGACGCAGGCTGCGCTCGAGAATCGTTCCGACTCGGGGATCTTCTCGTCCGGCCCCAGCCTGGCCACCACCGCGATCACCAGCGGGGCGTGGTTGAACCGGTTGCGATCCTTTTCGATCGCGCCGGACCCGGCCTGGGGATCGCGCTGCAGGCTGCGGGCGGCGAGAAATTCGCCCAGCGTGGCGCGGGCGGGGCCCGCGATGCGGATGAACCGGAACGGGACCCGCTTGCCATGATCGGGGACCCGCACGGCGGATCCGAGTATCTCCAGCAGGGTATCCGGGTCCGGCCCGGGCTCGCCGAGCTGCCGGGCTGGGACCGAACGCCGGTCGAGGAGTTCCAACGATGCCATCGGGTGTCCTTTGCGATGCCGGTCACAGACGGGGCCTGATTCTTCTGTGATCGTAGTGACGGGGATACTCACATTGTTGCGCACCATGACCGTATCGGACGACATTGGTCAGCCGGGCTCCGGCCAGCCGAAGACCGCCGCCGCGCGCGATCCGCGCGCGCTGTTCGACGAGCTCAGGCGCGATTCGGCTGATCAGCTTGCGAATATGTTCGACGGCTTCTTCGAGGCGGTCGAGGAGCAGGCCAGGCTGGCCTGGCTGGGCAACACCGCTTCGCGCTCGCGGCAGCTGGACTGCGAGGCCGCGGGCGCCGTGCGCGAGCGCGCGGACCGTTTCCTGACCAACTACCGGGAACGCATCGAACGCAATTTCGACCGCTGGCAGCGGATGGAGATCGCGGTCGTCGATACCCGCGCCCTGAGCCTGATGTCGGAAAACCAGCTGCAGATGCAGCTGATGGCGCAGTCCATGAGCGCCGAGCTGATGCGCCAGGTGGCCGGCGCGTTCGAGGCGCTGGATGGGCGGATGACCAATCTGGCGCTTTCGCTGGGCGCGACCCAGCGCATGCCGGGTCCGTTGCGGCCCGCGGCCATCATCGATGCCTTCATCGCCAGCTTCCGCAGCGACGATCTCAGCTACGACCTGCGGTCGATGGTGTTCCGGCATTACGAAAAGCGTCTGATGCCGACTTTGTCCTTCCTGTACGCCCGGCTCAACAGCCGCCTGGCGGAGGCGGGCCTGTCCTCGCAGGTCCATGACCCGCGACACGCCGTTCCGTTCGGCGCGACGCCCGAAGCGCCTCCCGCCACCGGCGCCTGGGTGCCGGATGGTGGCGTGGTCGAATTCGCCCGACCGCGACCGATCGCCGCGCCACAGGCGCCTGCACCGGCCAACGAATCGCCGCCCGCCGGGCGCCCGGCGCCGCAGCCAGCGGAAGGCATGCCGATGCGTTATCGCGATATCGTGCGCGATCGCCTGCGCGAATGGCGCAACAACGTGGGTATCGCGACCGCCGAGCCGCGGGGTGCAGGCTCGGTGCTGGGCACCGCCGAAGTGCGCAGCGTCGCCAACCTGCTGCAGGGCGACGACCCGGGCGCCTTCGCGCGCGTGCTGGACGGCGCCGACACTCGGGGCATGCCGGTGGCGATCCGCGAATCGCTGGCGCAAGGCGCCCGCCAGCTTGGCCTTGCCTCCGGCCCGCTGCATTTCGCGCCGGACGAGGAAGACGCGATCGACCTGGTCGGCATGCTGTTCCAGTCGATCGGAGACAGCAGCCTGCTCGCGGAGGGAGCGGCCAGCCTCTACGGCCGGCTGGTGATGCCGTATCTGCGCCTGGCGCTGACCGACGACAGTCTGTTCAACCGGCGCACGCATCCCGCGCGCCGGTTGCTGGACGCGCTCACCGAGGCCTGCGAAGCCGATCCGGACGACACCGGGTACGAGCGCGAGAACATCGCCTTCGCGTCGCAGGTGGTCGAGCGCCTGGTGACCGGCTACCGCGAAGAGCTGGAGATCTTCGTGCTGGCCGCGGACGAGCTGCAGCAGTTCCAGGAGCAGCGGCGTCGGCGCGCGGAGTTGGCCGAACGCCGCGCCGCCGAAGCGTTGCACGGGCGCGAACGCCTGCTGCAGGCGCGCGCCGCGAGCGCGGAGCACGTGACGGCGATGCTTGCGCGCCCGTTGAGCGCGGCGTTCGCCGGTTTCTTCGACAGTCAGTGGCGGCATGCGCTCGAGCAGGCCTTCCTGCGTGATGGCGTGACGTCGTCGCGCTGGACCGAACTGCGCAGCTTCGGCGAAAACCTGGCGGTGCTCGACCGGGACGCGGCGCAGGCCCTGCACGGCGAACTGGCTGCGCGCTGGCTGGCAATTGAGCCGGAGGTGTCGGCATGTTGCCGGGTGGCCGGCCTCGACCAGGGCGGCACCGATCAGGTGCTGGCGCGCATGATCTTCGCACTCGCCCATCCCGACACGCCGCGCGCCGCGTCCGAGCCAGGTACGTCCGACAGCGTGGAGGAAGGGGCGGCCGGTCAACTGGCTTCGCTGCAGATCATCGGAGGCACGGCCACCGTACCGCACGACCCTGCCACGGCCGCACGCATGCGGCGCCTGCGCGTGGATCAGGCGATGGGCCTGGTGGATGAGCAGGGACGCGAGTCCTACGCCAGGGTGGCCTGGATCAGCCCGCTGACAGGGCGGCTGCTGGTGGTCAACCGCCGCGGCCAGCGCAAGCTGGTGGTCTCTCCCGAGCAGCTCGCCTCCCTGGTCGATGCCGGGCGCGTGGTACTGCGCACGACCGAGGCGCCGTGCGATCTGGCGATGAAGCGGCTCTGGCAGCAACTCAACCAGGCGCAGGCTGCGCCGATGGCCGCCATCGCCTGATTCGCACCGACAAATCCGCGCCGACAACGCGGACGCCGCCGATTCGCTAGGATGGCGCGATCCGATTCGTAGGAGCGCTGGATGGCGGTCACCATTGGCATCGCGCGCGAGGACGCGCCAGGCGAGCGGCGCGTGGCCGCAACCCCGGAGACCTGCAAGAAGCTGGCCGCGGCCGGCGTGCAGGTCCTGATCGAGCGCGATGCTGGCGTGGCCGCTGGCTTCCCGGACCAGGCCTATACCGACGCGGGCGCGCAGCTGGTCGCAGACGCGCACGCCGCACTCTCCGACGCCGACCTGGTGCTGTGCGTGCAGCCGCCGTCGACCGAACGCATCGCGATGATGAAGCCGGGCGCCGCCCTGGTCGGCAGCCTGCAACCGCAAGCCGACGAAGCGCGTGCCGAAGCCCTGCGTTCGCGCCAGATCGTGGCGTTCCCGCTGGAACGCCTGCCGCGTACGACCCGCGCGCAGGCGATGGACATCCTCAGTTCGCAGGCGGGCATGGCTGGCTACAAGGCGGTGCTGATCGCGGCCCAGCTGACACCGCGGTTCTTTCCGATGCTCACCACCGCCGCCGGCACCATTCGCCCATCCAAAGTCCTGATCGTGGGCGCCGGCGTGGCCGGGCTGCAGGCGATCGCCACTGCCAGGCGTCTCGGCGCGCAGGTGGAAGGCTTCGATGTGCGCCCGGAAACGCGCGAGCAGATCGAATCGCTGGGCGGCAAGTTCCTGGACCTGGGCGTGAGCGCCTCGGGCGAAGGCGGCTACGCGCGCCCGCTCACCGACGAGGAACGCGCCGAACAGCAGCGCCGGCTGGCCGAACACCTGAAGAATGTCGATGTGATCGTCTGTACCGCCGCGGTACCCGGTCGTCCGGCGCCGAAGATCATCAGCGCGGCCATGGTCGCGGGGATGAAGCCGGGCAGCGTGATCGTGGACCTGGCGGCCGAAACCGGCGGCAACTGCGAACTGACCCAGCCCGGCCAGACCATCGAACACGAAGGCGTCACCATTGCCGGTCCACTGAACCTGGCCTCGCAGGGGGCGCTGCATGCCAGCGAGATGTATGCGCGCAACCTTTACAACTTCACCAGCCTGTTGCTGAAGGACGGCGCCATCGCCTACGACTGGGACGACGAGCTGCTGGCCAGGACAGTCTGGCCGGAACGTGATGCACCGGTTGCGGTGGCGGGCCAGGCGTAAAGCGTTCGGTCAGTGTGCTCGGCGCCCGGTCCGATCCGGCCTGGCGCCGGGAGCAATGAACCGTGGATGCCCTGCGCGGCCCGACTATCGGTCCGGCCGCCGCCAGCGTTCCGGCACGTGTTCCCGCATCCATGCCTTGCGCTGATCGGGCGTCATCGACTGCCATTGCTGCTTGAGCGTCTCGCGCTGCTCCGGCGTCATTTTGCGCATCGCGTGGTAGAGGGCGAAGGTTTCGTGGCGCTGTTGCCGGGGCATCGAGCGGGTGCGCTCGAACAGCACCTGCATCTCGGCGCGCTTGGCCGGGCCCATGCGTTCCCAGCGATCCATCCCACGGTGCGCGCGACCGCGCTGTTCGGGGGGCATGGCGTGCCAGCGCCGGGCGCGCTCGGCCATGCGCGCGCGTTCGTCCGGATGGCTGTTCCAGCGCTCGCGCAGCGGCGCGATCAGCTCGTCGCGCTGGGCGGGGGTGAGCTGTTCCCATGCGGGCAGCGATTCGGCCGTGGTTTGCTTGGCTGCCTGCGCGTGGGCACCGGAAGGAAGCAGGGCGGCTGCACACAGCAGCGCGGCGAATGCGGACTTCATCGTCGTTACTCCATCGCCAGCAGGTCGGCATCGTCCGATGCCAGCCATGCATAGAAATCGGGGTCCTGTTCCAGCACGGTGGCGCCATCGTCCACACTCGCCGCGGCAAGCGTGTTCGTCGCCGGGCTTGCGTCGTCGAACGGCTTCCAGAGCGAAATGCCCAGCGCCAGCGCGAACATTGCCGCGGCGACGCCGGCCAGTGCAGTGCCCATGCGCCAGCCGCCAGCACGGCCCATCCTGCTGGATTTCGCGCCCGTCGCCGGGCGCAGCTTCCAGTGCACCCGCGGCGACACATGGGCCAGGGCGTCCTGATGCAGTGCGCGCATGGCGGCATCGAAGCGGTCTTCAGGCGACAGGCCGTCCTTGCCGTCGCCGATGTTGGATGCAGTGTTCATTGCCAGTCTTCCAGTTTCTTCTGCAAGGTCGCGCGGGCGCGCGACAGATGGGTCTTCACCGAACCTTCGCTGCATCCCATGATGCGCGCGGTCGAGGCCACGTCCAGCTCCTCCAGCACCCGCAGGCTGAATGCCTCGCGCTGGCGCGCCGGCAGTTCGCGCAGCGCCGCGACCAGGGTGGTGTAGCCCTCGCGGTTCGCATGGGCTTGCGGCGGATCGGGCGAGGCGTCGGCCCAGTCGATCGCGCTGTCCTCGTCGCGATCGGACTGCGGCAGCAGCCAGCGCAGCCGGAACCCGCGCCGCCGCTGCAGGTCGATGATGCGGCTGCGCAGGATGCTCCAGAACAGCGGCGGCCATTCCTGGGGCGGGCGCTCGCGGTAGGCCAGCATCTTCAGCATCGCGTCCTGGACCGCGTCGAGCGCGTCGTCGCGCTGGCGCAGGCCGGCTTCGGCGAAGCGGAACGCGCGCCCCCCGATGCCGGCGAGGAAGGCATCCAGAGTGGCTAACGGCTCGCCGCCAGCGGCGCGCGCGTGATCCTGGCCCTCATCCATGCCCGTGAGCATAGAACGGACCGGTTCGTCCAGTCGTGCACCGCCGCCGTCCATCCATCCTGCTTCGCTTGAGCCGCAACGGGAGTGGGAACGCAGCCGGTGCGCGGTGGTTGACGCCGCTCGCGCCTGGTTCACGCCCGGTTATGATGCGGACGGTTCGAAGGAGTGGTGGGCATGGGCGACGGCTTCGTGGCGCTGTACATCTTCATGCTGGCGGCCATCGCCGGCCACGTGATCATTTCCCGGGTGCCGGTGATCCTGCACACCCCGCTGATGTCGGGCTCCAACTTCATCCATGGCATCGTGCTGATCGGCGCCATGCTGGTGCTGGGGCATGCCGACACCACGCTCGAGAAGGCGATCGGATTCGTGGCGGTGCTGCTGGGCGCGGGCAATGCCGCCGGTGGCTACGTGGTGACCGAGCGGATGCTGGAGATGTTCAAGTCGTCCAAGGCGCCAGCTTCCAAGCCGGCGGAGCCGAAGGCATGAGCTGGCTTCCGTTGCTGATCAAGGCGAGCTACCTGGTCGCCGCAACCCTGTTCCTGCTCGGCCTGCAGCGCATGGCTTCGCCACGGACCGCCCGCAGCGGCATCCAGTGGGCGGGGGCGGGCATGCTGATCGCGACCTTCGCCACCTTCTTCCTGCCAGGCCTGCACAACATCGGCCTGATCGTGGCAGCGACCGCGATCGGCACCGCGGTGGCCTGGGTCTGGGGCAAGAAGGTCGCGATCACCGACATGCCGCAGATGGTGGCGCTGTTCAACGGCATGGGCGGCGGATCCGCGGCGGCGATCGGCGCGGTGGAGCTGTTCAAGTATTCCGCCGTGGGTGGCGCACCCAGTCTGGTCACGCTGGCGCTGGCGGTGATCGGCGCGCTGATCGGTGCGGTGTCGCTCACCGGCTCGATCATCGCCTGGGCCAAGCTCGACGGGCGCATGGACAAGCGCTACACCTTCCCGGGCCAGCAGTGGTTCAACGCCATGGTGGCCATCGTGGCGGTGGTGCTGGGCGCACTGGCGATCCACAGCCTGGGCGTGCCGGTGATCATCGCGTTCTTCGCCGCGGCGCTGCTGCTGGGCGTGCTGATGACCCTGCCGATCGGCGGCGCCGACATGCCGGTGGTGATTTCGCTGTACAACGCCTTGACCGGCCTGGCGGTGGCGTTCGAGGGCTATGTGCTCGGCAACGAGGCGCTGATCATCGCCGGCATGATGGTCGGCGCCGCCGGCATCCTGCTGACCCGGCTGATGGCCAAGGCCATGAACCGCTCGATCAAATCGGTGCTGTTCTCCAACTTCGGTGGCGGCGGGCAGAGCGCGGCGGAGATCTCGGGGTCGCAAAAGCCGATCGAAGCGGCCGACGTCGCCGCGATGATGGCGTTCGCCGAGCGCGTGGTGATCGTGCCCGGCTACGGCATGGCCGTGGCCCAGGCCCAGCACAAGATCTGGGAGCTGACTCAGCGCCTGATCGAGCGCGGAGTGAAGGTGAAGTTCGCGATCCACCCCGTGGCCGGACGCATGCCCGGGCACATGAACGTGCTGCTAGCCGAGGCAGGTGTCCCGTACGATCTGATCGCGGACATGGACGACATCAATCCGGAGTTCCCCAATACCGACGTCTCTTTGGTCATCGGCGCGAACGATGTCGTCAATCCCGTCGCCAAAACCGATCCGGCGTCGCCGATCTACGGCATGCCGATCCTGGACGTGGTGAACTCCAAGAACACCATCGTCATCAAGCGCGGCAAGGGCACCGGCTTCGCCGGGATCGAGAACGCCCTGTTCTATGCCGACAACACCCGGATGCTGTACGGCGACGGTGCGGAGATGGCCAGCGCGCTGGTGAGCGAGCTCAAGGCGCTCGACAGCGGGCACTGAGCCATCGCCACGCGGGACTGCCTGCGACGATCATTAAGGTGTGGTGAGTGCTGCGTTGCGGGAAGTGCGGATCATTCCCGGTACTCGCTGAATACATCGCCATGTGCCCTGCGTGCTGCATGGCAGGCGGCACAGCCCGCCCGTGCCTTGGGCGTCAGGGTTGGCGTTTGCGGGGCGCTGGCCAAAAATTCCTCGTATCCCCAGCCGCGGGTTTCGGCGAAGCGGGCGCTGTCCTTGACCATGACATCCAGATGCCGGCGCTCGCCCTGGTCGATGCTGCCATCGGGCAGCGGAACCAGGGTATGCAGGTCATACACCAGGATCGCCCCGTCGGGAAAATTGCCGGTGCGGTAGCCGGTCATGGCCTTGGGGTTGGCATAGATGTGATGCAAGCCGCCATAACGCGCGAAGGCCGGATGCGCGGGATCATCGATCAGTCCGCTTTTCACATGCGTCCAGTCGCGATAGCCGCTCGGAAACGGAATGCGGCCCGCTTCGGCGAGAACCAGCGCGTTACCGGACACGGCCGCTATGCAGCAACCGATCGCGATCGTGACGAGGATTCCGCGCAAGTCAGGATTGCCTTCCGGATGCGCGTACCGCGACCAGCGCAGACAGCATGCCGAAGACCAGATGCGCCAGGATGCTGCTGACCACCCACGGCACGTTGTCGAACCTGGGCATGCCTGCCGCGGACAGGGGCAACACGATGAAGTTCATGATCAGGTAGAGCAGCAATCCGTATCCCGCGCCGAACAGGACCGGCCGCTTCAGCAGCGCAGGCAGGCGCTGCGCCGCGAGCCAGTACGCGGCGACGAAGGCGATCGCGATGACGTAATGCGAAAGCGCCCCGACCCACGCGCTGGTTGCGCCCATCGAGTGGCTGGCCTTGCCGTACCACCCGGCGGCGATCGACTGCAGGATGCCGATGAAGGTCGCGCCCCTGGTCACCCAGAAGCCCCACGCGAACAGCAGGTCGAGTGTGCCAATGACCAATCCCCCCAGTGCGATCCAGGCCCAGGCCGGTCTGCGGTTCATGCGCGGCATCCTCGCCCGTCCGGGCACGCATAGGAGAGAGAAGAGAAAGGCCTGCGACGCCTTCGGTGCGGGAGGGGGAGATCGCCGCAGCCGGGGAGCTGCTGGCGTCGGCAGGCAAAAGCGCTGATGGAGGCGCGCGCATCGTGCAGTGGACGCGCATGCGCGGTCGGCTGTGATCCGCCCATGTGCGGGGAGTTCCGATTCCGTTTCAGGCGCATGGGCGATCCGGGATTGACGTGGACAGCCTAGGACGCGAAATTGGCTGTGCATAGCTCCGGTTTGATCCGCTTCGAAGGTGCCAATCATGTTCCTCAGGCTGGACGACCAAGGGCCTCTGCATGGGCAGCTGACCCGGGCGCTGAAGGCTGCGATCCTGGAAGGACGCCTGCGCACCGGTGAGCGACTTCCGTCCAGCCGCAGCCTGGCGGCCGAACTGCGGTTGTCGCGCAATACCGTCCTGGCCAGCTACGAGGAGCTGGAGGCCGAGGGCTTCCTGCTAGGAAAGACGGGATCGGGCAGCTACGTCGCCGCGGTCGAACCGCGGATCCCGCCGGCCCCGCTCGAAGCAGCGCCCGCCCGCCTTTCGGCGTTCGCGTTGCGCAGCCTGGAGGCGCACAGGGGGCGCATGCCGGGGGGCGAGCATCGCGGCCTGCGCTACAACCTGCAGTACGGCCTGCCGCTGGTGAATCCGGCGCTGACCAGTGCCTGGCGGCGCGAACTGGCGCGCGCCGCCGCCTACGCACCGATGGACTATCCCAACGCGCAGGGGCTGCCGGCGCTGCGCGAGGCGGTCTGCGGCTATCTCATGCGCCGCCGCGGTCTGCAGGCCTCGCCGGACGACGTGCTGATCGTGTCCGGCACCCAGGAAGCCTTCGCCCTGAGCGCACAGGTCCTGCTCGATCCAGGCGAGCATGTCGCGATCGAGGATCCGCACTACCGGGCTGCCTCGCGCATCTTCCAGGCGCATGGCCTGCACGTCGACGGCGTTCCCGTGGACGAGGAAGGCCTGGTCTGCGACGCGCTGCCGCAGCAGCCGGTGGCGCGCATGGTCTGCGTGACGCCATCGCACCAGTTCCCGCTGGGAGTGGTGATGTCGCTGCCGCGGCGGCTCGCGCTGCTGCGTCATGCGCAGGTGCATGACGCCTGGATCCTGGAGGACGATTACGACGGCGAATTCCGCTATGGCGGCGCACCACTGGCCGCGCTGCGCTCGCTCGACGCGCACGACCGCACGCTCTATGTCGGCACGTTCTCCAAGACATTGTTTCCCTCGCTGCGCTTGGGCTACATGGTCCTGCCGCGGGCGCTGGTGCGCGCGTTCCGGACCGCGAAATGGCTGGCGGATGCCGGCTGTGCGGCGATCGAACAACTGGCGCTGGCGCACTTCATCGACAGCGGTGGTTTCGAGCGCCACCTGCGCCGGGCCGCGAAAACCCTGCGCGCGCGGCGCACGGCCCTGGTGCAGGGCCTGCGCGAACATGGCGGCGAACACGTGGAAGTGCTCGACTCGCATGCCGGCATGCATCTGGTTGCGTGGTTGCGCGGCTTCGACGCCACGGCCTGCGAGGCGCTGGTCGAGCGCGCGCGCGCCGTCGGCCTGGGCCTGTATCCGATCGCGCCGTACTACCTGCGCGCGCCCGAGCGGCAGGCATTGCTGCTGGGCTACGGCGGACTTGGTGTGGGCGAGATCCGCGAAGCCACCCGATTGCTTGGCAGCTGTCTGGCAACGCGCTGAAGCGCGCGGTTCAGCGGCCCGTCCAGACGGCCACCGCCAGCGCCAATCCATACCAGGCGAGCTCAGTGCCCTGATTGGCCAGCGAGAACAGGGTCCAGGCATGCGACCAGCCCAGGCGCGGAATCGCATCCCAGGGCAGCAGGCCGACCATTTGCCCGATCTGCGCACCGGCGATCCACCAATTGGCCAGCCCGATCGCCAGGGCCGTGCCGGCCCCCGCCAGGAGCGCGCGCGTCGCACCGCGCGGCATGCGCCCCAGCCGCAGCAGCCAGGCGGCGTCCACGGCGGCGATCAACGCCATCCAGCCGCATTGCCGGTCCAGCGACAGCGCCAGCAGCGCCCAGGCGGCCGCCGCGCCGCCACTGCCGAGCAACAGTAGGCCTAGCGCGAAGGTGCGCGACAGGGAGTTGGACGGAGCTGGCATCGTGGTGGCGGACATCGCAGGCCGCACAGGATACCGGTGCGTTCGCCAACGCGTCGCGCCCCGGTCTTTGCCCCGTCGCGGCGGGCGGGGTGCGCAGCCTACAATGCGCGGCCTTGCGCGCCGCGCCGACGGCTCCATCTTTCCTGCATGTACTCCCGCACCAGCGAACCCGTCCGCTTCGACCGCGACTGCAGCGCCGTGATGGTGCCGCAGGGGGAAGTCGTGACCCTGCCCGCCGGCAGCATCGGTTACATCACCCAGGCTCTGGGCGGCAGCTATACGGTCTTCGTCGAAGGCAATCTGTTCCGCATCGCAGGTCGCGATGCGGACGCCATCGGCAAGGAGCCGCCGGCGGCAATCGAGTTGCCACAAGGTGCCAGTGACGAGGACGTGGAAACCCTGGTGTGGAAGCAGCTGCGCACCTGCTTCGATCCGGAAATCCCGATCAATGTGGTCGATCTCGGGCTGGTGTACGAAGCCGACGTCACCCCGCATCCGGAGCATTCCGGCCAGCGTCGGGTGGACGTGCGCATGACCCTGACCGCGCCGGGCTGCGGCATGGGAGACATCCTGGTCGACGATGTCCGCAGCAAGCTGGAAATGATCCCGACCGTGGCCGAAGCGGATGTCGAGCTGGTGTTCGATCCGCCCTGGAACCGCTCGATGATGTCCGAGGCCGCGCGCCTGGAAACAGGAATGCTGTAACCGAGGAAGCGACACTCGGTTTCACTTGAAAACGGTTTCGGTTCCGTTTTGTGACGTGGCTCACCAATCAGCCCGCTGTTTTGCGGCCCGGCAGCTTGCGTTCAGCTTCCATTGTCCCTTAGCGTCAGGTTGTGGACGTAGAGCGTCACCTGCGTCCGCGCTTCCCTGACCCGGACCAGGGCGGACGCCATCGGCGACTCCGACCTGTGGACGGGTTGTTGCCGCGACTCGCGGCTTACTCAATGTTCGGGGGTTATCAAGGATGTCCAAGGAACAGTCCCGCGGTCTTCGCGTGCACGCGCTCGCCGCAGCAACCGCAATCGTCATCGCCACGTCGTTCGCCTCGGCCCATGGGGGAGAGCGCATCAATCTGGGCGGCCTGGCCAACGCCACGCAGTTCGACCGGTTCATCGTCAAGTATCGCGAAGGCACCGCCGAGCGCGCCAATCCGGGCGCGGCGGCCGCGAGCCTCAAGAGCGCGGGCCGTGCCGTCGCGGCGACACAAGGCAGGGCGCTGGGCGTGGGCTATCTGCGGCGCATGGCCGTGGGCGCGGATGTGGTCAGGGCCGACCGCAAGCTCGACCGGGTCGAGGCCGAAGCGCTGATGCGCCAGATCGCCGCCAACCCCAATGTCGAATACGTCGAGATCGACAAGCTCAACAAGCCGGTGTTCACCCCCAACGACACCCGCTTCGGTGAGCAGTTCGGCTTCGGCACCGGTGCCGGCGGCACCTACGCCACCCAGGCCTGGGACGTGACCAGCGGGGCAGGTTCGGTCGTTGCGGTGCTCGATACCGGCATCACCAACCACAGCGACCTCAACGCGAACATCCTGCCCGGCTACGACTTCATCATCGATACCGCGGTGGCCGCCGATGGCAATGGACGCGATTCGGATCCAAGCGACCCGGGCGATGCCTACGGCGGTTATCCGTCCAGCTGGCACGGCACCCACGTGGCAGGCACGGTCGCGGCCGTGACCAACAACAGCAAGGGCGTGGCCGGCATGGCCTTCAGCGCCAAGGTCGTGCCGGTGCGCGTGCTGGGCAAGGGCGGCGGCTACGACTCCGACATCGCCGATGCCGTCATCTGGGCCTCGGGCGGCAGCGTCAGCGGGGTTCCCGCCAATGCCAATCCCGCCGAGGCGATCAACCTCAGCCTGGGCGGCCAGGGCACCTGCGGCAGCGCCATGCAGTCGGCGATCAACGGTGCGGTCGGCCGCGGCACCACCCTGGCCATCGCCGCGGGCAACAGCAATGCCAACACCAGCGGTTTCTCACCGGCCAACTGCAACAACGTGATCGCGGTCGGTTCGGTGACCAGCACCGGCGCGCGCTCGAGCTTCTCCAACTACGGCGCAATCGTCGACGTCGCCGCGCCGGGTTCGAGCATCCTGTCGACGCTCAACAGCGGGACCGCGGGACCTGGCGCCGAGAGCTACGCCTCTTACAGCGGCACCTCGATGGCGACGCCGCACGTGGCCGGTGTGATCGCGCTCATCCAGTCGGTCTCGGCGACCCCGAAGACGCCGGCCGAGGTCGAGACGATCATCAAGAACACCGCGCGTGCGTTCCCGTCGACGCCGTCGCAGCCGATCGGCACCGGCATCCTCCAGGCCAAGGCCGCGGTCGACGCGGCGGGCGGTGGCGGCGGCAACGTCGCACCGGTGGCGAACTTCACCTCATCGGTCAGCGGCCTGACCGTGTCGTTCACCGACACCTCCAGCGACAGCGACGGCTCGATCGCCTCGCGCAGCTGGAACTTCGGCGATGGCACCAGCTCGACCGCCACCAACCCGAGCAAGACCTACGCCGCGGCGGGCACCTATACCGTCACCCTGACTGTGACCGACGATGACGGCGCCACCAACACCAAGTCCTCGCAGGTCACGGTCGGCAGCGGCGGCGGCAGCGTGCTGCAGAACGGCGTGCCGGTGACCGGCATCTCCGGTGCGACTGGAAGCCAGCAGTTCTGGACAATCAACGTGCCGGCCGGGTCCAGCAACCTGGTGATCAAGACCAGCGGCGGCACGGGCGATGCGGACCTGTACGTGCGGTTCGGATCGGCACCGACCACCACCGCGTACAACTGCCGCCCGTACCTGTCGGGGAATGCCGAAACCTGCACTTTCTCGGCGCCGCAGACGGGCACCTATCACGTCATGGTCCGCGGTTACTCGGCGTTCTCTGGCGTGACCCTGGTGGGCAGCTATTCGGCTGGCGGCGGTGGCGGGTCCCAGACCTACACCAACGGGACCGATTTCACGATCGCCGACAACAGCACGGTGGAAAGCCCGATCGCGGTATCCGGTCGCAGCGGCAACGGGTCGAGCACCACGCCCGTGGCCGTCAACATCGTGCATACCTACATCGGCGACCTGAAGGTCGACCTGGTGGCTCCGGATGGTTCGGTCTATGTGCTGCACAACCGCACCGGCACCAGCACCGACAACATCAACACGACCTACACGGTGAACCTGTCGGGCGAGGCATTGAACGGCACCTGGAAGTTGCGGGTGAACGACAATGCCAACCAGGACACCGGCAGGATCGACAGCTGGAGCATCACCTTCTGAGCCACTGCAAGGCGTGTGCGTCACCGACCCCGGCCAAGTGCCGGGGTCTTTGTTTGCGGGAGACGGTACACGCCGGGCACCGTCGCGACCCGGTGCCGCGATGGTGCTAGCGTGTGCGTCCGGCCGGCCTGTGGGGGTATGCCATGCGATGGAAGGACGCAATGTTCGCCACGCTCGCCCTGTTTGCGGCGGCATGCACCCCGGCCTCGCAGGATTCGGCGGATGTGCTCAGCACAGCCCTCCCGGAGGACGCCGATCTGACCGTCGGGGCGCCGGCCCCGGCCGCGAAATCGACCGGTCTCGTGCCTGGGCTCGCTGCGCATGAAACCACCGGCAAGGTGTATCTGGTCAGTTCGCGCGCGACTGCCAATGGACTTCGCGGCCAGGTCCGGGCCTTGGCTGCACGCCGCGACGCGACTGGCGCCGAGCTGGTCGTCTCCGAGGCCGATGCGCGCCAGCTGCATGCGGTGACCGAATTCGTACATCGTCAGGAGCGGCGGTGCGGTGGTTACTTTGCTTTCGACACGCGCGCCAAGGCGGAAGCGTTCATGCGCACCGAGCGCTCCGCGCAGGCGATCGCTGCGACCATGGCAACGTACACGCTCGACAACCAGCGCACGGTGGAGCGCTGGCTGCCCCAGGTCCAGGAAGCGCGGATCAAGGACACTATCCGCAGCCTGTCGGGCTTCCAGAACCGGTACTACGCCAGCGTCACCGGCCGTTCGTCGGCGCTCTGGATCCACGACCATTGGCGCGCCATCGCTGCCGGGCGTGGCGACGTGAGCATCGAGCTATTCACGGCGTGCGCGAGCTGCTCCACGCAGCCCTCGGTCATCCTCACAATCCAGGGCACCAGCCTGCGCGACGAAGTGGTGGTGCTGGGCGCGCACCTGGACTCGATCAATGCCAGCGCGGGCGGCAGTCTTTCCCAGCTCGCGCCGGGTGCCGACGACGATGCATCCGGCATCGCGGTCCTGACCGAGACCCTGCGCGTCGCCCTGGCGAGCGGATGGCGGCCACGGCGCACCGTCAAGTTCATGGGCTACGCCGCAGAGGAAGTGGGCCTGCGCGGCTCCAATGCCATCGCCCAGGCCTACCGCGCGAGCGGCGCGAACGTGGTCGCTGTGCTGCAGGTGGACATGACCAACTACAAGTCCGGGCCGGTGCGGGACATGCGGCTGATGACGGATTATTCCAACACCGCGCTGAAGAGCTTCTTCCTCCAGCTGTTCGACGCCTATCTGGCCCCGCGTGGGTATACGCACGGCACGATCACGTGCGGGTATGCCTGTTCGGATCATGCCTCGTGGACCAATGCCGGCTATCCGGCGGCGATGATGTTCGAGGCCGGGGATCTCAACGGCTGGTATCCGTACATCCACACCACGTCCGACACGCTCGCCAGCATGGGCGACTCGGCGCAGCACAGCGTCAAGTTCGCGCAGTTCTCATTGGCATTCCTGGGCGAGACGGCCAAGTCCAGGGTGACGCGGACGGGCGGGCCGCAGCCGCCGCAGCGCGTGCGTTGAGCGGACGCGGCGAGTCAGCCGGCCGCTTCGAACCGGTTCGCGGTTACGTTCTTGCGCACCTTGAGCGGGTCCCAGATGCGTCCGTTCATGGCGATGTACACGCCCGCCGGAAGCGATTGCACGGCGCCCACCGCGGTGCCGATGTTGAACTCCGCATCCGAACCGCGGAAACCCGCCGGATTGAGCGCGCCGGTGATGACGATGGTCTTGCCGGACACGCCTGCCAGCACCTTTGCGGTTTCGACCATGGTGTCGGTGCCGTGCGTGACCAGCACATGGCGGGCCGGTTGCGCGGCGATGGCGTCGCGCAGCAGCTCGCGATCGGCCTGGGTGATGTGCAACGAGTCCTTGCGGATGATCGGGATCACGCTGAAGCGGAAGGCGACGCCGAGTTCCTCCAGGATGCGGCCGATCTGCGGCTCGCCCACCTGGTAGTCCGACTTGTCGTCGAAATACACCTTGTCGATGGTGCCGCCAGTAGTGACGACGAGGAGTTCTTCCATCTCGATCCGGCCCGTTGCGGGAAGTCGCGATTATAGGACGGCGCTGCGGACAGTCCGTGCCTCAGCGGCCGGCACGCTTGCCGAAGCGCGCGCGCAGGGCGGCGAAATTGGCCGCGCCGATCGCCAGCAGCGATAGCGCGATCTCGGCCCAGGCGAAGCCGCGTTCTTCCGGCCGGCTCCAGCCCACCATCACGCCGTGCGAGAACCACGCCAGCGCCAGCACTCCGGCCCAGAACGCGGCCGCGCGCGGGCTGATCGCACCGAGCCCCACCAGCAGGAGCGCAGGCCCGGCAAAGACCGCGAAAGCGATCCAGTCGCCTGACCGGGCGAACCATGCCGCATACAGCGCCGCAAGGGCGAGCAGCGTGCATTGCAGCAGGACACGCGTTTTCATGCCGACAGTTTGAGCGCGATCGTCGCCAGCCGGCGGCCGAGCGCGCGCGCCAGCTGCGCTTCGTCGGCGCTCGGCTCCGGATCGTCCTGCATGCCGGAGACATGGCTGGCGCCGTAAGGCGTGCCGCCACTCCTTGTCGAGCTCAACAGCGGCTCGGTATAAGGAATGCCGACCAGCACGCAGCCGTGGTGCAGCAGCGGCACCATCATCGACAGCAGTGTGGATTCCTGACCACCGTGCAGGGTGGCGGTGGAGGTGAACACCGCCGCAGCCTTGCCCACCAGGGTGCCGCTGGCCCATTCGCTGCCCAGCCCGTCGATGAAGTGTTTCAGCGGTGCGGCCATGTTGCCGAAACGGGTCGGGCTGCCGATCGCCAGCGCCGCGCATTCGACCAGGTCGCTGGCCTGCACGTAGGGCGCGCCCGTCTCCGGCACCGGTGGCGCGGCCGGCTGCGTCACCGCGGTGACCGGCGGCACCGTGCGCAGCCGGGCGACGGCGCCTTCGACCTCGCCCACGCCACGCGCCATCTGGCGTGCAAGCGCGGCCACGGAGCCGCCGCGGCTGTAATACAGGATCAGGATGTCGGGCATATGTTCCTCCGTCCACTCAAGCTTAGCGTGTCGGGTTGGACGAGGAGCGCGCGCCGCGCGCGCATGTGTGCACGCGATACGGAACCGGCCTTGCTATACCCTTGACCCATGGAGCCGCTGGAATCCTGGAACCGCTGGAGCGACCGCATGCGCGACCGCGCGCGCGCCAGCACCTTTTTCCGTTTCCTGTGGCGGCGCTTCCTGGACGATCGTCTGTTCGAGGCGGCCGGTGCCTTGTCGTTCACCACCCTGTTCGCACTGGTGCCCTTGTCGATGGTGGTGTTCGGCGCGCTCTCGGCGTTCCCGGTGTTCGACAAGTGGAGCGGCCAGCTGAGCGAATACGTCTTCTCCAACTTCGTGCCGAACTCGGCCAGCGCCGTGCAAGGCTACCTGCGCGACCTCTCCAGCAATACGGGCAAACTCACGGCGGCGGGCGCGATCGCCCTCGTCGTATCGGTGCTGATCACGCTCACCAGCGTCGAGACCACGTTCAATCGCATCTGGCGGGTGCCCACGGCGCGGCCCAAATTCGGACGTTTCCTGGTCTATTGGACCGTGCTGACCCTGGGTGCGCTGGTCGCGGCCAGCAGTCTGGCGCTGTCGACCCAGTTCTTCGCCCTGGCGATCTTCGAGACCGCGCCCGGCCGGCTGCTCGAAGGGCTGATGCTGCGCCTGGCGCCAATGGCGATCGAGCTGCTGTGCTTCGCATTGATCTTCAAGGTGGTGCCGCACCGCACGGTGAAGTGGCGGCATGCGATCGCCGGCGGCGTGCTGTCGGTGGTGCTGTTCGAGCTGGTGAAGCAGGGTATGGGCTTCTATTTCGGACGCTTCGGCAACTACCAGGCCATCTACGGGCCGCTCGCGGTCGTGCCGATCATGATGCTGTGGATCTACATGGGCTGGGTGTCGGTATTGCTGGGCGCTTCGTTCGCATCCTCGATGTCCGCGTTCCGCTACCAGCCGGCCGCGATGCGCCTGCCATTGGGTTACGAAATGTACGGACTGCTGCGCATGCTCGGCCGTTTCGCGCAGGCGCGGCAGCAGGGCAGGGGACTGCACAGCGACGAGATCCAGCTGCACGAACCCATGCTCACCGACGCGCTGGTCCAGCAAATCCTCGGGCAGCTCGACGAGATCAACCTGGTCAGCCGCGCCGAAACCGGCGAATGGCTGCTGGCACGCGATCTGCACGATGTCACCCTGGCCGAGCTGTACGAAGCCTGCCGGCTGCGCATCCCCATCAGCGAAGCCCACCTGCCGTGTCGCGACGATTCGCTCGGCATCGCAGCGGCCGATGCGCTCGACCACCTGCGTGTTCCGCTGCGCGACCTGCTCAAGCGGCGCGTGTCCACTTTGTTCGAATCCAATCCGCGGGAACACACATGAAGCGCATCGCCATCCTCGCCTGCCTGGGCCTGCTCCTTGCCGCCTGCAAACCCGCCGCGGACCCGGCATCGCAGACGCCCGCAACGGCTGCGGAGCCGGGCTCGCCTGAAGCTTCGCAACCGAAATCCGGACAGGGTCCGACCGTGCCCGGGTCGAAAGTGCCAGCGCTGAGCATCGCCACGCTGGACGGCTCGACCTTCGACCTGGCCAGCCGCCGCGGCAAATGGGTAGTGGTGAACTTCTGGGCGACGTGGTGCTCGCCTTGCCTGAAGGAAATGCCCGAGCTGTCGGCGCTCGATGCCATGCGCGAACACATCGAGGTGATCGGCCTTGCCTACGAGGACATCGAGCCGGCCGATCTGCGGGAATTCCTCAAGCAGCATCCGGTGGTCTATCCGATCGCGATCGTCGACGTCTACGAACCTCCCAGGGATTTCGCCACGCCGCGCGGCCTGCCCATGACCTATCTGATCGGGCCCGACGGCACCATCGCCAAACAGTTCCTCGGCCCGGTCACGGCCAAGGATGTGGAAGCGGCCATCGCCGCGGCGGGCGGGCCGAAAACGGCCGCATGAACGCTGCGCGGTTCCTGGTCGGCGGCAGGGTGCAGGGCGTGTTTTTCCGCGCCAGCACGCGCGAGCAGGCGCTGCGCCTTGGCTTGCGCGGTCATGCCAGGAATCTCGACGACGGCGATGTCGAAGTGATCGCCGCCGGCGACGCCCAGGCGCTCGACCGGCTTGAAGCCTGGCTCCGGACCGGGCCGCCGAACGCGCGCGTGACCCGGGTCGAGCGCGCCGCGTTCGACGGCGATGTCCGGGACGGATTCGAGGTGCGTTGAGCGGAGGGCGAGCGGGCCCGCTTGAAGCCCTACCCTTTGAAGACCGGGATCGGTTCGATCACGCCGTAGCGTTCCCTCGCCGGTTTTCCGGCGAGCGGGGTGAACTCCAGATCAGGTTCGGACACCCTGGTATCCGGCAGCCGGTCGAGCAGGTCGCGGATCAGGGTCAGGCGTCCGCGTTTCTGGTCGTCGAAGTTCACCAGCGTCCACGGCGCGTGCGCGGTATGGGTGGCCTTAAGCATGGCTTCGCGCGCCCGGGTGTAGTCGCGGTACTTCTTGCGCGCTTCCAGGTCGACCGGCGAAAGCTTCCAGCGCTTGAGCGGGTCTTCGAGACGCTCGGCGAACCGCTCCTCCTGGCGCGCCTGATCGCAGCACAGCCAGTACTTGAACAGCAGCACGCCGTCGTCCACCAGCATCTTCTCGAACAGGGGCGCGTCCTGCAGGAACGCCTTGACCTGCGCGGGGGTGGCGAAGCCCATGACCTGCTCCACGCCGGCGCGGTTGTACCAGCTGCGGTCGAACAGGGCGATCTCGCCTGCCGCGGGCAGGTGCGCGGCATAGCGCTGGAAGTACCATTGCGATGCTTCCCTCTCGCTTGGTTTGGCCAGGGCGACGACCTTGCATTGGCGCGGATTGAGGTGCCGGCGGATCGCATCGATCGTGCCGCCCTTGCCGGCGGTGTCGCGGCCTTCGAACAGCACCACCAGGCGCCTTCCGCTGCGCTGCAGCCAGCGCGCCATAGCCACCAGTTCCTCCTGCATCGGCTCGAGCAGGGCCTCGTAATCCTTGCGCTTGAGTGCTTTCATCGGCGTGGCGCGGATCTCAATGGGTCATCGGGCGTCGGGGAGAGGCGTGCCGCCTTCGCAGCGATTCCCGCGAAGGTTCAGGACCTGGCCTTCGCCATGCTGCGCGCCACTTCCAGCAGCGCCCCTTGCTGTTTTGTATGCAACGCGCGGTAGGCGGCAAGCAATTCGTGCTCGCCCTTGGTCCGCGCCGGGTCCAGGGTGCTTGCCAGTTCCGAAAGCAGTGCTCCGGCGGGCACGCCGAACGTGCGCGCCAGCGCATCGAGTTGGTCCCTGCCGGGCAGCTTTTCGCCGCGCATCCACGCGCTCACCGTGGCCACGCCGGCACGCGGGATCGCGGTGGCGATATCGGTCACCGAAAGGCCGCGGGCCTTCGCCAGCAATCGCAGGGTCTGGTCGATGGGCATCAGGATTCCCTCAGTCGCGGCTTGAGCGTGGCCAGGTTGCAGGGCGTCGTGCGCGCATCGAGCTGCGCGCGGATGATCTGCTCCCACGCTGTGCGGCACGCCGAGGTCGAGCCGGGTAGCGCGAATACGAAGGTGGCGTTGGCCAGCCCGGCGAAGGCACGCGACTGCAGGGACGAGGTACCGATCTCGTCGAAGGAGATGGCGCGGAACAGCTCGCCGAAGCCCGGCATCTGTTTGTCCAGCAGCGGCAGCAGGGCTTCTGGCGTGGAATCGCGGCCGGTGAAACCAGTGCCACCGGTCACCAGGACGCCATCGATCGCCTCGTCGGCGATCCATCCGGCCACGACCGCCCGCAGGCGGTACTTGTCGTCGGGCAGCAGGGCGCGCTGTGCAAGACGATGTCCGTCGGCCTGCAGAGCCTCCACCAGATAGTCGCCGGAGCTATCGGTGGACGCATCGCGTGTGTCGGAGACCGTCAGCACGCACAGGGACAGCGGAATGAAATCGCGGGAGGCGCTCATGGGTGCAGTGTAGGGTGGGTTTTGACCAGCCGCACGCCCATCGAGCCTGCCGCAGCATCAGCCGCCGAATGTGTGCGAATACCACTGGGTCGCATCCTCGCTCCAGCCCGCCTTGCGGTAGAGGGCGCGCGCGGGTGCATTGTCGCGGGTGGTTTCCAGGGAGATCCCGCCGGCACCCTGTTCGCGCGCGAATTCCGCCGCGGCGTCGAGCAGCGCGCGCGCGGCACCGCTGCGGCGCGCGGACTCGGCAACGAACAGGTCGTTGAGGATCCAGGTGCGCGCGGTGCGTACCGAGGAATACATCGGATACAGCTGGGTGAACGCGACGACCGCACCTTCGCGCTCCGCGACCAGCACCACCGACTCGTCGCGCTGCATCCGTTCGCGCAACCAGTCGCGCGCGCGGGCCGGATCGCTGGCCTGGCCGTAGAACCCGCGGTAGGCATCGAACAGGGGCACGATCGCTTCGAGATCGGCGAGGGTGGCGCGTCGTGTGGTGATGGCAGGCATGGTGCAAGCCTAGAACGGAAGCACGCGAGACGGAAGCCGCGATGGACACCCGGCCTCGCTCGAATGCAGGAGCGACGCCAGTCGCGGGCTCTTTTCGCAGCGTCCTTCAAGCTTCGGGGGTGGAAAGCTCGCGGCTTACGCCGCTCCTACAGGCATTCAACCGCCTTCGGTCAGGCGGGCCAGTTCGTCGGCCTGGTGTTCGCGTGCCAGGCGTTCGACCAGTGCGTCCAGATCGCCCTCCAGCACGTTGGGCAGGTCGTACAGGGTCAGGCCTTCGACGCGATGATCGGTGATCCGGCCCTGCGGATAGTTGTAGGTGCGGATCCGCTGGCTGCGGTCACCGCTGCCGACCTGCAGCTTGCGCACTGCGGCCTGCGCGGCGGCGCGCCGTTCGGTTTCGGCTTCCACCAGCATCGCCTTGAGCCGCTTCATGGCCTTGTCGCGGTTGGCGTGCTGGCTGCGCTCGGTCTGCGATTCGACGACAACCCCGCTGGGCAGGTGGGTGATCCGGATCGCCGAGTCAGTCTTGTTGACGTGCTGGCCACCCGCGCCGGAGGAACGGAAAGTGTCGACTCTCAGGTCGGCCGGGTTGATCTGGATGTCGATCTCGCCGGTTTCCTCGGGGATGATCGCCACGGTCGCGGCCGAGGTGTGGATGCGGCCCTGCGATTCGGTCTCGGGCACGCGCTGCACGCGGTGGGTGCCGGATTCGAACTTGAGCCGCGAATACGCGCCGCGACCCTCGATGCGCGCGACCGCTTCCTTGTAGCCGCCGTGCTCGCCCGGATTGGCCGATTCCACCTCGACCTTCCAGCCCTGGCGTTCGGCATAGCGCGTATACATGCGCAACAGATCGCCGGCGAAGATCGCGGCTTCGTCGCCGCCGGTGCCGGCGCGCACCTCCAGATACAGGCCGCCCTCGTCGCGCGCGTCCCGGGGGACGAGCTGCGCCATGAGTTCGCCTTCCAGTTCGGCCAGGCGCGCGATGGCGGCGGTGATTTCCTCTTCCGCCAGTTCCGTCAGTTCCGGATCGTCGCGCATGGCCTCGGCTGCGGCCAGGTCCTGCTTGGCCTGCATTTCGGCGGCGAGCGCGCGGGCGACCGGCTCGAGCTGGGAAAATTCGCGCGAAAGCGCGCGGAAGCGGTCGTTGTCCGCGATCGTGGCGGGATCGGCGAGCAGCCGTTCCAGCTCGTCGCGGCGCTCGGCCAGGGCTTCGAGTTTGCGGCGCAGGGTGGGGAGCATGGGAATCCGGAAATGGGGAAAAGCGTGAATCGCGGTGAGCAGCGTGCGAGGTCGCTAACGCTCGCGATCGGCAGCTCCCTCGATTCCCGGTTCCGCATTCCCGATATCCATCGCTGGAAACATCCGCTCGGCAGCGCGCGCGAGTTCGGCATCGCCGGTCAATGCGGCTTCGCGCAGCGCCACCGTCGGCGCATGCAACAGACGGTTGGTCAATGTATGGGCCAGAAATTCCAGCGCCTGTTCCGGCGAGACACCTGCAGCGAGCTGCTGGCGCGCCTTGGCGAGCGATTCGGCGCGCGCCACCTCGCCGTGGCTGCGCAGTTGCTTGAGTGGTGCGGTGCGGGCACGCGCGGCTGCCTGGCCGGCATAGCGTGCCACCTGCAGTTCGATGATCGCTTCGGCTTCCTCGGCGGCTTCGCGCCGGGTGCGGCGGTTGTCCTCGACCGCGCGCTGCAGATCGTCGACGGTGTACAGATAGGCGTCGCGTAGCTCGGTGACATCCGCGGCGATGTCGCGCGGCACCGCCAGGTCGATCAGCAGCATCGGCCGGTGCTTGCGCGTGTGCAGGGCCGCTTCCACATGGGCGCGTGCGATCACCGGATCGCGGCTGGCGGTTGCGCTGATCACCACGTCGGCTTCGGCCAGGTGGCGATCCAGCTCGTCGAGCGGCAGCGCGTAGCCACCGTGCCGGCTGGCCAGTTCCTGCGCGTGCGCGAGCGTCCGGTTGGTGACCAGCAGGCGCGCCACCTTGGCCTGTACCAGGTGCCGCGCGGCGAGCTCGATGGTTTCGCCGGCGCCGATCAGCAGCACGGTGGCTTCGCTGGGTCGGGCGAAGGATTCCTGCAGCAGGCGTACGGCCGTGGACGCCACCGAGACCGGGCTGGCGCCGATGCGGGTTTCGGTGCGGGTGCGTTTGGCCGTGGTGAAGGCGTGTTGGAACAGCCGGTCCAGCCGGCTGCCCAAGGTGCCGGCAGCACGTGCCGCGATCCAGGCCTGTTTCACCTGTCCCAGGATCTGCGGTTCGCCCAGCACCAGTGAATCCAGGCCGCTCGCTACCCGGAACAGGTGCCGGGCCGCGTCGCCGTCGGCGTGCCGGTACAGGTAGGCGTGCAGGCCGGCGGCGTCGCCGGGGTGGGTGGCCAGCCATTCGCCCAGGACTTCGCCCCCGTCTCCAGCCACCGCGTAGAGTTCGGTGCGATTGCAGGTGGACAGCAGCGCGACCTCCTGCACCTGCGGCAAGGCTTTGAGTGCGATCAGTGCCTGCGGCAGCGCTTCCTGGGCGAAGGCCACCCGCTCGCGCACGGCGACCGGCGCGGTTTCGTGGTTGATCCCGAGGACGAGGAGCTGGCTCACGCTGGCGTCTGGCTGGCGATGCGGGGTGCTGCTTTGTGTTTAGGAGGCTTGAGCTAAGCTGCGATGCGAACGCCGCCATTTTACGGCCCATACGCCCTCCATGCCCGCCAACCTTCTGCGCCCCCTGCAATGCCTGATGCTCTGCGCCGTGCTGAGCGCGTCGCATGCGCAGGCCGCCAGTGCGCGCAAGCCACCTCCTGACGACACGCTTGCCGCCACCATGGCTGGCGAATACGCACTCCAGGCCGGGCGCCTGGACGAAGCCAGCGACTGGTACCTCAAGGCCGCGCGTGAATCCGCGGACGATGCCGGGCTGGCCGAACGCGCCACCCGTATCGCCCTGCTCGCCAACCAGGACAAGCGTGCGGCCGAGGCGCTGGGACTGTGGCGCAAGCGCGCACCCGATTCCCTGGCCATGCGCGGCGCCGACGCGACCTTGTCGCTGCGCCGCAAGGACGCCCGCACTGCGCGGCGCCAGCTACAGGCGCTGCTGGCGGACCAGGATCGCAGCGCCTGGCGCTATGCCTTGAACGCGCTGGGCAACAGCGGCAAGGATCCAAAGCTCTCGGCCAAGATCCTGGGCGAACTGGTGGAGGCCGATGCCCTCCCGCAGCAGTTGCAGGCCTGGCTTGCCTTCGGCGGGCTCGCCCTGCAGCTGCAGCAGGCGACACTGGCCGAACGCATCGTGGCCGAAGTGGTCGAGCGCTTCCCCGGCGAACCGCGCGTGGCCCTGTTGCGTGCCAGTCAGCTGCGCGAGGCGGGCAAGCCCGCCGAGGCGCGCAAGGCGCTGGCCGACGCAGCCGATGCGGCCCTGATGCTTCCGGAGCTGCGCACCGCGATCGCCGCCGAATACGACGCGCTCGGCGACACGGTGGCCGCCGCCGATGCGCTTTCGCGCGGGCCCCAGACCGATCAGAGCTACGGCCTGCGCGCCTCGCTGCTGGCCAAGGCCAAGGACGACGCAGCGCTCGGGCGTCTTTACGACGAACTGAAAGCCACCTCCGCCGAACCCGACCCCAACCGCCGGCTGCTGCTCGGCCAGATCGCCGAATTCCTCAAGCGCTACGACGAAGCCCTGGCCTGGTACCGGACCGTGCCAGGCGGCGAGGCGCGCTGGCAGGCGCGGCTGCGCGCCACTGGCGTGCTGCACGAACTGGGGCGGGCAAAGGAAGCCTTCGCCGAATTGCGCGAAATCCAGGCCGATGCCGCGGCGGACGAGGGCACCCGTCGTGACGCCTACCTGCTCGAAGCCGAGCTGCATGCCAAGGACGATCCGCGCTCGCCGGACGAGCTCGATGCGTTCGCCCGCGGCCTGGCGGCGTTTCCGGACGAAGGCGGCCTGCTGTACTCGCGCGCGCTGAGCTGGGAGCGTCGCGACGACATCGCGCGGGCCGAAGCGGACCTGCGCAAGATCCTGGTGGCCGAGCCGGAGAATATCGCTGCGCTCAATGCGCTCGGCTATACCCTGGCCGACCGCACTACGCGCTACAAGGAGGCGCTGGAGCTGATCGATCGCGCGCGCGTGGCCGAACCCGACAACGCCGCGATCATCGACAGCTACGGCTGGGTACTGTATCGCCTGGGGCGCAACCGTGAGGCGCTGGTCGAACTGCGGCGGGCGTTCTCGCTGCAGAAGGACCCGGAAATCGCCGCGCACATCGGCGAGGTGCTGTGGTTCGAGGGCCAGAAGGACGAGGCCCGGCAATTCTTCGAGGAAGCGCGCAAGCTCGATCCGGACAACGAAAACCGGTCGCTCAAGCGTGCGTTGGAGAAAACCGGCGCATGAGCCTGCGGTTTCTCGCCACCGTCGCGTGTGCGGCCCTGCTCGCCGCCTGCGCCACCCCGGCACCGCGAACGATGCTGCCCGCCATCGCTGGCGATCCACAGCAGCACCAGCAGCAGCGCGAGGCTGCCCTGGCAGGCCTGCCATCCTGGTCGCTGGCCGGCAGGATCGCTCTGGCGAACGGGCGCGATGGCGGCAGCGGCCGGATCGAGTGGATCCAGGACGGGCCGGTCTACCAAGTGGCATTGAGCGCGCCGGTCACCCGCCAGAGCTGGCGGCTCAGCGGCACGCCGGACCGCGCGCGGCTGGAGGGTCTGGAAGGCGGCCCACGCGAAGGCAGCGATGCCGCCGCCTTGCTGCGCGATGCGACGCGCTGGGAGATCCCGGTCGAAGCGCTGGCCAGCTGGGTACGGGGCGGACGCGCCGATGAAGGCAGGTTCGGTGTAGTTGAGCAGCAGTTCGGCGCAGATGGCCGCCTTTCTCAACTGATCCAAGGCGGCTGGCAGATCGATTACAGCGACTGGCGGCCGGTCACGGGTACTGCCATCGAACTCCCGCATCGGCTGCATGCGGTACGCGCGCAAGCCAAGGTCCGGCTGATCGTGGACCAATGGCAATGAGCGCTGCCGCGTATCGCCTACGGCCGTGAGCGCTCCGGTGTCGGAGGCCCGGCGTCAGGCAGGCTGGACCTCCTGGCCAGCCCCCGCCAAGCTGAACCTGTTCCTGCGGATCGTGGGCCGGCGTGTCGATGGCTATCACGAGCTGCAGACGGTGTTCCGGATGCTGGACTGGGGCGACACGATCCGTCTCCGCGTTCGAAGCGACGGTCGCATCGTCCGGCATGGGGATGCGCCAGCAGGCGTTGCCGAAGCCGCTGATCTGGCTGTTCGAGCCGCCAAAAGCCTGCAAAACGCAGCTAACTGCACACTAGGTGCAGATATCTGGATTGAAAAGCGCATCCCGGCAGGCGCCGGTTTCGGCGGTGGGTCTTCGGATGCGGCCAGCGTCCTGGTCGGCCTCAACGCCTTGTGGAGTTCTCCCGTCGATCGGGAACAGCTTTGCGGCCTGGGCCTGACCCTGGGGGCGGACGTCCCGGTCTTCGTGCAGGGCTGCAACGCCTGGGCCGAAGGGGTCGGCGAGCGGCTGGTTCCGCTCGATCTGCCCCCGGCCTGGTACCTGTTGGTGGCCCCGGGCGTGCATGCCTCCACTGCGGACCTGTTCCAGACACCTGAATTGACGCGCGATTCCCCGCCCGCGACAATATCCGACTTCGTTTCGGATGCATTCGGACAAGGTGCCGTCCTCGGCAACGCGTTCGAACCTGTGCTGCGCCGTCGGGAACCGGCCGTCGAGGCCGTGTTCTCCGCGCTGTCCAGGGTCGGCGGGTCGGTTAGCCGGCCGCGCCTGACCGGCACCGGAAGCGGCGTCTTCGTCGAATTCGCTAGCCGCGAGTTGGCCGAAGTCGCGCTGGCATCGCTGCCGCCCGGGCTCAACGCCTGGCTGGCGCGTGGTGCGGAGCGGTCGCCGCTGCTGGATGCGCTCGAAACGCGGGTTCCTGCAGGGGCGTCGCCAAGTGGTTAAGGCACCGGGTTTTGATCCCGGCATGCGTAGGTTCGAATCCTTCCGCCCCTGCCACAGACGCGATTCGTGATTCGGTATTGGTGATTCCTGAAGCGGCAGCATCCGCGTTTGCGAATCACCGGTCGCCAGTCCCGGATCATGGTTTTTTCCCGCAACGGTCAGAGCGAGCGGAGCAAGACATGCAGGACGATCGGGAGCTGCTGGTCTTTTCCGGTAATGCGAATCGCCCACTCGCCAAGGCGGTGTGCGAGGAGCTCGGGATCGGGCTGGGCAAGGCGGTGGTCGGGAAGTTCTCCGACGGCGAGGTGCAGATCGAGATCGACGAGAACGTCCGCGGCCAGGACGTGTTCGTGATCCAGCCAACCTGCGCGCCGGCCGCAGAGCACCTGGTGGAATTGCTGGCGCTGGTGGACGCGCTCAAGCGCGCTTCGGCCGGCAAGGTCACCGCGGTGGTGCCGTACTTCGGCTACGCCCGTCAGGACCGGCGTCCGCGCTCGGCGCGGATGCCGATCACGGCCAAAGTGGCGGCCTCGATGTTCAGCGTGGTGCATGTGGACCGGGTGCTGACCATCGACCTGCATGCCGACCAGATCCAGGGCTTCTTCGATATTCCGGTCGACAACGTGTACGCCTCGCCGCTGCTGCTCGCCGACATCTGGCGTGCCTACGGGACCGACGATCTGATCGTGGTGTCTCCCGACGTGGGCGGCGTGGTCCGCGCCCGGGCCATCGCCAAGCGCCTCGACGATGCCGACCTGGCCATCATCGACAAGCGCCGGCCGAAGGCGAACGTCGCCACGGTGATGAACATCATCGGCGACGTGCGCGGCAAGATCTGCGTGCTGGTCGACGACATCGTCGACACCGCCGGCACCCTGTGCGCCGCCGCGGCGGCGCTGAAGGGCGAGGGCGCGACCAAGGTGGTCGCATACTGCACGCACCCGGTGCTGTCGGGTGCGGCAATCGACAACCTGAACAATTCGCAGCTCGACGAGCTGGTGGTGACCGACACGATCCCGTTGTCGGACGCCGCAAGGGCCTGCGGACGCATCCGCCAGCTCAGCGTCGCCGAACTGCTTGCCGAGACGATCCGTCGGATCGCCTTCGGGGAATCGGTCAGTTCGCTTTACGTGGACTGACCCAACAAGGCTCTCCTGGTCGCGGGGGAGTCGACACGCCGCAGCGATGCGGCTTCATCGCAACGAAGTGAGTAAACGCAAATGGCAACCGAACACAAGCTATCGGCCTCTGGCCGCAAGGACGAGGGGAAGGGTGCGAGCCGCCGCCTGCGTCATGCGGCACAGATCCCGGCCATCGTCTATGGCGGCGACGCCAAGCCGCAGAGCATCCAGCTCGAGCACGAGAAGACCTGGCTGGCCAGCCAGAACGACTGGTTCTACTCGTCGATCATCACCCTCGATGTCGACGGCACGCCGCAGCAGGTCCTGCTGCGCGACATGCAGCGCCATCCGTACCGGCAGGTGATCATGCATCTGGACTTCCAGCGGGTGAACGCCAATGAGGCGATCCGCGTCAGCGTGCCGCTGCACTTCATCAACATCGAGACCTCTCCGGCCGGCAAGACCGTCGACGTTGCGGTCACCAGCGAGATGAACGAAGTCGAAGTGACCTGCCTGCCGAAGGACCTGCCGGAATTCATCGAGATCGATCTGGGCAACATCGCGGTCGGCGATACCGTGCACCTGTCCGACGTCAAGTTCCCCGAAGGCGTCACCCCCACCCTCAAGATCGACGACGAGCACAATCCGGCTGTGGCCGTGGCGCGTTTCGTGAAGGAAGAGGTCGAGGAAGAAGTGGCGGCCGAGGGCGAGGAAGCTGCCGAAGCCGCCGAAGGCGAACAGGCCGAAGGCGATGGCGGCGAAGCCGGTGCTGCCGGCGAGGGCGAAGAGAAGAAGTAAGCCGTGCGTCGGCGCGCCTTCGCGGGCGCGCCGATGTGCATCGCAGCGATGGAAGGTTTGCGTCTCATCGTCGGGCTGGGCAATCCGGGCCCCGAACACGCACGGACCCGGCACAACGCCGGGTTCCGTTTTATCGACGCGCTCGCGGACAAGGCCGGCGGGCGGTTCGGGCTGGACAGCAAGCTGTTCGGCGAGACCACGAAGATCGACTTCGCCGGCCGCGACCTGTGGCTGCTCAAGCCGGCGACCTTCATGAACCTCAGCGGCAAATCAGTAGCGGCGGCGCTGCGTTACTGGAAGATCGAGCCCGAGCAGGCGCTGCTGGCGCACGACGAGCTGGACCTGCCTCCGGGCGTGGCCCGGCTCAAGTTCGACGGCGGCCATGGCGGCCAGAACGGTCTTCGCGACACGATGCGGCTGCTCGGGCATGGGCGCTTCCACCGTCTGCGCATCGGTATCGGCCATCCGGGGCACAAGGACCGGGTCACGCCGTGGGTGCTGGGGCGGGCGTCGCTCGCGGACGATGCGCTGATCGAGCGCGCCATCGCCGACGCGCTGGACGTGTTGCCGCTGGCGGTGCAGGGCAACTTCATGGATGCGATGACGCGGCTGCACACCCCCAGGGAGTAGGGATTGGGGATTGGGGATTCGGGATTCGTCGGCGAAGCGCGGCCTGGCTTTCACGAATCCCGAATCCCGAATCACGAATCCCGGAATTCAAGCAATGGGTATCCAATGCGGCATCGTCGGCCTGCCCAATGTCGGCAAGTCGACCCTGTTCAACGCGCTGACCAAGGCGGGCATCGCCGCGGCCAATTTCCCGTTCTGCACCATCGAACCCAACGTGGGCGTGGTGCCGGTGCCGGATCCGCGCCTGAACGCGCTGGCCGGCATCGCCCGGCCGCTGAAGGTCATTCCCACCGCAGTCGAGTTCGTCGACATCGCCGGGCTGGTGGCTGGCGCGGCCAGCGGTGAAGGCCTGGGCAACAAGTTCCTGGCCCATATCCGCGAGGTCGATGCGATCTGCCACGTGGTCCGCTGCTTCGAAAACGACGACGTGATCCACGTCAACAACAAGGTCGATCCGATCGCCGACATCGAAACGATCGATACCGAACTGGCCCTGGCCGACCTGGAATCGGTCGAAAAGGCCCTGCAGCGGGCCGAGCGGTCGGCCAAGACCGGCGACAAGGACGCCAAGACCCGGGTCGAGATCCTGGCCCGGATCCGCGCCGGCCTGGACAGCGGCAGGCCGGCCCGGGCGCTGGGCCTGTCGGACGAGGACCGTGCGGCGGTCCGCGACCTGTTCCTGCTGACCCTGAAGCCGGTCATGTACGTGGCCAACGTGCTGGAGGACGGGTTCACCGGCAACCCGCACCTGGACGCGGTCCGGGAGCGGGCTGCGGGCGAAGGGGCCGAGGTGGTACCCGTCTCGGCCGCGATCGAGGAGGAGCTGAGCCAGCTAGAAGACGCCGACCGCGACGAGTTCCTCAGGGACCTGGGTCTGGACGAGCCGGGCCTGAACCGCGTCATCCGGGCCGCTTACCGGCTGCTCGGGCTGCAGACCTATTTCACCGCCGGGGAGAAGGAGGTGCGCGCCTGGACCGTGAAAGCCGGGTCCACAGCGCCCCAGGCCGCCGCCGTGATCCATACCGACTTCGAGAAGGGGTTCATCCGCGCCGAAACCATCGGCTACGACGATTACATCCGCTACAAGGGCGAAGCCGGGGCCCGGGAAGCCGGGCGTCTGCGCCTGGAGGGCAAGGAATACCGGGTCCAGGAGGGCGATGTCCTGCACTTCCGGTTCAACGTCTGAATTGGGCCAAGGCTGGATCGAGCGTTGACAGAAATCCGCTCCCCCGTCAAAATCGCGGGCTGTTTCAGGGATTTACGGGATGCGTGGCCCGGAGACTTCGGAGGGATACCCAAGCGGCCAACGGGGGCAGACTGTAAATCTGCTGGCTTACGCCTTCGGTGGTTCGAATCCACCTCCCTCCACCAGTTCCAGCCCCATCCACAAGCGTCACGGTGCGGGAGTAGTTCAATGGTAGAACTGTAGCCTTCCAAGCTACTAGTGCGGGTTCGATTCCCGTCTCCCGCTCCATTGAATTGTCCGGCAGTTGAATTATCCGGTCGTCACAACCAGTTTCAACGCTCACGTAGCTCAGTCGGTAGAGCACCTCCTTGGTAAGGAGGAGGTCGATGGTTCGATTCCATTCGTGAGCACCAACAGGCGGTCATACCGCAGGGTCCGGTCCTCGAGATCGGACTTTCCACCAGAAAAACCAGCACACCACCACACAACGTCAGCGAGATAGACAGTCATGGCCAAGGGTAAATTCGAGCGCACCAAGCCCCACGTGAACGTGGGCACGATTGGACACGTGGATCACGGCAAGACGACGCTGACGGCGGCGCTGACGAAGATCGGCGCGGAGCGTTTTGGTGGCGAGTTCAAGGCGTACGACCAGATCGACGCGGCGCCGGAAGAGAAGGCGCGCGGGATCACGATTTCGACGGCGCACGTGGAGTACGAGAGCCCGAACCGCCACTACGCGCACGTGGACTGCCCGGGCCACGCGGACTACGTGAAGAACATGATCACCGGTGCGGCGCAGATGGACGGTGCGATCCTGGTGTGCTCGGCCGCGGACGGCCCGATGCCGCAGACGCGCGAGCACATCCTGCTGGCGCGGCAGGTGGGCGTGCCGTACATCGTGGTCTACCTGAACAAGGCGGACATGGTGGACGACGCCGAGCTGCTGGAGCTGGTGGAGATGGAAGTGCGCGAGCTGCTGTCCAAGTACGAGTTCCCGGGCGACGACACCCCGATCGTGAAGGGCTCGGCGCTCAAGGCGCTGGAAGGCGACCAGTCGGAGATCGGTGTGCCCTCGATCCTGCAGCTGGTGGAAGCGCTGGACAGCTATATCCCGCAGCCCGAGCGCGACATCGACAAGGCGTTCCTGATGCCGGTGGAGGACGTGTTCTCGATTTCCGGCCGCGGCACGGTGGTGACCGGGCGGATCGAGCGCGGGATCGTGAAGGTGGGCGACGAGATCGAGATCGTGGGCATCCGTCCGACCCAGAAGACCGTGGTGACGGGCGTGGAGATGTTCCGCAAG
The DNA here is from genome assembly GCF_022662515.1 of Lysobacter sp. M15. NCBI lineage: Bacteria > Pseudomonadati > Pseudomonadota > Gammaproteobacteria > Lysobacterales > Lysobacteraceae > Lysobacter > Lysobacter sp. M15. The sequence goes on along the minus strand of NZ_JAKPBV010000014.1, from coordinate 17,601 downwards.
CTGCTCGACCAGGGCCAGGCGGGCGACAACGCCGGCCTGCTGCTGCGCGGCACCAAGCGCGACGACGTGGAGCGCGGCCAGGTGCTGTGCAAGCCCGGTTCGATCTCGCCGCACACGGACTTCGAGGCCGAGGTGTACGTACTGAGCAAGGATGAGGGTGGCCGTCACACGCCGTTCTTCAAGGGCTACCGTCCGCAGTTCTACTTCCGGACCACGGACATCACCGGTGCGGTGGAGCTGCCGGAAGGCACCGAGATGGTGATGCCGGGCGACAACGTGAAGATGAAGGTCTCGCTGATCAACCCGGTGGCGATGGACGAGGGTCTGCGCTTTGCGATCCGCGAGGGCGGCCGCACGGTCGGCGCCGGCGTGGTGGCCAAGATCCTGAAGTAAGCCTGCGGCGGCGGAAACGCCGCTGCATCGAGCGCGAACGGCGGGCCGCCTGGCGGTCCGCCTTCGCCGTCTTGAGGAAACACCGACTTTGAGGCCCGAGGTTCCGGATACACGCCAGTAGCTCAATTGGCAGAGCAGCGGTCTCCAAAACCGCAGGTTGGGGGTTCGAGTCCCTCCTGGCGTGCCAATCCTGCGGGTCTCGCCGCAACCGCCCGCAGTTTCCATATGCGGACTTTCCACGGACAAGCAGTTTCAATCTGGGTTCTTTAACGACGTGAATTCCAAGGTCGTACAAACCAAGCACGGCGCGTCCGGCGGCGACATCGCGAAGTATGCGTTGGCGCTGTTGCTGGTGGGGGCAGGCGTGTTCGCCTTCTACTGGTTCGCCAACCAGTGGCCCACGCCGGTGCGCGTGCTGGCCGTCTTTGGCGGCCTGGTGCTGGGCGCGGTGGTGTTCCTGACTACCGCCAAGGGCGCGCAGACGCGCGAATTCCTCGGCGAATCGCGTTTTGAGCTGCGCAAGGTGGTCTGGCCGACGCGCCAGGAAGCGTTGCGCACGACCTGGGTCGTGATCGCGGTGGTGATCATCATCAGCCTGATCCTGGCGCTGTTCGACGTGATCATCCAGTGGGCGGTCAAATTCCTGCTGGGGCAGTAACGGACGGATATGGAAACGCAGACGAACGAAAGCAATTCCAATGCCGGCAAGCGCTGGTACGTGGTGCATGCCTACTCGGGCTTCGAGAAGTCGGTAGCGCAGGCGCTGCGCGACCGGATCGCGCGCACCGGCATGCAGGACCGCTTCGGCGACGTGATGGTGCCGACCGAGGAAGTGGTGGAGATGCGCTCCGGCCAGAAGCGCCGTTCCGAGCGCAAGTTCTTCCCCGGCTACGTGCTGGTGCAGATCGCCACGCACGAGGAAGCCGGCATTCCGCGGATGGACAGCGAGAGCTGGCACCTGGTCAAGGAAACGCCGAAGGTGATGGGCTTCATCGGCGGCACCGCCGACAAGCCGTTGCCGATCCGCGACGACGAGGCCGACGCGATCCTGCAGCGCGTGCAGGAGGGCGTGGAGAAGCCGCGTCCCAAGGTCCTGTTCGAGCCGGGCCAGATGGTGCGCGTCACCGACGGCCCGTTCAACGACTTCAACGGCGTGGTCGAGGAAGTCAATTACGAAAAGAGCCGCCTGCGGGTGGCGGTGCTGATCTTCGGGCGCTCCACGCCCGTGGAACTGGAATTCGGCCAGGTCGAGAAGGCCTGACCGCGAAACATCGCCGGCGCGAGTGGTTCGTGCCGGCCAATGACGCGAGGAGCCGCAAGGCGCTTGCACTCGCAGGAGTAGAGCAATGGCAAAGAAAGTCGTCGGTTACATCAAGCTGCAGGTGAAAGCCGGGCAGGCGAATCCCTCGCCGCCGGTCGGTCCTGCCCTGGGCCAGCGCGGCCTGAACATCATGGAATTCTGCAAGGCGTTCAATGCCGCCACGCAGAAGCTGGAGCCGGGTCTGCCGATTCCGACCGTGATCACCGCGTACTCGGACCGTACCTTCACCTTCATCACCAAGACGCCGCCGGCGTCGATCCTGCTGAAGAAGGCGGTCGGCATCCAGTCCGGTTCCAAGCGCCCGAACACCGAGAAGGTGGGCAAGGTCACCCGCAAGCAGCTCGAGGACATCGCCAAGGCGAAAGAGCCCGATCTGACCGCAGCGGACCTGGATGCAGCAGTGCGCACCATCGCGGGCTCCGCCCGTTCGATGGGCCTGACGGTGGAGGGCTGAGGCCATGGCACAGACCAAGCGACAGAAAGCGATCGTGGCCGCGGTTGAACCGGGCAAGGTCTATCCGATCGACGAGGCCCTGAAGATCGTGCAGGGCAACGTGAAGACCAAGTTCGTGGAGTCGGTGGACGTGGCCGTGCGCCTCGGCGTCGACGCCAAGAAGTCCGACCAGCAGGTGCGCGGCTCCACCGTGCTGCCCGCCGGCACCGGCAAGACCGTGCGCGTGGCGGTGTTCGCACCCGCAGGCGCCAAGGCCGACGAGGCCCTGGCCGCCGGTGCCGAAGCCGTGGGCATGGACGACCTGGCCGAGAAGATGCAGGCCGGCGACCTGAACTACGACGTGGTCATCGCCACGCCGGATGCGATGCGCGTGGTCGGCAAGCTCGGCCAGGTGCTCGGTCCTCGCGGGCTGATGCCGAACCCGAAGGTGGGCACCGTGTCGCCGAACCCGGCCGAAGCGGTCAAGAACGCCAAGGGCGGCCAGGTGCGTTACCGCACCGACAAGGCCGGCATCATCCACTGCACCATCGGCAAGGCCGACTTCGAAGCCGGCAAGCTCAAGGACAACCTGCAGGCGCTGCTGCTCGACCTGATCAAGGCCAAGCCGGCCACGGCCAAGGGCACTTATCTGCAGAAGATCTCGGTCAGCTCGACCATGGGACCCGGCGTCACCGTGGACCAGTCGTCGCTGGCATTGAAATAACAGGAACTAGTGATCAGGAACTAGGAACTAGAGAAACACCCATCACTAGTTTCTAGTTTCCACCTACTGGTTCCTGGCTTTTTGAGGGCATCGCCAAGGCATCTGCCGGACGCGAGCGCCGTCAAAGACCGCAGGCGCGGTGCGTGGAAGGTTCGACGACGGGCACGGAGGCTCGCTTGGCAAGGAATCGCCGTCGGATCCGACACCGCTGCTTAAGCCGCAAGGGCCTGCGTAGATGGTTGCCGACCCTCCAGTGATTTCGCTACACCTGGAAACGGCCACCGCAAGGGCATCGCGTCGCAAGACCCGGTGCCCCGGCAGCGAAGGACTCGCCGCCGACCTGGTTCCACTTCCGGCGCGGATGCCGGAATTGGTGTTGAAGCAATGTCGTCGGTCGTTGGAATGCGGATCGTTCCGCAACAACCCGGTCATCAATGGCCGGCCTTCCATCTTCCGCCGATCATTCGAGGTAATGCAATGGCTCTCAATCTGACCCAGAAGCAGGAAGTCGTTGCCGAACTGGCGGAGGTCGCCGGCAAGGCGCATTCGCTGGTCGCCGCGGAGTACGCGGGTTTGACAGTCGAGCAGCTGACCAGCCTTCGCAAGAAGGCGCGTCAGGAAGGCGTGTTCCTGAAAGTCGCAAAGAACACGCTGGTCTCGCGCGCAGTGGAGGGGACCGATTACGCCGTCATCGCAGACGAGCTGACCGGTCCGCTGCTGTACGCCTTCTCGAAGGAAGACCCGGGCGCCGCAGGACGCCTGATCAAGGAGTTCGCCAAGGCGAACGATAAGCTGAAGCCGCGACTGGTGTCGTTGGGCGGACAGAAGTACCCAGGCTCCCATGTGGATGTCCTGGCGTCTCTGCCGACCCGCGACCAGGCGCTGTCGATGCTGCTCAGCGTCATGGTCCAGCCCGCCACCATGCTGGTGCGCCTGCTCTCCGAGCCGGCATCGCAGATCGCCCGCGTCACCAACGCGGTCGGCCAGCAGAAGGCCGCCTGACCGTCATTCGGCATACGAAATCCCAGCTTCAAGACAGTACTGCCTAACAGTCGTTTCCAATCTTAGATAACAGAGGTAATCACAATGTCCCTTTCCAACGATCAGATCATCGAAGCGATCGCCGGCAAGTCCCTCATGGAAGTGATGGAACTGGTCAAGGCGATGGAAGAAAAGTTCGGCGTGTCCGCCGCCGCCCCGGTCGCCGTGGCCGCCGGCCCGGCCGCCGCCGCCGCCCCGGTCGAGGAGCAGACCGAATTCGCCGTGGTGCTGAAGTCGGCCGGCGAGAAGAAGGTCGAGGTCATCAAGGTGGTCCGCGCGATCACCGGCCTGGGCCTGAAGGAAGCCAAGGACCTGACCGAGGCCGGTGGCACCGTGAAGGACGCCGTGTCGAAGGACGACGCCGCCAAGTTCAAGAAGGACCTGGAAGCCGCCGGCGCGACCGTCGAGGTCAAGTGACGGTTTGCGAGCCCGGCGCCGCAGGCGCCGGGCTCGCGCAGATCGTCGTCCCCGCGCAGGCGGGGATCTGGCGTTTTCGATTTTGATCCAAGGTTTATCCGAGCCATCAGCAACACGAACTACAGGATTCCTGCGCTCGCAGGATGACGAGCAAGACCCAAAGCCGGGGGCGCAAGCCTCCGGCCTTTGGCCGTTACTGAAGTCCAAGCAGTTGCAATACCTACAACCAGAGTCGGCAGTTGGAAGTAGCGGGAGAAGGCGTGCTGGTGCCGGCAATACCAGCGACTTCCCACTGCCCGGTTTGGAAACAAGCCCCCCTGAGCGCACCAAGGCGTGCGCTCGCCCGGCAAGCATGAGCGCTTGCCGCGCTTCACCCGCGAAATCACGAGGCGCTAGTTCCCCATGACGCAGCAATACTCCTTCACCGAAAAGAAGCGCATCCGCAAGGACTTCGGCAAGAGCCGCTCGATCCTCGAGGTGCCGTTCCTCCTGGCCATCCAGGTCGACTCCTATCGCGAGTTCCTGCAGGAGCATACCGAGCCGTCCAAGCGCGGCGACAAGGGCTTGCACGCGGCCCTGAAGTCGGTGTTCCCGATCGTCAGCTACAACGGCTACGCGGCGCTGGAATACGTCGGCTACAAGCTGGGCGACCCGGTGTTCGACGAACGCGAATGCCGCAACCGCGGCCTGTCCTACGGCGCGCCGTTGCGCGTCACCGTGCGCCTGGTGATCTACGATCGCGAATCGTCGAGCAAGACGATCAAGTACGTGAAGGAGCAGGAAGTCTACATGGGCGAGATCCCGCTCATGACCGACAACGGCACCTTCATCGTCAACGGAACCGAGCGAGTCATCGTCTCGCAGCTGCACCGCTCGCCCGGCGTGTTCTTCGACCACGATCGCGGCAAGACCCATTCCTCGGGCAAGCTGCTCTACAGCGCCCGCATCATCCCGTACCGCGGTTCGTGGCTGGACTTCGAGTTCGATCCCAAGGATGCGCTGTTCACCCGTATCGACCGCCGCCGCAAGCTGCCGGTCAGCGTGCTGCTGCGCGCGCTGGGCTACTCCAACGAGGAGATGCTCAACGAGTTCTTCGAGATCAACACCTTCCACATCGATCCGAAGGAAGGCGTTCAGCTGGTGCTGGTGCCCGAGCGCCTGCGCGGCGAAACCCTGAATTTCGACCTCGCCGACGGCGACAAGGTGATCGTCGAAGCCGGCAAGCGCATCACCGCGCGCCACGTCAAGCAGCTCGAGGCCTCCGGCATCGAGGCGCTGGCGGTGCCCGACGACTACCTGATCGGCCGGATCCTCTCGCACGACGTGGTCGATGCGAACACCGGCGAACTGCTGGCCACCGCCAACGACGAGATCAGCGAAGAGCAGCTGGCCAAGTTCCGCAAGGCGGGCATCGAGGCCGTGGGCACGCTGTGGGTCAACGACCTCGATCGCGGCGCCTACCTGTCCAACACGCTGCGCATCGACGCGACCAAGACCCAGCTCGAGGCCCTGGTCGAGATCTACCGCATGATGCGGCCGGGCGAGCCGCCGACCAAGGACGCCGCCCAGAACCTGTTCCACAACCTGTTCTTTACCTTCGAGCGCTACGACCTGTCCGGCGTTGGGCGGATGAAGTTCAACCGCCGTATCGGTCGCAAGGAAGTCACCGGCGCGCCGGTGCTGTACGACGCGCGCTATTTCGCCGAGCGCAAGGATGAGGAATCGGTGCGCCTGCGCGAACAGTGCGGCGACATGTCCGACATCCTCGACGTGATCAAGGTCCTGACCGAGATCCGCAACGGCCGCGGCGTGGTCGACGACATCGACCACCTGGGCAACCGTCGCGTGCGCAGCGTGGGCGAGATGGCCGAGAACGTGTTCCGCGTCGGCCTGGTGCGCGTGGAGCGCGCCGTGCGCGAGCGCCTGACCATGGCCGAGGCCGATGGCCTGACCCCGCAGGAGCTGATCAATGCCAAGCCGGTGGCCGCCGCGGTGAAGGAGTTCTTCGGCTCCTCGCAGCTGTCGCAGTTCATGGACCAGAACAATCCGCTGTCGGAAGTCACCCACAAGCGCCGCGTTTCGGCGCTGGGTCCAGGCGGCCTGACCCGCGAACGCGCCGGGTTCGAGGTGCGCGACGTGCATCCGACCCATTACGGTCGCGTGTGCACCATCGAGACGCCGGAAGGCCCCAACATCGGCCTGATCAACTCGCTGGCCGTGTTCGCGCGCACCAACAAGTACGGCTTCCTCGAGACGCCGTACCGCAAGGTCGTGGACGGCCGCATCACCGACGAGATCGAGTACCTCTCGGCGATCGAGGAGAACGAGTTCGTCATCGCCCAGGCCAATGCGCCGCAGGACGGCAAGGGCAACATCGCCGCGCAGTTCGTCGCCTGCCGCTACCAGGGCGAGTCGATGCTGCGTCCGCCCAGTGAGATCCACTTCATGGACGTCTCGCCGATGCAGACCGTATCGGTGGCAGCGGCGCTGGTGCCGTTCCTGGAGCACGACGACGCCAACCGCGCGCTGATGGGCGCCAACATGCAGCGCCAGGCCGTGCCCACCCTCAGGGCGCAGAAGCCGCTGGTCGGTACCGGCATCGAGCGTGCGGTGGCGCGCGACTCGGGCGTGACCGTGAACGCGCGCCGCGGCGGCACGATCGAGCAGATCGACGCCGCGCGCATCGTGGTCAAGGTCAACGAGAGCGAGATCTCGGGCGATACCGATGCCGGCGTCGACATCTACTCGCTGATCAAGTACACGCGTTCCAACCAGAACACCTGCATCAACCAGACTCCTCTGGTGAACGTGGGCGACGTGGTCGCGCGCGGCGACGTGCTGGCCGACGGCCCTTCGACCGACATCGGCGAGCTGGCGCTCGGCCAGAACATGCTGGTCGCGTTCATGCCGTGGAACGGCTACAACTTCGAGGACTCGATCCTGCTCTCCGAGCGCGTGGTCGAGGAGGATCGCTACACCACGATCCATATCGAAGAGCTCACCGTCCAGGCGCGCGACACCAAGCTCGGGCCGGAGGAGATCTCCGCCGACATCCCCAACGTCTCCGAGCAGGCGCTCAACCGCCTGGACGAGAGCGGCGTGGTGTACATCGGTGCCGAAGTGCGCGCCGGCGACATCCTGGTGGGCAAGGTCACACCGAAGGGCGAGAGCCAGCTGACCCCGGAAGAGAAGCTGCTGCGCGCGATCTTCGGCGAGAAGGCCTCGGACGTGAAGGACAGCTCGCTGCGCGTGCCCCCGGGCATGGACGGCGTGGTCATCGACGTGCAGGTCTTCACCCGCGACGGCATCGAGAAGGACAAGCGCGCCCGCCAGATCGAGGAAAACGAGATCAAGCGGGTCAAGAAGGACTTCGACGACCAGTTCCGGATCCTGGAATCGGCGATCTACGCGCGCCTGCGCACCCAGATCCAGGGCAAGGTCGCCAACGGCGGCCCTGGCCTGAAGAAGGGCGACACCGTCACCTCGCTGGTGCTCGACGGGCTGAAGAAGTCCGACTGGTTCCAGCTGCGGATGAAGGACGACGACGCCAGCGATGCGATCGAGCGCGCGCAGAAGCAGATCCAGGCGCATGAGAAGGAGTTCGAGAAGCGCTTCCAGGACAAGCGCGCCAAGATTACCCAGGGCGATGATCTCGCCCCGGGCGTGCTGAAGATGGTCAAGGTGTACCTGGCCGTGAAGCGCCGGATCCAGCCGGGCGACAAGATGGCCGGACGCCACGGCAACAAGGGCGTGGTGTCGACCATTGTGCCGGTGCAGGACATGCCCTACATGGCCGACGGCACCACCGTGGACATCGTGCTCAACCCGCTGGGCGTGCCGAGCCGAATGAACATCGGCCAGATCCTCGAGGTGCACCTGGGCTGGGCGGCGAAGGGCCTGGGCAAGAAGATCGACGCGATGCTGCAGGCCCAGGCCAAGATCGCCGACCTACGCAAATTCCTCGACCAGATCTACAACCACGACGGGCAGCCGGAAAGCCACCGCGTCGACCTGAAGCAGTTCAGCGACGAGGAACTGCTGACGCTGGCGCACAACCTGACCGACGGCGTGCCGATGGCCACCCCGGTGTTCGACGGCGCGGCCGAGTCCGAGATCAAGGCGATGCTCACCCTGGCCGACCTGCCGACCCATGGCCAGACCCAGCTGTACGACGGCCGCACCGGCGATGCGTTCGAGCGCCTGGTGACCGTGGGTTACATGCACATGCTCAAGCTCAACCATCTGGTCGACGACAAGATGCACGCGCGTTCGACCGGCCCGTACTCGCTTGTCACCCAGCAGCCGCTGGGCGGCAAGGCGCAGTTCGGCGGTCAGCGCTTCGGCGAGATGGAAGTCTGGGCGCTGGAAGCCTACGGCGCGGCCTACACCCTGCAGGAAATGCTGACGGTGAAGTCCGACGACGTGCAGGGCCGCAACCAGATGTACAAGAACATCGTCGACGGCGAGCACGAGATGGTCGCGGGGATGCCGGAGTCCTTCAACGTACTGGTGAAGGAAATCCGCTCGCTGGCGATCAACATGGAACTCGAAGAGCACTGAGCCGGGTAGCGCGCGCGGCTAGACCGCGCGCCTGTCCGCGCCCTCATTGCCTTCGAACCGGAGAAATCAAATGAAAGACCTGCTCAACCTGTTCAACCAGCAGCGCCCGACCCTCGACTTCGACGCGATCAAGATCGCGCTGGCGTCGCCGGATTTGATCCGCTCCTGGTCCTTCGGCGAGGTGAAGAAGCCGGAGACGATCAACTACCGTACCTTCAAGCCCGAGCGCGACGGCCTGTTCTGCGCTGCGATCTTCGGGCCGATCAAGGACTACGAGTGCCTGTGCGGCAAGTACAAGCGCATGAAGCACCGCGGCGTGGTCTGCGAGAAGTGCGGCACCGAAGTGACCCTGGCCAAGGTGCGCCGCGAGCGCATGGGCCACATCGACCTGGCTTCGCCGGTCGCGCACATCTGGTTCCTCAAGTCGCTGCCCTCGCGCATCGGCCTGATGCTGGACATGACCCTGCGCGACATCGAACGCATCCTGTACTTCGAGGCCTATGTGGTCACCGAACCGGGCCTGACCCCGCTCGAGCAGGGCCAGCTGCTCAACGAAGAGCAGTACATGACCGCGCGCCAGGAGCACGGCGACGACTTCGACGCAGCGATGGGCGCCGAAGCCGTGTTCGAACTGCTGCGCACGATCGACCTGCAGGCCGAGATGGTCAAGCTGAAGGAAGAGATCGCCGGCACCGGCTCGGAAACCAAGCTCAAGCGCCTGACCAAGCGGATCAAGCTGGTCGAGGCATTCCTCGAGTCGGGCAATCGTCCCGAGTGGATGGTCATGACCGTGCTGCCGGTGCTGCCGCCGGACCTGCGCCCGCTCGTCCCCCTGGACGGCGGCCGCTTCGCGACGTCGGACCTCAATGACCTGTACCGCCGCGTCATCAACCGCAACAACCGCCTGCGCCGCCTGCTCGAACTCAATGCGCCCGACATCATCGTGCGCAACGAGAAGCGCATGCTGCAGGAATCGGTCGACGCGCTGATGGACAACGGCCGCCGCGGCCGCGCCATCACCGGTACCAACAAGCGCCCGCTCAAGTCGCTGGCCGACATGATCAAGGGCAAGCAGGGCCGCTTCCGCCAGAACCTGCTCGGCAAGCGCGTCGACTACTCGGGCCGTTCGGTCATCGTGGTCGGCCCGACCCTGCGCCTGCACGAGTGCGGCCTGCCGAAGAAAATGGCGCTGGAGCTGTTCAAGCCCTTCATCTTCGCCAAGCTGCAGCGCCGTGGCCTGGCCACGACGATCAAGGCCGCCAAGAAGCTGGTCGAGCGCGAAGAAGCCGAGGTGTGGGACATCCTGGAAGAGGTGATCCGCGAGCATCCGGTGTTGCTCAACCGCGCCCCGACCCTGCACCGCCTCGGCATCCAGGCGTTCGAGCCGGTGCTGATCGAAGGCAAGGCGATCCAGCTGCATCCGCTGGTCTGCACCGCGTTCAACGCCGACTTCGACGGCGACCAGATGGCCGTGCACGTTCCGCTGAGCCTGGAGGCCCAGCTGGAAGCGCGCGCGCTGATGATGTCGACCAACAACATCCTCTCGCCCGCCAACGGCGAGCCGATCATCGTGCCGTCGCAGGACGTGGTGCTCGGCCTGTACTACATGACCCGCGCGCTGGAGAACGAGCCGGGCGAAGGCATGGCCTTCGCCAACGTGTCGGAAGTGCGTCGAGCCTTCGACAACAAGGCTGCCGGCCTGCACGCCAAGGTCAAGGTGCGCATCAGCGAGGTGGTGGTGAACGAGGACGGTTCGCGCGAACCGCGTACCTCGATCATCGACACCACTGTCGGTCGTGCCCTGTTGGCGGAAATCCTGCCCGAAGGCCTGCCGTTCGCCCTGGTCAACACCGAGCTGACCAAGAAGAACATCAGCCGCCTGATCAACACCTGCTACCGCATGCTGGGCCTGAAGGACACGGTCGTGTTCGCCGACCAGCTGATGTACACCGGCTTCGCCAACGCCACCCGCGCGGGCGTGTCGATCGGCATCGACGACATGATCATTCCGGGTGAGAAGAAGGGCATCCTGGCCGAGGCCGAGGACGAAGTGCTGGAAATCCAGCAGCAGTACCAGAGCGGCCTGGTCACCGGCGGCGAGCGCTACAACAAGGTGGTCGACATCTGGTCGCGCACCAACGAGCGCGTGGCCAAGGCGATGATGGAGGCGATCGGCACCGACCGGGTGAAGAACGCCAAGGGCGAGATGGTCGACCAGAAGTCGATGAACTCGATCTACATCATGGCCGACTCCGGCGCGCGTGGTTCGCAGGCGCAGATCCGCCAGCTCGCGGGCATGCGCGGCCTGATGGCCAAGCCGGACGGCTCGATCATCGAGACGCCGATCACCGCGAACTTCCGCGAGGGCCTGAACGTCCTGCAGTACTTCATCTCGACCCACGGTGCCCGTAAGGGTCTCGCCGATACCGCGTTGAAGACCGCGAACTCCGGTTACCTGACCCGCCGCCTGGTCGACGTGGCCCAGGATGTGGTGATCACCGAGGACGACTGCGGCACGCTCGCTGGCCTGACCATGACCCCGATCGTGGAAGGCGGCGATGTGGTCGAGCCGCTGCGCGACCGCGTGCTGGGCCGGATCGTGGCCGAGGACGTGTTCCTGCCGGGCAACGACGAGGATCCGTTCGTCACCCGCAACACCCTGCTGGACGAGGCCTGGGTGCAGAAGCTCGAGGACGCCGGCGTGCAGGCGATCAAGGTGCGTTCCACCATCACCTGCGAGAGCGGCTTCGGCGTGTGCGCCAGCTGCTACGGGCGCGATCTGGGCCGTGGCCACACCGTCAACCACGGCGAAGCAGTGGGCGTGGTCGCCGCGCAGTCCATCGGCGAGCCCGGCACCCAGCTGACGATGCGGACCTTCCACATCGGCGGCGCGGCTTCGCGGGCGGCGGCGATCGACAACGTCACGGTCAAGACCACCGGTTCGATCAAGTTCAACAACCTCAAGCACGTCCAGCACGCCAGCGGCCATCTGGTCGCGGTGTCGCGCTCGGGCGAACTGTCGGTGCTCGACAGCCACGGCCGCGAGCGCGAGCGCTACAAGCTGCCTTACGGCGCGACCATCCACGTCAAGGACGGCGGCGCCCTCAAGGCCGGGCAGACGGTGGCGAACTGGGATCCGCATAACCACCCGATCGTGTCGGAAGTGGCCGGTTTCATGCGCTTCGTCGATTTCGTCGACGGCGTGACCGTGATCGAGAAGACCGACGAGCTGACTGGCCTGGCCTCGCGCGAGATCACCGATCCCAAGCGTCGCGGCAACCAGGGCAAGGACCTGCGGCCGATCGTGCGCATCGTCGACAAGGCGGGCAAGGATCTCAGCATCCCGGGTACCGACCTGCCGGCGCAGTACCTGCTGCCGCCGCGTTCGATCGTCAACCTGCAGGACGGGGCGGCGGTCGGGGTCGGCGACGTGGTCGCCAAGATCCCGCAGGAAGCCTCCAAGACCCGCGACATCACCGGCGGTCTGCCGCGCGTGGCCGACCTGTTCGAGGCGCGCAAGCCCAAGGATCCCGCGATCCTGGCCGAGCGTTCGGGCGTGGTCAGCTTCGGCAAGGACACCAAGGGCAAGCAGCGCCTGATCATCAAGGGCGCCGATGGCGAGGAGCATGAGGAGCTGATCCCGAAGTACCGCCAGATCATCGTGTTCGAAGGCGAGCACGTGGAGAAGGGCGAGACCGTGGTGGACGGCGAACCCAGCCCGCAGGACATCCTGCGGCTGAAGGGCGTCGAGGAACTGGCCGCGTACCTGGTCAAGGAGATCCAGGACGTCTACCGCCTGCAGGGCGTGAAGATCAACGACAAGCACATCGAGGTGATCATTCGCCAGATGCTGCGCAAGGTCGAGATCACCGACCAGGGCGACGGCAAGTTCCTGCACGGCGAGCAGGCCGAGCGCCAGCGCGTGATCGAGGAGAACGTCAAACTCCTGGCCAAGGGCGAGCTGCCGATCCGCTTCGAGCCGGTCCTGCTGGGCATCACCAAGGCCTCGCTGGCGACCGAGTCGTTCATCTCGGCTGCGTCGTTCCAGGAGACTACCCGGGTGCTGACCGAGGCCGCCGTCCGCGGTACCCGCGACGGCCTGCGCGGGCTCAAGGAAAACGTGATCGTCGGCCGTCTGATCCCGGCCGGTACCGGTCTGGCCTATCACAACGAACGCCGGCGCAATGCTTCCGGGCTCACCCAGGCGGAAATGGATGCCCTGTCGGGCGCCCCCGCCGAATCGACCCCGGCCGAGGCCGGCGAGACGGCCGAAGCGAGCGAGGAGTCCAGCGCCAGCTAAGTCGCGATGACCCAGGCGGCCCAAGGGGTCGCCGCAGAACCCGAAATGAGGCGCAGGGAGCGCCTCGTGTTCGGCCCAGGAGGGGCGGGGAACCGCCGGGAGCGAAGGCTCCCGACCGGTGGTTCGGGCTACGGCCCGGCCCCGGCGGCAACAGGTCCGCGTTGACGGTGATCGTCGGCGCGGGCTATACTTTTTCGTCTAAGCAGGCCGCAGTTGCGTCCTGCTTTAGTTTTCGTCGAATACGACCCGTGCAGGCTTCGGCCTCGAAACCAAGAACCCAAACCCGATGGCAACGATCAACCAGCTGGTGCGCAAGCCGCGCAGCCCGGAAACCTACAAGAGCACGTCGCCCGCGCTCGCCAACTGCCCGCAGCGTCGTGGCGTGTGCACCCGCGTGTACACCACCACGCCGAAGAAGCCGAACTCGGCCCTGCGCAAGGTGGCGAAAGTGCGCCTGACCAACGGGTACGAGGTCATCTCGTACATCGGCGGCGAAGGCCACAACCTGCAGGAGCACAGCGTGGTGCTGATCCGCGGCGGCCGCGTCAAGGACCTGCCGGGCGTGCGCTATCACACCGTGCGCGGTTCGCTCGATGCCGCCGGCGTGGCCAAGCGTCGCCAGGGCCGCTCCAAGTACGGCGCGAAGCGTCCGAAGTCCTGATTCATGAAGACGGGCCCAGGCCCATCCCGGATTTGACGGCGGGCCAGGCCCGCCCTACGAGAGAAGCAACATGTCGCGTAAAGGCAATACCCCGCAGCGTTCGGTGCTGCCCGACCCGAAGCACGGCAGCGAGACCATCGCCCGCTTCATCAACATGGTCATGCAGAGCGGCAAGAAGTCGGTCGCCGAGAAGATCGTGTATGGCGCCATGGACACGATCGGCGAGAAGAATCCCAACGCGCTCGAACTGGTCGAGAAGGCGCTCAGCAATGTGTCGCCTGCGGTCGAGGTGAAGTCGCGTCGCGTCGGCGGCGCCACCTACCAGGTGCCGGTCGAAGTACGCGCTTCGCGGCGCATGGCGCTGGCGATGCGCTGGCTGATCGAGTCGGCCCGCAAGCGCGGCGAGAACTCGATGCCGCGCAAGCTCGCCGGCGAGCTGATCGACGCTTCCGAGAACCGCGGCGGCGCGATCAAGAAGCGCGAGGAAACCCACCGCATGGCCGAAGCCAACAAGGCCTTCGCGCACTACCGCTGGTAAGACTGTCGGCGCGGGTCCGCTAAGCCCGCAAGGCGCAGAGACAAGCGCCATCGCAGCGGCTCCCTCCGGGACCACCGCCGCACCAGACCGACGGCCGCCGAAAGGCGGCCATCGGCCATCCGGAACCCAGGTTCGCACAGGCAGGCACGCCACAGCGAACGCAGCTGCTCAAGAAGCAAAGAGAGATTACCGTGGCCCGCACCACCCCCATCGAGCGTTACCGCAACTTCGGCATCATGGCGCACATCGATGCCGGCAAGACCACGACCACCGAACGCATCCTGTTCTACACCGGTGTCAACCACAAGATCGGCGAGGTGCACGAAGGCGCCGCGACGATGGACTGGATGGAGCAGGAGCAGGAGCGCGGCATCACCATCACTTCGGCCGCCACCACGGCGTTCTGGAAGGGCATGGACCAGTCGCTGCCTGAGCATCGGTTCAACATCATCGATACCCCCGGGCACGTCGACTTCACCATCGAGGTCGAGCGTTCGCTGCGCGTGCTCGATGGCGCGGTGTTCGTGCTGTGCGCCGTCGGCGGCGTGCAGCCGCAGTCCGAGACCGTGTGGCGCCAGGCCAACAAGTACAAGGTGCCGCGGCTTGCGTTCGTCAACAAGATGGACCGCACCGGCGCCAACTTCGACAAGGTGGTCGAACAGCTCAAGTCGCGCCTGGGTGCCTACCCGGTGCCGATGCAGGTGCCGATCGGCGCCGAGGAGAACTTCGAAGGCGTGGTCGACCTGATCAAGATGAAGGCGATCGCCTGGGACGTCGCGTCGCAGGGCACCAAGTTCAACTACATCGACGTTCCCGCCCACCTGGTCGAGAAGTGCGCCGAGGCGCGCAACTTCATGGTCGAGGCCGCCGCCGAGGCGTCGGAAGAGCTGATGGACAAGTACCTCAACGAGGGCGATCTGTCCGAAGCCGAAATCGTGGCCGGCATCCGCGAGCGCACGCTCAAGACCGAAGTGATTCCGGTCTACTGCGGCACCGCGTTCAAGAACAAGGGCGTGCAGGCGATGCTCGACGCGGTGATCCAGCTGCTGCCGTCGCCGATCGACCGCCCGCCGGTGCAGGGCATCGACGAGAACGACAAGGAAGACCATCGCCAGGCCTCGGACAGCGAGCCGTTCTCGGCACTCGCGTTCAAGATCATGACCGATCCGTTCGTGGGTTCGCTCACGTTCTTCCGGGTGTATTCGGGCACGCTCAACTCCGGCGACCAGGTCTACAACCCGATCAAGTCGAAGAAGGAGCGCATCGGCCGCATCCTGCAGATGCACGCGAACAACCGCGACGAGATCAAGGAAGTGCGCGCCGGCGACATCGCCGCGGCCGTGGGCCTGAAGGACGTGACCACCGGCGACACGCTGTGCTCGCAGGATCACGTGATCACGCTCGAGCGCATGACCTTCCCGGAGCCGGTCATCTCGATGGCGGTCGAGCCCAAGACCAAGTCCGACCAGGAAAAGATGGGCATCGCCCTGGGCCGTCTGGCCCAGGAAGACCCGTCGTTCCGCGTGCGTACCGACGAGGAATCCGGCCAGACCATCATCTCGGGCATGGGCGAGCTGCACCTGGACATCCTGGTGGATCGCATGAAGCGCGAGTTCAACGTGGAAGCCAATGTCGGCAAGCCGCAGGTCGCCTATCGCGAAACCATCCGCAAGGCGGTCAAGGCCGAAGGCAAGTTCGTGCGCCAGTCCGGCGGCAAGGGCCAGTTCGGCCACGTGTGGCTGGAGATCTCGCCCAACGAGCAGGGCAAGGGCTACGAGTTCGAGAACGCGATCGTCGGCGGTGTGGTGCCGAAGGAATACATCCCCGCGGTCGACAAGGGCATCCAGGAAGCGGTCGCCAACGGCATCATGGCCGGCTATCCGATCGTCGACGTCAAGGTCAAGCTGGTCGACGGTTCGTACCACGAGGTCGACTCGTCGGAAATGGCCTTCAAGATCGCAGGTTCGATGGGCTTCAAGGAAGGCTTCAACAAGGCCAGCCCGGTGCTGCTCGAGCCGATGATGAAGGTCGAGATCGTGAGCCCCGAGGACTATCTCGGCGACGTGATGGGCGACGTGAGCCGTCGTCGCGGCATCCTGCAGGGCCAGGACGACAGTCCGTCGGGCAAGATCATCAACGCGATGATCCCGCTGGGCGAGATGTTCGGCTACGCCACGTCGCTGCGTTCGATGTCGCAGGGACGCGCCACGTTCACGATGGAGTTCGACCATTACGCCGAGGCTCCGACCAACATCGCCGAAGCGGTGATCAAGAAGAATTAAGAGCCGGGATGCGGGAATCGGGATTCGAGATTCGCAACATAGCGAATCCCGCCTTTCCGAATCCCCAATCCCCAATCCCCAATCCCGGAGTTTTAGAAATGGCCAAGGGTAAATTCGAGCGCACCAAGCCCCACGTGAACGTGGGCACGATTGGACACGTGGATCACGGCAAGACGACGCTGACGGCGGCGCTGACGAAGATCGGCGCGGAGCGTTTTGGTGGCGAGTTCAAGGCGTACGACCAGATCGACGCGGCGCCGGAAGAGAAGGCGCGCGGGATCACGATTTCGACGGCGCACGTGGAGTACGAGAGCCCGAACCGCCACTACGCGCACGTGGACTGCCCGGGCCACGCGGACTACGTGAAGAACATGATCACCGGTGCGGCGCAGATGGACGGTGCGATCCTGGTGTGCTCGGCCGCGGACGGCCCGATGCCGCAGACGCGCGAGCACATCCTGCTGGCGCGGCAGGTGGGCGTGCCGTACATCGTGGTCTACCTGAACAAGGCGGACATGGTGGACGACGCCGAGCTGCTGGAGCTGGTGGAGATGGAAGTGCGCGAGCTGCTGTCCAAGTACGAGTTCCCGGGCGACGACACCCCGATCGTGAAGGGCTCGGCGCTCAAGGCGCTGGAAGGCGACCAGTCGGAGATCGGTGTGCCCTCGATCCTGCAGCTGGTGGAAGCGCTGGACAGCTATATCCCGCAGCCCGAGCGCGACATCGACAAGGCGTTCCTGATGCCGGTGGAGGACGTGTTCTCGATTTCCGGCCGCGGCACGGTGGTGACCGGGCGGATCGAGCGCGGGATCGTGAAGGTGGGCGACGAGATCGAGATCGTGGGCATCCGTCCGACCCAGAAGACCGTGGTGACGGGCGTGGAGATGTTCCGCAAGCTGCTCGACCAGGGCCAGGCGGGCGACAACGCCGG